>CAYOJN010000265.1:0-2506 GCA_964404245.1 uncultured Sphingosinicella sp. | reverse complement strand
GTGACATCGACTTCATCGACATAGGTGAAATGCGGAATCCGGCGCTTGGCTTCCTGCATGTTCTCGGAGATACGGCGGCGAAGTCCGACCACCTTCACTTCCTCGTCCTGCCGCACGGCCGATGGCCGGGAAACGCCCGCGCCCTGGTAGAGCAGATAGGCGTCGAGGTCCGAATGGCGGATCCGATCGCCGGAATGCCGCACCTGGCCCAGGTCGATTCCGAGATCGCGGGCGCGGGCCCGAACAGCCGGTGAAGCAAGGATCTTTGCCTCCGGCTTGGGCTCACTGGACGCGGTGGACTGCCCGGCACGCCATTCGCCCACCCGTCTCTCGCCCTCGCCGCGATCCTCCAGACGCCGGTCCGAAGCGGCGGCTCGGCGGTCACCGCCATCCCGTCTCTCTTCGGCCTCGACGTCGGTGGTCGGGACGACCTCTTCGAGGGGTTCGGGGACTTCGGCCATGCCGTCGGCGATGACTTCTTCGGGATCCTCGTCCGATTCCCTGTCGGCGGGAACCTCGCCTTCGGTTTCGAGAACGATGAGGACGCTCCCGATCGGGATCTGGTCACCGACCTCGCCGGCGAGTTCGATGACCCGCCCCGCAACCGGCGATTCCATCTCGACCGTCGCCTTGTCGGTCATCATGTCGGCAATCTGCTGATCCTCGGCGACCTGGTCGCCGACCTTGACGTGCCAGGTGACGATTTCGGCCTCGGCGATGCCCTCGCCAATATCCGGGAGCTTGAATTCAAAGCGGGCCATTTGCTCTCAATCCTTCAATACGGCCTTGAGGGCGCTGGACAGGCGCGCCGGGCCGGGAAAGTAGGTCCATTCCATCGAATGCGGATACGGCGTGTCATAACCGGTCACTCGCTGCACCGGCGCTTCGAGATGATAGAAGCAGCGTTCCTGGACGAGAGCGGAGAGCTCGGCTCCGAAACCGGCCGTCCGGGTCGCCTCGTGCAGGATCACGCAGCGTCCCGTTTTCTTCACCGACTCCTCGATCGTCTCGATATCGACCGGAACGATGGTTCGAAGATCGATGACTTCCGCATCCACGTCCTCGGCTTCGGCTGTCGCAAGAGCGACATGGACCATGGTGCCGTAAGCCAGGATGGTCACTGCCTCACCCTCGCGGGCGATTGCGGCCTTGCCGATCGGAACCTGGTAATGGCCTTCCGGAACCTCGGCCCTGGGATGCTTTGCCCAGGGAGTCACCGGCCGTTCGTAAAAGCCATCGAACGGACCGTTATAGATTCGCTTCGGCTCGAAGAAGAGAACGGGATCGGGATCCTCGATGGCTGCGATCAGGAGGCCCTTGGCATCATGCGGATTGGACGGGATCACCGTCTTGATCCCGGGCATGTGAGCGAAAAAGGCCTCGGGCGACTGGCTGTGAGTCTGGCCACCGAAAATGCCGCCGCCATAAGGGGACCGGATCACCATCGGCACCGACCATTCGCCGGCCGTTCGGTAGCGGATCCGGCCGGCCTCGGAAAAAATCTGGTCGAAGCCGGGAAAGATGTAGTCGGCGAACTGGATCTCGACCACTGGCCGAAGGCCGTACAGCGCCATTCCGATTCCGGTGGCGACGATCCCGCCTTCGGCGATCGGCGCGTCGAAGACTCGGGAGCGGCCATATTTTGCCTGAAGGCCGGCCGTGACCCGGAAGACTCCGCCAAAATAGCCGACATCCTCGCCAAGCACGACGATATCCTGGTCGCGGCCCATCATCACGTCATGGGCGTTGTTGAGCGCCTCGATCATGTTCATGACGGTCATCGGGAACGCTCCTTCGACTCCGCCAGGGCCTGAGCGAACTGTTCCTGGAGATGCCAGGGGCGATCCGCGAATACGTCGGCGAACATCGAATCCACGTCCTCGAAATGGCCACTGCCGAGCGTTCCGAGCTTCTCGGCTTCCTTCTGCGCAGCGCGAACCTGGCCCGACAAGTCTTCCTCGAGCTCCGAATGACGCTGATCGTCATATTCGCCGATCCCGACCAGATGGCGTCGAAGGCGATCGATCGGGTCGCCGAGCGGCCATTTCGCGCCAGCGTCCTGGGGGCGATAGGCGGTCGGATCGTCGGAAGTGGAATGGCCTTCGGCCCGGTAGGTGAAGAGCTCGATCAGGGTCGGGCCGAGATTCAGCCGGGCCCGATCGGCAGCCCATCTTGTTGCTGCAAAAACCGCAAGCGCATCATTGCCGTCCACTCTTAGTCCGGCAATGCCATAGCCCACCGCCCGGGCCGCAAAGGTCGTGAGCTCGGCCCCGGCGATCCCTGCAAAGGTCGAAATCGCCCATTGATTGTTGACGACATTGAGGATCACCGGCGCCCGGTAGACGCCGGCGAACGTGACCGCATTGTGGAAATCGCCCTCCGCGGTCGCGCCGTCGCCGATCCAGGTCGCCGCGATCCGGCTGTCGCCCTTGATCGCACTGGCCATCGCCCAGCCAACCGCCTGCGGATATTGGGTCGCCAGATTGCCCGAGATCGAGAAGAAGCC
>CAYOJN010000264.1:0-2515 GCA_964404245.1 uncultured Sphingosinicella sp. | reverse complement strand
ACTGGGCCAGGAACTCCGGGATATTCGGGGACAGAAGGCCTCTTCCGAGCAGGGATGCGCAGCCGATCCTCAAGGTTCCGGCCGGACTTCCGCCATAGGCAGCCACTTCTGCCTTGGCGGCCTCGATCTCGTCGGCGATCCTGGTCGCCCGACCCTGGAGAAGGGCGCCGACCTCCGTCAATTTCACGCCGCGAGTCGTTCGTTCAAGGAGCACGGCTCCATAATCCCGCTCGAGCTTCGTCACTGCCCGGCTGACCTTGGCCTTTGGCAGGGACAAGGCGCGCGCCGCCGCCGAGATGGAGCCGATCTCGGCGACCTTCGCGAAGATGATGAGCGCGTCTGTCTGTTCCATGAGGTGCAGTCGATCTGAAGGGGGAAATTCCAGAACCCCCGGCGCAACCGAAAGGTCCCCCGGCGTTTCATATTTGAAACGCCGGTCCACAGGTTCGGCGCCTACCGGGTGCCCGTGCAGGGTCCCATCTCATGATCAACGGGCGGCCACTGGGACCCATGCGGATTTCAGGGCTCACAGCGGATTCAACGACGGTCCGGCCCGAACAGAAAAAGGAAACCCTTATGCACAAGATGATACTCGCCGCTTCTGCTGCGGCTCTCACCCTCGGTGCTGCTCCGGCTATCGCCCAGGATAGCGGCCCCTTCACCGGCGCCAGAGTCGGCGTGTCCGTCGGCACGGGCGGCAGCAATTTCATCGATTTCGACAATCAGACGATCGGCGTCGACGCCGGCTATGATTTCGATGCCGGCGGAGCGATTGTCGGGTTCGGTGTCGACTATCAGACCGACCTTGGCAGCGACTTTTTCGACGTCAGTGAAACGGCCCTCCTCGGCCGTGTCGGAGTGAAGGCCGGAACCAACGCCCTCGTCTACGGGACCGGCGGCTATACAAGGGCCACCACCGGGGCGACTCCGTTCAGCGGCAATGGTGAAGACGGCTATCGCCTCGGCGCCGGTGTCGAATTTGGCGGACCCATGTCCTTCAAGGTCGAACAGCGTTACGCCGATTATGGCGGCGGCGCGGACGGTTGGCAGACCGTGGCCGGAGTGAACTGGCGCTTCTAAAAATGAGAGCTGGGCCCCGGGGGAGATGATTATCCTCTCCCGGGGCCGTCAGCGAGTCCGCCAAATTTGAACCCACAACTCGGCAATGTGTTCAGGCCCCTTCGGCATATCCCCCAATTTCCAGACCAACTCGATTCCGATCAGCAGGCCCCGCGGCGAGCGCCTTCGCCGGGACAAAGGGTTGCTCCCTTCAGTTCGCCGGTTGAAGGCGCATCGCGGGGCCCGCCTCCGGCCCATTCCGGCACCGGTTCCGGCGTGCGGAGTGTATCCGCATTTTCCTGTCAAAGGTGAGTGTGCAGCGAGTCCCGAACGGTGCGTTCATCACTCGATGGCAGGTGGTCGTTCAGCCGAACAGCTGTTGTCCGTTGTCGACAGGAATCACGGTCCCGGTGATTCGACGAGCTGCATCGCTGACCAGGAAAGCACAGAGCGCTCCGACATCCGAAGGTTCGCTCAGCGCGCCTTCGGGCACCGAAGCTGCCGCTCGCTCCAGTAATTCGTCGAAACGGTCGATCCCGCTCGCAGCGCGGGTTCGGATCGGACCAGGGGAGGCGGCATGAACTCGGATCTGTTTCGGCCCCAGCTCGGCGGCGAGATAGCGCGTGGCACTCTCCAGCGCCGCCTTGACCGGCCCCATCAGATTGTAATGCTCGACGACCCGCTCGGAGCCATAGAAGGTCACGGTAAGGAGCGTTCCGCCATTCGGCATCAGGGGCTCGGCAAGCCTGGCCATCCGGATGAAGGAATGGCACGAAACGTCCATCGCCAGGGCGAAGCCTTCGGCAGAGCAGTCCACGACCCGGCCGTGAAGATCTTCCTTTGGGGCAAAGGCGATCGAATGGAGCAGGAAATCGAGTCCACCCCATTCCGCCTCTACTCGGCTGAACAAGGCTTCGAGCTCTCCCGGAACGCGAACGTCGCAAGGCGCGATCCAGTCCACATTCAGGCGCTCCGTCACCGCCTCGGTAAATTGCCTCGCCCTTTCGTTCAGATAGGAAGCACCGAGCGACGCTCCTGCCCGTTTGAAAGCCTCGGCGCAGCCGGCCGCAATGCTGCTTTCGTTCGCGATTCCAACCACGAGCCCGCGCTTCCCTCGAAGGTCGACGAGCGGTGTCATTCCGGCGCGCCCAGGAGCTGTTGATCGTCGATCGATGCGTGACTTGCGATCATGAAAACCCTCCTCGGTCGCGAAAGGCCAACCATGCGACCGCACCCCTCCCGAACCGTTGCCGATTCAGGGGCGCGATCTCGAGAATTGGCAGCTGCTCCTGCTCGCCAAGTGGGATAACCGAAGCTGGGAACGTCGAGTGACGTTCGAGTGCGCTCATTTCACGGATACTCACAGTCGTGTTAGCGTGTCCCGTAAGTCATTGATTTGATTGGTGACCCCTACGGGACTCGAACCCGTGTTTTCGCCGTGAGAGGGCGACGTCCT
>CAYOJN010000263.1:0-2548 GCA_964404245.1 uncultured Sphingosinicella sp. | reverse complement strand
GACGAAGCGATCGCGGCGATCGCTGCCAAGGCGGTGAAGGAAGTCGCCTATCACCAGGAACTCAGCGCCGAATGGGTAATCCGCCTCGGTGACGGAACCGAGGAAAGCCATCGCCGGATAACCGAAGGCCTGGACTGGATGTGGCGTTTCATTCCTGAACTCTTCGAAATGGACGAAATCGCCACTCGAGCGGTCCAGTGCGGCTTCGGTGTCGATCCGGGTTCGTTCCGCGATAGCTACGACCAGAAACTTGCCTCGGTCCTTTCCGAGGCCGGGATCGAAGCGCCCCGCGACCAGCGGCCGATCCTCGGCGGCCGGCGCGGCCATCATAGCGAGCATCTCGGCCACCTGCTGGCGGTGATGCAATATCTTCCCCGAAGCTATCCCGACGCGACATGGTGAACGTGCTTTGCAAGAATGACGATTCCGGCTCGGTCACCGACCTCATTCGCCAGGTGCTCGAAATGGTTCCGGATCCGGAAATCCCCGTCGTCTCGGTCGTCGATCTGGGGATCGTCCGCGAGATCCGGCCCGACAGGGTCGTGATCACTCCAACCTATACCGGCTGTCCAGCGACCCAGGTCATTGAGCGCGACATCCGCGATGCGCTCGACTCGGCCGGGTTCCGCCGGGTTGCCATCGTCACCACCCTGTCGCCGCCCTGGACGACCGAGTGGATCAGCGCCGAGGGGCGCGAGAAGCTTCGGGCCTATGGGATCGCACCGCCCGTTCCGGCCGGCCAGGAGGACGTGGCCTGCCCGCAATGCGGGTCCGTGAAGACCGAGCAGGTGAGCCGCTTCGGATCGACGCCCTGCAAGGCCCAGTGGCGCTGCAGCGACTGTCTCGAGCCTTTCGATCTCTTCAAATGCCATTGAGCGGACAATGAGCGCGAACTTTCACAGCCTGGCGATCGCCGAGGTCGTCGATGAGACGGCAGATGCGCGATCCTATCGGTTCCACGTCCCGGAGGCACTTCGGGACACCTTCCGTTTCACCCCCGGCCAGCATCTGACCCTTCGGGCGCGGATCCAGGGCGAAGAGGTGCGCCGCAATTATTCGCTGTGCGTCGCTCCGCAGGAAGGCCCGCTGATGGTGACGGTGAAGCGGATTGCCGGCGGCCTCTTCTCGAACTGGGCCAACGACAATCTGAAGCCCGGTGACACCATCGACGTCATGCCCCCGCATGGAAGTTTCACCTGGGATTTCACGCCGGAAGCGAAAAACCATTATGTCGGCTTTGCAGGGGGCTCCGGAATCACTCCGGTGATGTCGCTGCTTCGAACGGCGATGCTGAGCGAGCCGGAAAGCCGGTTCACGCTTTTCTATGGCAATCGCGACAGCCAGTCGGTCATCTTCCTCGAACAATTGGCTCAGCTGAAGAACCGGTTCATGGGCCGGCTCCAGGTTCATCATTTCCTTGCCGAGGAAGCGGAAGATATCGAGCTGTTCAACGGCATTCTCGACCGCGGGAAATGCGAGGATATTCTGACCCGGCTGGTCGATCCCGCGGACGTCGAGGCTTTCTTCATCTGCGGCCCCGGCCCGATGATGGACTCGGCCGAAGAGGCGCTGGTCGAGCGCGATGTCGACCGGCAACGCATCCACCTCGAACGCTTCACCGCCGATCGGCCGAAGGCTGCGCTCCAGGCCCAGCTGGAAGAGATGTCGCGCGGTTCGGAAGGGCTGGGTATGCTGGTCACGCTCGACGGCCGAAAGCGGCGGGTCCCGTTCAGCGCCGAGGCCGGTAACATATTGGACAGTGCTCGGCTGGCCGGCCTCCCGGCGCCCTTTGCCTGCAAGGCGGGGGTGTGCGCGACCTGTCGCGCAAGGATCGTCAGCGGCGAAGTGGAAATGGCCGCGCGCTATGGCCTGACCGACGAAGAGGTCGGCGCCGGCTATGTCCTGACTTGCCAGTCTGTCCCCAAGGGTGACGAGGTCGAGGTCGATTACGACGCCTGAACCCGGACCGTCTCGATCCCGCCCAGTAGGAGGTCGACGGCCAGGTCCGCAAAGCTCTGCGCATCCATGCTTCCGTCCGGCCTGAACCAGGTATGGGTCCAGTTGATCATTCCGAAGAAGAGCATCGAGATCGGAAGTGCAACCGGATCGACCCCGGGACGGATCTCCCTCACCAGATTTTCGACCACGGCGATGATCCGCCTTTGCTTGGCGACCACTTCCGATCGTTTCTCGGGCGGGAGGTTGTCGAGCTCGTTCAGGAGCACCTTGTGATTGTGTCGGGCTCCCACATAGAGTTTCATGAAGGCCAGGGTCAGCGCCCTCAGTCTCTTTACCGGCTCGCTCAGACCGACCGTCGAGTCAGCAGCCTCGACGAGGGCGTCGAGATGGGACTCCATGACCGCGTGAAGGGTGTCATCCTTGGACGGGAAATAATGGTAGATGAGCGACTTGGACGCGCCGCAAGCCGAAGCCAGGTCAGCGACGGAGGCGCCGCGAAAGCCGCGTTCGGCATAGAGCCGGGCCGCCGCTGCAAGGATATGATCGCGTCTCTTGTCGTAGTCGGGAGATTGGGGCCGGGCCATGACCG
>CAYOJN010000262.1:0-2556 GCA_964404245.1 uncultured Sphingosinicella sp. | reverse complement strand
GGAATTCGCGTCGAATGACCTTGTCGTGGGTGTTGGTGTTGCCGCTGATGTCGATGCGCTCGACATAGACTCGCGGAGTTTCGGCAACCCGGAAGGTGATCCCCATCGTCAGGTCTTCGCGGCTGCGCTGGAATTGCGGCCGGATATCGGAGAAGGCATAGCCGAACAGCCCGGCCAGCTCGTTGAGTCGGGTGACCGTGTCTTCGACCTGCTGGGCGTTGAACCAGTCGCCGCGCTTCATCGGGATGCTCCCTCGAAGCTGTTCCGGCGTCAGATCGCGTATCTCGCTTTCGATATTGATGTCACCGAAGCGGTAGCGGTCCCCTTCCTCGACCACATAGGTGATGATGAAGTCGCGGCGATCCGGAGTCAGCTCCGCAACGGCAGAAACGACCCGGAAATCGGCATAGCCCTCGGTCAGGTAGAACTGGCGCAGCTTCTGCTGGTCGAAAGCGAGGCGATCCGGATCATAGGTGTCGTTCGACTGAAGGAAATTCCACCAGCTCGCTTCGCGCGTCGCCATCTGGGAAATGAGGGTGCCATCGCCATATTGTTCATTGCCGATGATGTTGATCTGGCGAACGCGCGACTTGGGCCCTTCATCGATCTCGAACACGACATCGACCCGGTTCTGGTCGAGCTGAACGATCTGCGGCTCGACCCGGGCCGCATAACGGCCCTGGCGGCGATAGAGTTCAATGATCCGGGCGACGTCGGCCCGGGCCCTGGTGCGGGTGAAGATCTGGCGAGGTGCAAGCCGGATTTCCGGAGTGATCTTGTCGTCCTTGATCCGCCGATTTCCCTCAAGGACGATCCGGTTGATGACCGGATTCTCGCGGACCTGGATGACCAGATCACCGGTATCGGCGCCAGCAATGGTGACATCGGCGAACAATTCGGTCGCGAGCAGGTCGCGAAGGGCCTGGTCGAGGCGCTCATTGTCATAGGGTTCGCCGGCCCGGAGCGCGGTGTAGGAAAGCACCGTTTCCGCTTCCAGGCGCTGATTGCCGCTGACGTTGATCGAGCGAATGACCTGCTGCGGCGCAGCCGGCTGGATGGTCTCGGCCGCCGTTGTCGGCTGAGCCGCCTCGGTTGTCTGAGCGACTGCAGTCTGGGTCAGTCCACCCAGCATGGTTCCGACGAGCAGTGCTGCGCAAAGCCTGCGGCCCTTTGGAAATGCTTGCTTCACCGTCACGCGGTCCCCGCCTTTTCACTGGATGCCGGCGCCCCGGCCAGCAAAGATCCCTGTTGCAGCCAGCCCTGCCCGATCATCTTCAGCCGATCAAGCCGCCAAGCTTGGAGAAGAGACCGAAAGAGGCCAGGTCGTTCAATGTCACGAAAATCATCAGCGCCAGCAACACCGCCAGTCCGGTCCTGAACGCCCACTCCTGGGCTTCCGGCCTGAGCGGCTTACGCCTCACTCCCTCGATCGCGTAGAACAGCAGATGGCCACCGTCCAGCAAAGGGATTGGCAACAGGTTGATGAATCCCAGATTAATCGAGATCAGGCTCAGGAAGAGAACGAAATCCAGCCAGCCCAGACTTGCTTGCTGACCGGAATATTGGGCGATCTTCAGAGGCCCGCCCATTTCCTTGACCGAGCGCTCGCCTCCGACCACCTGGCCCAGGGTCACCACCATCATCTTCACGGTATTGACGGTCTGGCCCAAAGCCGCGCCGACGACTTCGTGAGGCGCGAGACGGGCCACTTCGACTCCGCCCGGCCCGATTCCGAGCCGCCCGATCCTGGCCTTGTTTCCGAAGCCGTCCTCGAATTCGATCGCCTTGGGGATGGCGGTCAGGGTCAGGACCCGGCCCTGCCGTTCATATTCGAACTGCATCGGCTGTGCGGGCCGGATCCCGACATAGGTGGCGATGTCCTCGAAACGCCTTATTTCGCTGCCGTCGATCGAGCGGATCCGGTCGCCCGGCCGGAGGCCCGCTTCCTCCGCCGCAGAGCCTTCCTGAACGGCAGCGATGACGGGCGGCGTCTGCGGCTGACCATAGCTTGCGAACAGGCCGATATAGATGAGGATGGCGACGAGGAAGTTGGTCAGCGGACCGGCAAGAACGATCAGGAAACGCTGCCATACCGGCTTCGCCTGAAAGGTCTGTTCGCGTTCCTCGGGCGGAAGCGCGAGCCATTCCTTCGACGGCGTGCTTGCGGGATTCATGTCGCCCTTGAAGCGGACATACCCGCCAAGCGGCAGCCATCCGACCTTCCAGCGGGTCCCTCGCCTGTCGCTCCAGCCGAGCACCTCCCGTCCGAAGCCGATCGAGAAGGCTTCAGCCTTCACTCCAAACCAGCGGCCGACGAAATAATGACCAAGCTCATGAACGAAAATGAGCGGACCGATCACGAGCAGGAAGGCCAGGATCGTGAAGAGGAAATTGGGGCTGTTCAAACCTGGAACTTTCCTGCCATCGCCGCCGCCCGCTCGCGCGTTTCACGATCGATTTCGAGCACGTCGTCAATCGATTCCGGTTGCGGCGGGTCATAGCTGGTCAGAACCTCTCCGACCAGAGCCGCTATATCGAGAAAGCCGATCCGGCTTT
>CAYOJN010000261.1:0-2572 GCA_964404245.1 uncultured Sphingosinicella sp. | reverse complement strand
GGGACACCGTCCAGGTCATCCCGCACGTCACCGACGAGATCAAGACGCGGATGCGGGCCCAGGCCCACCCGGTCGACGGCGCCGAGGCACCCGACATCATCATCACCGAGATCGGCGGGACCGTCGGTGACATCGAGTCCCTGCCCTTCCTCGAGGCCGCCCGGCAGGTCCGGCACGACCTCGGCCGGGACAACGTCTTCTTCGTCCACGTCTCCCTCATCCCCTACCTCAAGGCCAGCGGCGAGCTCAAGACCAAGCCGACCCAGCACTCCGTGAGCGAGCTGCGCAGCATCGGTATCCAGCCCGACGCCATCGTGTGCCGCACCGACCGTGAGCTGCCCGAGGGCGTCAAGGCCAAGATCGCGCTCATGTGCGACGTCGACCGGGAGGCCGTCGTCGAGTGCCAGGACGCGTCCTCGATCTACGAGATCCCCGCCGTGCTGCACCGCGAGGGCCTGGACGCCTACGTCGTGCGCCGTCTCGACGTGCCCTTCCGCGACGTCGACTGGAGCGACTGGGACGACCTCCTCCAGCGGGTGCGCCACCCGCGTGACACCGTCGAGGTCGCGCTCGTCGGCAAGTACGTCGACCTGCCCGACGCCTACCTCTCGGTCACCGAGGCGCTGCGCGCCGGCGGCTTCCACCACCGCGCCCAGGTCGTCATCCGCTGGGTCCCGGCCGACGACTGCGCCACCCCGGAGGGCGCGCGCCGCTCGCTCCAGGACGTCGACGCCGTCCTCGTGCCCGGCGGCTTCGGCGTGCGGGGCATCGAGGGCAAGCTCGGCGCGCTGCGCTGGGCCCGGGAGAACGAGGTCCCCACCCTGGGCCTGTGCCTGGGGCTGCAGTGCATGGTCATCGAGTACGCCCGCACGGTCCTGGGCCTCGAGCAGGCCTCCTCCACCGAGTTCGACCCCGCCACGCCGGACCCGGTCGTCGCGACGATGGCGGAGCAGGTGGACTTCGTCGAGGGCGCGGGCGGGGACATGGGCGGCACCATGCGCCTGGGGAGCTACGAGGCGGTGCTCGAGGAGGGCTCCGTCGTGGCCGAGGCCTACGGCACCACCCGCGTCACCGAGCGGCACCGCCACCGCTACGAGGTGAACAACACCTACCGCGACGCGCTGGCCGACGCCGGGCTGCGCATCTCGGGGCGCTCCCCGGACTCCTCGCTCGTCGAGTTCGTCGAGCTCGACCGGGACAGGCACCCCTACTACGTCGCGACGCAGGCGCACCCCGAGTTCAAGTCGCGGCCGACGTCGGCGCACCCGCTGTTCAGCGGCCTGGTCGGGGCCGCCCTCGAGCGGCAGCGCGCCACCCGTCTGCTCGAGGTCGACGACGACGGCGTCCCGGTCGGGCCGAGCGGCACGGAGGTCGACCAGCCGGGTGCGCCCCGCACGACCGACCAGGCCAACGAGCTGCCCGCTCCCGGCGCAGTGGAGCACGCCCCGTCCGCCCGCACGGTGCACGGGTGAGCCTCGCCGACCGGCGCGACGCCGGACGGGAGGTCGTCGACCGGCGCGCACTCCACGACGGCAAGGTCTTCGACCTCGTCGGGGAGGACGTGCGCCTCGACGCCGAGGACGGCGAGCCGGTCGTCCGCGAGTTCCTCGACCACCCGGGCGCGGTCGCCGTCGTCGTGCTCCGGGACGGTCCGCAGGGGGAGGAGGTGGCGCTGGTCGACCAGTACCGCCACCCGATCCGGGCGGTGCTGTGGGAGATCCCGGCCGGCCTGCTCGACGTCGACGGCGAGGACTACCTCACCGCGGCGCGGCGCGAGCTCGCCGAGGAGACCGACCTGCGCGCCGAGCGGTGGGACGTGCTCGTCGACTACTTCACCACGCCCGGCGGCTCGAACGAGTCGCTGCGGATCTACCTCGCGCGTGAGGTGAGCGAGGTCCCCGAGGCCGAGCAGCACACCCGCTCCGACGAGGAGCGGGACATGACGGTGCGCTGGGTGCCGCTGGACGAGGCCCTCGCGGCCGTCCACGAGGGACGCCTGCACAACCCGAGCGCCGTCGTCGGGATCCTCGCGACCGCCAGCGCCCGCGCATCGGGCTGGACCCTGCTCCGCCCCGCCGACGCCCCCTGGTTCCGCTAGCCGCGGCCGACGCCCCTGGGTTCCGCGAGCCGCGGCGCTGGCCGTCCCGCACTCCCGCCTGGGCAACCGCCCGCCGCTACGCTGCCGCGCGTCCACCCGTGCTGAGGTCCCACATTTCCCTCTGAGGTCCTACGGCTGACCGGCCCGGGTGGAGGGAAATGGGTGACCTCGACGCGCGGCGAACGGCTCGAACCTGCTGTGGGCGTGCGCCATGAGCGGTCCTAGCGCAGGGCCTCACGGCGGGAGAGCGGTGCGAGCCCGGTGCCGTACGCCGCCACCGTCTGGCGCACCCAGGCGGTGGCGTCGTCGTCCACCCGGGCGTACTGGCGCAGGGCCCAGCCGATGGCTTTGCGGATGAAGAACTCGTGGTCGGCGAGGTTGGGCTCGATGACGTCGAGGAGCAGCTGGCGGTCGGTGCGGTCCTTGCAGCCGAGCTGGGCGAGGATGGCCGCCCGCCGCAGCCAGGGGTCCTCC
>CAYOJN010000260.1:0-2573 GCA_964404245.1 uncultured Sphingosinicella sp. | reverse complement strand
CCAGTAAGGGAGACGGCCGGGCGCTCGCCTCCCGGCCAATCCTCTTATCGAAGAACGCCCCGTCGGCGCATGGCGAGCGCATAGAGCAGGAGCGCGATCCCGACCGCCCAGATCGCCACGTGAAGGGCGATCATCATCGCACTGTCCATATGGCCCGACGGCATCGGCTGAAGCAGCTGATAGACCGTGTTCACGGCCAGTCCCAGCAGCGAAACAATGAAGGCCGTCACGGCGTGGCGGCTCGAGGCGAGCAAAAGCAGCGATCCCAGCAACGCGCCCCAGACCCCGAACGCCCAGGATGCATAAGCGATTGGCGAAGCCATATCGAACCAGGCGACCTGATCGGGGGTCATCTCCGACATCCAGGAAGGATGCCTGATCTGGGTCATCACATAATCGGTCGCACCGATCGCATTCCAGAGCGCCGAGACGATTCCGACGATCCACAGATGGACCGGCTTCCTTAGAGCTTCCGTCATTGCTCCTCCCCCTCCTTTTCCCGATCTTCCCCTCGAGTCGGAAGACTGGAGCGTCTCATTACGCTGCCGTCATGGCAAGCGGGTCGCAAGATGCTTGACCACACCTCGCTGCAAGGGGCACGAACCGCTTCCAGGGAGGAACCTCCGAAAATGTCACCCAGATGCCTTGTCGTCCTCCTCGCAAGCAGCTTCACCCTGAGCGGGTGCGTCGCTAGCATCGCCGCGAGCGCCGTCGGCGCTGCAATCCAGGCGTCGCAGCCGGAAGAGGTCACGGAAGATCTGCGCCAGCCGGCCATCGCCGCCTGCACCCTTCGAGCGGCCGAACAGGGCGAGGTCCATATCATCGATTCCCAGCAGCGACCGGGCGGGCGAGTGATCGTCTGGGGGACGGCCGAAGCCCCGGGCAAGCGCCAGGCCTTCGAGTGCAGGTGGCGAGGCGGGATTCGGGATTTCGACCTTCGAACCCTTCCGCTCCGAACGCGCGTTCAGGACCCAAGCCACAGCCAAGCCAGGGAAGACGATGCTCCAGTTCATTGACAGCGCCGAAGACGTTCTCGCTCTCAGGATTTCGCACAAGATCAGGAGCGTCGATCTCGACTCGATCATGGATCGGCTCGAAGCGCTGATCGATCGGTTCGACAAGGTGCATGTCTTCGTCGAAACCCAGGTCATCGACGGGATCGAACTGTCCGGCCTGCCCTCCTACACCGCCCGGGCAATGCCTCTTCTCACCAAGCTGAACCGCTTCGGACGAGTCGCCGTGGTTGCCGACCAGGCCTGGATCCGGGTGGGAACCAGGCTCGAAAGCGCGGTGCTTCCCTTCATCAGCTATCGCGTGTTCGAACCGGAACAGCGCGACGAAGCCCTGAAATGGGTCGAACAGGGGGTTGAGACCCAGGCCTGACCTTCATTCCTGCCTCGGTCCCGACTTCAAGAGTCAGTCTTTTCGAACCCGAAACCCACTTGCGGGACCCGGTTTTCGCCGCCTTCCATGGGCAGAGCCTCGCGATCTGTGCGCAGCCGGCTTTACCTCCTCTTTACGTGATGGGGTGTAGTCCGAAACCGCTTCGCCGCATCGCGGCTTTCAGGAGGGCGGAATGGCTTCACTATCGGTCGTCAAGGCGAGCGGCGCGCGTACCGGCGTCCTGCTTTCGACCTGCGTCGCCGAGAATGGCAGTGCGGCCCATCCCTGGTTTGCGGATGAAAAACTGGTTCGGGGCGCCGATTCGCTCCGAAACCTGGCCGACGCGATCCATCTTCTGAGCGCCCTTCATGGCCGCTATCCGGGAATCCTCGACCATGCCTCCGGGCGAACCGTCGATCCCGCTGCGCGCAGCTGGCTGGTCTCGGCCGGTGAAGCGATGATCGACGAACGCAATTACCTGACCCGGCTTGCCGTTGCCGCCGGGCCGATTCCAAGCACTCCGGGAAGCAGCGCTAGCCAGTCCGCCGTCGTCGGGCAGAGAAGCGCGCTTGCAACCCTTGCCCAGTCGGAGCGGCAGGGCTGTGCGATAGGCTCCGCCTTTGCCTTCGCGATCGACTGGTCGCTGATTCGAAACCTTCTTGACGATGCCGCCATCAGGTTCGGTGTCGACGTCCCGACGTCCCGACTGGTCGACCTGGGCCAGATCGAGGCCGCCGCCGACAGTGCCGGCGCAAGCGCTTCGGTCGAGCGGGCAATGCTGTTCGGCGCCCAGCAGGTCGCGTTGCAGCATCACGGCCTGTGGGACCTGCTCGAAGCCCGGGCCCAGGCGCGCGCCGGCCTCTGAAGCTCACCAGGCGCGTCCTTGCGCCCCTGCCCGACCACGCTTATTCCCGCGATCAGTCGATGATCATTTCAGGGCGGATATGCGTTTCGAAGGCACCCAATCCTATATCGCCACCGAGGATCTCAAGGTGGCCGTCAATGCCGCCGTCACCCTGAGGCGTCCACTGCTCGTCAAGGGCGAGCCTGGCACCGGCAAAACCGTCCTCGCCCACGAAATCGCCCGGGCAGTCGACTCACCGTTGATCGAATGGCACGTCAAGTCGACGACCAAGGCCCATCAGGGTCTCTATGAATATGATGCAGTGGCCCGGCTCCGGGACGGCCAG
>CAYOJN010000259.1:0-2584 GCA_964404245.1 uncultured Sphingosinicella sp. | reverse complement strand
CCTAGCTCAACCGGATAGAGCGCCGGGCTTCGAACCCGGAGGTTGGGGGTTCGAGCCCCTCGGAGCGGGCCATGATCCTCAGTCGAGAGCCGAACCGCGCGCCTTGAGCGCCTCGACCAGGGCCGGCATTTCGGAAGACCGGCCGGCGGGAAGGATCAGGACTGCGTCCGCAGTGGCGACGATGGTCAGGTTCTCGACCCCGGCAGCAACGATGATCGGGCCATCGGAATGGAGGCTGCAGTTACGCACCTGCCGCAGCAGAGTTTCGCCCCGGATCCTGTTGCCCTCTTCATCGGGCGCGACCAGCGCGTTGAGCGAATCCCAGCTTCCGACGTCCGACCAGCCCATGTCGACCGCAACCACCGCCACTCGATCGGCCTTCTCCATCAACGCATAATCGATCGAGATATTGGGGACGGCGCGAAACAGGTCCGGATCGGGGGTGAAGCGCAGGCCCGATGTCGAGCCTTCTGCAAAGGCCGCCGAGACGCTTTCATGGACGTCGCCGGCATGGGCAAGGAGAGCCTCGAGAAGGGTTCCTGCAGTGAACAGGAAGATTCCGCCATTCCACAGATAGTCGCCGGACGAGACATAGAGTTGGGCGGCTTCGCGGTCCGGCTTTTCGGTGAATCGGTCGACTTCGAAACTGGCCTCTCCGAGGGGCTTGCCGATCCTTATATAGCCGTAACCGGTTTCGGCATGATCAGGCCGGATCCCGAACGTCACCAGCCGCCCATCCCGCGCCAGTTCCGCTCCGCGGGCGATCGCGGCCCTGAACGCCTGCGGGTTCGCGATGTGATGATCGCTCGGCATGACGAGGAGCAATTCCTCGGCCGGGCAGGCCAGAGCGGCAAGAGCGATGGCTGGGGCGGTGTTTCGGCCTTCCGGCTCAAGGATCAGCCGTTCGGGCGTCACCCCGACTTCGCTCAGCTGGGTTTCGATCTCGTCGGCATGACTCGCTCCGGTAACGATCAGCGGAGCCGAGAAAATCGAACTGGCGGCGGTTCTTTCAACCGTGGTCTGAAGGAGCGACCGATCGGAAAGAAGCCGAAGCAGCTGCTTCGGGTGGGATTTTCGCGACAGCGGCCATAGCCTCGTCCCCGAGCCTCCTGACATGATGACGGGCCTGATCAGCTTCCTGCTCCTTCACTCGGGACTTCGCGGTCCGGGCCGGTCACTCAGAATCGGGTTGAGCCTGCCTGATGCCCAGCCTAGCTACAAAGGCTGCTCACTCCAGCCGGTATCGAGAAAAGATTGACTGCGATCTGCCTTACCCGCCGCTATGAAGGCAAGATCTGGGGCCGCCGGGACCTTCCCGACTGGGTCGGTCCGGTGCCGGCCGATCGTCTTCCGCTCGGGGAACTGATCTTCGACTCGCCGTCCAGCGACCACGAATTGCTTGTGAAATATCTGTTCACGACCGAGCGGCTGTCGATTCAGGTCCATCCCGACGATCGCTTCGCGGCGGCATTGGGCCACAAGCGGGGCAAGGACGAAGCCTGGCTTGTGCTGTGGGCGGGGAAGGGCGCCGAGCTCGGGATCGGTCCGGTCAGATCCGTCTCGGCGGACGACCTCGGCAAGGCAGCCAGGAGCGGCGATATCGAAGGACTGGTTCGCTGGTGGCCGGTCGAGGCCGGGAACAGCTTCTATGCGCCGGCGGGCACGATCCACGCCATTGGCGGTGAACTGATCCTGCTGGAAATCCAGCAGAATATGGACGTCACCTATCGGCTCTACGATTATGGACGGCCGCGGCCCCTCCATCTCGATGACGGGCTGGCCGTCGCCCGGACCGGACCGGTCGCCCAGGCACGCTTCACTCCGCGGCCATTGGCTGAAGGCCGCGAAGTGATTGCGGACGGACCGGCCTTCACCGTCGAGCGCTGGAGCGGAAGTCTCTCCGCGGCGCTGGACGGAAGCCGCCGCCGCTGGCTCGTCCCGCTGACCGCGGGGGTCGAACTTGACGGCCGCCCGGCCGAACCTGGATCGACCTGGATAATGGAGGGCGCCGCAAGCCTTGCGCTTGAGGAGGGTGCAAAAGCCGTCCTCGCATGTCCGAAGATCGGCTGATCGCAATGAAAAGCCCTTCCCCCGGCTAGGGGAAGGGTCTGGATATTCGCCCGAATCGGTCAGCCTTGGCCCGAGGCTTTCGACTTGCGCTGCGACTTGCCCGTACCCCCGGAGTCGCTCCTCGGTTTCCTTCCGAGCCCGATCGATCTGGCCAGGTCCCGGCGCTGCTCAGAATAGCTCGGAGCGACCAGCGGATAGGTCGAAGGGAGGCCATAGGCTTCCCGATACTGGTCGGGAGTCATGTCGTGAGCAGACTTGAGATGGCGTCTGATCCCCTTGAATTTCTTGCCGCATTCCAGGCAGGTGATGGAATCCGGCTTGATCGACGAACGGACCGACACGGCCGGGACCTTCTTCTCCTCGACCGCTTCCGTCGACGTCCGACCAAGTCCGCTCAGGGCTTCATGGACTCGCTGGACGAGCAGCGGCATGTCGCTGATCGCGACACTGTTGTTCGCCACATGGGCGGCCACGATATCGGCCGTGAGAATGATCAAATCGTCTTGTTCCATTC
>CAYOJN010000257.1:0-2653 GCA_964404245.1 uncultured Sphingosinicella sp. | reverse complement strand
AGTGTGATGCGCTACCAGGCTGCGCTACGCCCCGACCAGAGGCGGCCATGTAGGCCCGGGCGGGCGCCAAGGCAAGGCGCGCCGAACGCTTGACCGCGGCCCACCCGAGGCTAGTTTCGAAAGACTGAAGGCGGGGTGC
Organism: uncultured Sphingosinicella sp.; assembly: GCA_964404245.1. Classification (GTDB taxonomy): domain Bacteria; phylum Pseudomonadota; class Alphaproteobacteria; order Sphingomonadales; family Sphingomonadaceae; genus Allosphingosinicella. The sequence goes on along the minus strand of CAYOJN010000257.1, from coordinate 2,514 downwards.
CATGGCCAGCCAGAATGAGGATCTCCACCGTCTGAGCGGTCTCGACCTGCTTCGAGCCATGGTGGCCGGCCGGGTGCCTGCGCCGCCGATCGCGGAGACGATGAACTTCACCCTTGTCGAGGTGGATCAGGGACGAGCGGTGTTCGAAGGGGATCCGGCGCCCAATCTGCTCAATCCGCTGGGCTGGGTTCATGGTGGCTGGGCGCTGACGCTGATCGACAGTGCCGCAGGATGCGCGCTCCACAGCCTGCTCGAAGCCGGATTGTCCTACACGACGGTCGAAACCAAGGTGAATTTCGTCCGTCCGATCGCTTCTGACGCTGGCAGGGTACGCTGCGAGGGCGTAGTCCTCAATCGTGGCCGGCAGATCGCCACCGCCGAGGCCCGTCTGGTCTCTGCCGAGGGAAAGCTGCTTGCCCATGGGACCTCGACCCTGATCCTCTTCGCGACGGCGTCCTGACATCCGCCGCTGCCACCGGCTCACCTTGCCTTGGCAACCGGCTGTCCCCATGATAGGCGCCTCCCGCTTTTCCCGCGCGAGCACCTGCGCGCCAAACCACCCTTTAGGTAGGAAATCATGTTCGAAACCCCAGCCTATGCCGCGAGCGCCGGGTCGGCAGCCGGAGGAGCCGGCGGCTTCTTCGTCAGTATTTTCCCGCTCATCCTCATCTTCATCATCTTCTACTTCCTCCTCATCCGACCGCAGCAACGGCGGATGAAGCAGCATCAGACGATGATCGCGGCGGTGAAGCCACGCGACACTGCAGTCACCAATGGAGGCCTGATCGGCAAGGTCACCAAGGTCGACGAGACCGAGATCGAGCTGGAAATTGCGCAGGGCACCCGGGTCCGGGTGATGAAGGCCATGCTGAGCGACGTCCGCCCGCATGGCGCCAAGGCTGCGAACGATTAAGGCCGGCAGATGCTCGATTTCCCCCGCTGGAAGGTTTGGCTGGTTACGCTCAGCCTCGTTGTCGGCTGCTGGTACGCAGTTCCAAACTTCCTTCCGGAACGCGCCGCTCAGGCGCTTCCCAACTGGCTTTCGCCGAAGGTCAATCTCGGGCTCGATCTGGCTGGCGGAAGCCAGCTTCTACTCGAGGCCCAGACCGGCGACGTCGCCCGGCAGCGGCTCGAGTCGATGGAAGATATCGTCACTCGCGAGCTTCGAAACGCCCGCCCGCGGATCCGTATCAGCGAGGTTTCGACAGCCGGGGGCCAGCTCAGCTTCCTCGTCGCCGACGCTCGCCAGGTCGATGCCGCCAGGGAAATCGTCTATAACCTGACCCAGCCAACCGGATTCAGCGGCCAGCGGGACTGGTCGGTCAACGTCGTCGACACGGCCCGGGTCGTCCTTCAGCCGACCGAAGGCGGACTGAGTTCCGCGATCAGCGAGGCGATGGATACGGCCCGCGACGTGATCGATCGGCGGATCAACGCGCTCGGAACGCTCGAGCCCACAATCATCCGGCAGGGGTCAAACCGTATCGTCGTCCAGGTGCCGGGCCTTCAGGATCCCGAAGCTCTCAAGGCGCTGATCGGTCGGACCGCCCGGCTCGAATTCAAGCTGGTCGATCTCAACGCGACCCCGGAACAGCTCCAGTCCGGCCGGGCACCGGTCGGAAGCCAGGTTCTTCCCTATCCGGAAGGCGGCGATGGCGCCCGGATCGCCGTTCAACGACGGGCGATCATCACCGGCGATCAGATTGCCGATGCCAGGCAGGGCTTCGATGGCACCGATGGCCGGCCCGTGGTGAACATCACCTTCGATGGAACGGGTGGCCAGCGTTTCGCTCGGGTGACCCAGCAGAATGTCGGGCGCCCCTTCGCCATCATTCTCGACAATGTCGTCATCTCCGCTCCCAACATCAACGAACCAATTCTTGGCGGCCAGGCGCAGATTTCGGGCAGTTTCACAGTCGAGACGGCGGACCAGCTGGCAATTTCCCTGCGCTCCGGCCGGCTTCCGGTCGAGCTTACCGTCGTCGAGGAACGGACCGTCGGACCCGAACTCGGCGCCGATTCGATTCGACTCGGGGTCATCGCAATGGCGATTGGAAGCGGGCTCGTCCTGATCTTCATGCTGATCACTTATGGCCGCTTCGGAGTTTATGCCGACATTGCCATCCTTCTCAACGTCACCATCATCCTTGGCGTCATGGCAATCCTCAATTCGTCGCTGACCCTTCCCGGAATCGCCGGCTTCGTTCTCACCGTCGGCGCGGCGGTCGACGCGAACGTGATCATCAACGAACGAATTCGCGAGGAACAAAGACGAGGCCGAACCATCATCGCCGCGATCGAGCATGGCTACAAGGAAGCGCAATCGGCCATCTTCGATGCCAATGTCACCAATGTCATTGCCGGCGTCCTGCTCTTCTATTTCGGATCAGGCCCGGTTCGCGGCTTCGCCATCGTGATGATGATCGGAATCATTACCTCGGTCTATACGGCCGTCACCGTCACCCGAATGTTCGTGTCGTTCTGGCTGCGCAAGCGCCCGAAGGAACTGGTGAT
>CAYOJN010000256.1:0-2682 GCA_964404245.1 uncultured Sphingosinicella sp. | reverse complement strand
GAGCGCTTTTCGCAGGTCACCCAGGCCTATGACATATTGAGCGACAAGGATAAGCGCGCTCGCTATGACCGCGGCGAAATCGACGATTCCGGCAACCCGCGAGCGCCGTTCGGCTATGGCGGTGCCGGTCCGCAACCTGGCGGCGACTTTCGTCGTGGCACCAACGGCTCCGAATTCGAATTTGGCGGTGAGGCTGCCGACCTTTCGGACCTGTTCGAAGGGCTGTTCAGCGGCGCCGGCCGGCGAAGCAGCCCATTCAGCGGCTTCGGACGGCGAAGCGCGCCGCCGCGCAAGGGCGCGGACATGGCCTATCGGCTCGACGTGGCGTTCGAGGACGCAGCGGTCCTGAAGGATCAGCGAGTTACTCTTGGAAGCGGCAAGACTCTCGATATCAAGCTTCCGGCCGGGCTCGAGGATGGGGCGAAGATCAGGTTGGGCGGTCAGGGACAGCCCGGACCGGCCGGCAATGGGGACGCCATCGTCACCATCGCGATCCGGCCGCATCGCTTCTTCCGCCGCGACGGCGATCATATCCGGCTCGATCTTCCGGTCAGCCTGGACGAAGCCGTCCTCGGTTCGAAGGTTCGTGTTCCGACCGTCGACGGCCCGGTCATGCTGAGCATCCCGAAGGGCTCCACGTCAGGAAAGGTGCTCAGGCTCAAGGGCAAGGGATTCACCGGCCGCAACGGCCAGCGCGGTGATCAGCTAGTCACGTTGATGATCGATATCCCAGAGGATCCCGAGCTGGAGCGACTGGTGGAAGGCTGGTCGGGAAAGGGCAAACGCAACCCCAGGGTGGCGCTGGGCGTCTAATGTTCCTGACAAGACCAGGCGAAGGACCGGCGGTTCCCTTCCGGGAGGCGGAGACGGTACTTCCTGAACCGACTGCCAGGAGCCGATCTTCCAGTGCGTGACATCTCTCCCCATTCACCTGAAGCCCGGCGCAAGCGGCTTGCCAAGGCCAAGGCGAAATTCGGGAGCATCCGGGACAATCTGACCCAGGAAAGCCGGGCCTGGGAAATCGTCAAGCGGGTTGTCGTCGGAGTCTATTCCGACGGCTTCATCCACGCCGGCAACCTTGCCTATCTTGCCTTGCTGTCGATCTTCCCGTTCGTGATCGTCGCAGCCGCCGTCGCCCGGCTGTTCGGCGGTTCTGAGGAAGGCATGGCGGCAGTGACCGGTCTTCTCCAGACCATGCCACCGGACGTCGCCGAGGTACTCAGGCGGCCACTTCGGGACGTGTTCGAGGCGCGCACCGGAAGCCTTCTCTGGCTGGGTGCACTGGTCGGCCTGTGGACGACCGGAAGCTTCATCGAGACGATCAGGGACATCATCCGCCGGGCCTATGGAGTGACCTACAGCCGCCCCTTCTGGGAATATCGGCTGGGCTCGACCGGAATGATCATCGGTGCCGTGATCCTCGCCATGCTCGCCTTCGCCTTGTCGATCCTGCTGTCGGGAATCCAGCAGTTCCTCGTCGCCTGGATTCCGGGTGCCGAGGATCTGGTCGGTTTGCTGACCCTGCTCCGGGCAGCTCCGGGCCTGGTCCTTTTCGGAGCGCTTTACCTTCTGTTCCTTATCCTCACCCCCAAGCGCTATCGCGAGTGCGTGAAATGGCCCGGAGCCGCGTTCGTCGCGGTCTGGTGGGTGGCGACCACCGCCTTGCTTCCAGTCGTCCTTTCCAGCCTCGGCAGCTATGACCTCACTTATGGAAGCCTCGCCGGGATCATCATCGCCTTGTTCTTCTTCTTCATCATCGGCCTGGGCCTGGTAATCGGGGCGGAATTGAACGCAGCCCTTGCCGAGACGCCGGCACCCACGCATGAAGATGCCGTCGCCGCGATCCAGGAGGAGGTTGCGGAAGAGGCGGAGATGATCGCCGAGCGCGTTGTCGAACAGGAGGAAGAATGAACGGCTTGATGGAAGGAAAGCGTGGCCTGATCATGGGGCTCGCCAACGACCGCTCGCTTGCATGGGGGATTTCCCAGGCGCTTGCTTCGCAGGGCGCACAGCTGGCCTTCACTTATCAGGGGGACGCGCTCGAAAAGCGGGTGAGGCCGCTCGCCGCGGAAGTGGGATCGGATTTCCTGGTCGAATGCGACGTGGCCGACATGGCCAATCTCGACCGCGCCTTCGAGACGATCAGGGAAAGGTGGGACAGCCTCGACTTCCTCGTTCATGCAATCGGCTTTTCCGACAAGAACGAGCTTCGGGGAAAATTCGTCGACACCAGCCTCGACAATTTCCTGCTGACGATGAACATATCCGTCTACAGTTTCGTCGCCGTCACCAGGCGGGCAAGGGCGATGATGTCCGACGGCGGGAGCATCCTGACCCTGTCTTATTATGGCGCCGAGAAGGTGGTGCCCCACTATAACGTGATGGGTGTCGCCAAGGCCGCGCTCGAGAGCAGTGTCAAATATCTCGCAATGGATCTTGGACCCGAAAATATCCGTGTGAACGCGGTTTCGGCGGGTCCGATCAAGACCCTCGCAGCGAGCGGGATCGGCGATTTCCGCTATATCCTGAAGTGGAACGAGCTCAACTCGCCGATGCGCCGGAACGTGACGATCGACGACGTCGGCGGAGCTGCCCTCTATCTGCTGTCCGATCTTGCCTCCGGAGTGACCGGCGAGATCCACCATGTCGACGGGGGCTATAATGTCATCGGCATGAAGGCCG
>CAYOJN010000255.1:0-2704 GCA_964404245.1 uncultured Sphingosinicella sp. | reverse complement strand
CCCCGGCCTTCGCCGGGGAAATGGATGGGGGAGGCGAGGGGGTGGAGTCCTTCAGAAGGGCTCGAAAGCGGCTCTCTCTGCTCAATCCGTAAACATGAAGGTGCCGCTGACATGGGCCAGCGGATCGGCCGGGTCGCCGTCATGGGCATGGCCGCGAACGAAGCCGATCCGCTTCGTCACTCGATAACATTCGCCGTGGCCGATCACCATTTTCCCGGGCGTCGCCGGGCGAAGATAATCGACCCGAAGGTCGAGCGTCGCCTGGTGGCGGAAGCGGCCAAGCCGGATCCAGATTGCAAGGCTCGTCGCCATGTCCATCAGGCTGATGATCGGGCCTGAAGCGAGGATCCCGCTTTCCGGCATTCCGACCAGCTGCTCCGAATAGGGCAAGGTGAGCTCGGCCCAGTCCTCGCCATGGGCGTGATAGTCAATCCCGATCGCCCCGCCATGGCCGATCACCCGGGCATAATTCATGAAACGCTCAATATCGAAGCCGCTTTGGCCTTCGATCGGCGGAGTGGGACCGGCCCCGTCGCTCATCTGCCGAGGCGCTCGGCAGTCCGCCGGATCAGGGCGATCATGTTGGGAATGCCCTGGGTGCGGTTGGAACTGAGCTGGTTGCCGAGGTCGAAGGGCTCGAGCTTTCCCTCGATGTCGGTTGCAAGGATGTCCTCGGGACGGCGGTCCTGAACCGCCATCAGGACGAGGGCGACGATCCCCTTGGTGATCGCCGCATTGCTGTCGGCGAGGAAATGGAGCCGTCCGTCCTCGCCGGCGACCGGATAGAGCCAGACCGCGGCGGAGCAGCCTCGAACCAGGGTGGCGTCGGTCTTGAGCGCGTCCGGCATGTCTTCGAGCTGCCGGCCAAGATCGATCAGCAGCCGGTAGCGGTCGTCGGGCTCGAGCAGTTCATAATCGGCCTGGACGTCGTCGAGACTTTGAAAGGACATGGCGGCGGCTTAGTGCCTGTCAGGGCCGTTTGGAAGCGCCGAAGCCTCAGCGCTCGGTGCCACTTGCAATGGCCTCGAGCCTTCGCACCCTGGACTTCAGTTCGGCGATTTCCGGCGACATCGACGCCGGCCGCCGCGGGGCCCCGGACTTCACTGCGATCCGCCTGAGCTCGAGCCATCGATCCCAGCCCCTGAGGAAAGCGGCGCTCGTCATCGCGATCCCGGCCAGTCCAAGCGAGGCCAGCGAAAGGAGGAGGGTGGGGTCGGTCATTGTCGTCCTAGCGGTCCCGCAATTCCTCGATCTGGCGCTCGAGGCTGTTTTCCTTGTCGACCGTGATCCGCTCCAGGACCGCAAGCCGCTCCTTGAGCTGCTTCATCTCGTCGCGGAGGCGGGCATTGTCGGCGTCGTTCGAAGGCAGTCTGGCGCGATTGCGGCGTTCGCCGAGATAGCGGGCCCGAAGAACGCTCGCGAGAAGCGCCATTGCGACGATGAGAACGACCATTAGATGACTGGAGGCCATATCCGCTTCTCCCTTTTGCCTGGGCTCAGTTGAGCGGCTTTTCGCGAAGGGTTTCGATCTCGTCCGCGACGATCATGCCCTTGTCGGTCACGATCCGCTCAAGAACCCGGACCCTCTGCTCCAGCCGCTCCGAATGGGCCGCATATTGGGCGGCCTTTTCCGCGGTCTGGTTGCCGAGCAGTTCCAGCTGCCTTTCCTTGAACTTCAAGTGGCGCTTGTACATGTCCCCGAGCACTCCGAAGATGACCGGGATTCCGACGACGATGAAGAAGAACAGGATTGCAGTCACGTTCATCTCGTTTCCCCTCAGTTGCGCGGAATCCGAAGCGCTTCGATTTCCTGGGTCAGCCGGTGGCCGTCGTCGGTGACGATCTTCTCGACATTGGCGAGCCGGTCCTTGATCGACCCCAGCTCCGCCCTGAGCTGCGCATTTTCGGTGCTGAGCAGCTTGATCCGCTCGACCGTCTCCTCATCCTTCTTCGGATAGACGGCCTGGCCCCAGGCACCGTCCAGCGGATAGCCATGCTTGATCCTGAGCCAGGTGGTGAGGACCCAGCCCCCGACCGCCGCAATTCCGACGATGAGCGCGATTGGTGCGAAAGCTTCGAATGGAAACATCAATTTTCCCCTTGTTCGGAACTGAGCCTGTCAGCTTCGCTCAGCGAAGCTCCTCGATCTCGCGGGCGAGACGGCTGTTGGAACTGGTCACATAGGTTTCGACGTCGGCAAGCCGGCGGTCGAGTTCACGGAAGCGGGACCTGACATCCCGGGCGGTTCGCCTGGGATTGGCGCGAACGCCCTGCCAGAACTTCTTGTCCTCCGGATTGTGGTCATAAAGCTCGACCGGCTTCACCGGCGCCATCCAGGCGGCGACCCAATAGGCGATCAGGGTCCAGGGAAAGCCGCCAAGAATGGTCAGGATGACGATCCCGATCCGGACCAGGGTGACGTCCATTCCGGTATAATCGGCAATTCCGGCGCAGACTCCCGACCATTTGGCATTCTGCTTGTCGAGATAGAATTTAGTTCTTGGGCTGGTCATCAGTTCCTCCGCAGCGGGCTGTTGGAACGGTTTCCTTCAAGGGCGTTTCGCTGAAGGATCCGTTCGCTTCGATCCTCGAGCGTGCTTTCGACCGGGTCGCAGCCCAGGGTCCGCCAGTTCGGGTTCTCGGCCTGGACGATCCGTTCGATCGTGCACATCCGGTCATCGAGGCGGCGGGCCAGTTCGTGCAG
>CAYOJN010000254.1:367-2705 GCA_964404245.1 uncultured Sphingosinicella sp. | reverse complement strand
CTTCCTCGTCGGCAAGATATTGTTTCGACCAGCGGCCGATCTGGCGCTCGAAATAGTTTCCGGGCTTGCCATAGTCGGACAGTCCGGCCCGTTCGGGATCGATCTGGTGGAGCGCGGCAAGAGTCGCGTTCATCGAGTCGAAATAAGCCGGCCGCTCTTCGCGTTCGACTTCGGGAAAGGCCGGGTTCCAGAATATCCGCCCCTCGACCATCTCCATGACATAGAAGGGCGTTCCGATCACCGTCTCGTCGGTGCACAGCCCGAACGTCCGGGCGACCGGGAAGCCGCAGGCGCCAAGGGCCGTGATGACCCGATATTCCCGGTCGACGGCATGGGCGCCGGGGAGGAGTTTTCCGGGCGGCTTGCGCCGGAGGACGTAATTGCGGTTCGCAGTGACCAGCTTGTAGGTCGGGTTGGACTGTCCGCCGCGAAACTGTTCGACCTGGAGCGGCCCGGAAAAGCCCTCGACCTCGCTTCTCATCCAGGAAGCGAGCCGGGCCTCGTCGAAACGATGGGCTTCGCGAACCGGGGTCGTGCCTTCATTCTGGGCGCTTCGATCCATGGTCGCCGGCTAGCCCGGCCGCGGCCTCGCTTCAAGCAGCGGGTGTTCGCTCGAGGCGGGAGCGCCGCGGATTCGCGGCCGGGGCCGGTTTCTGCTAATTGAGACTCGCGGTGGGCGGTGGTTCGAAAGGGCTCGACATGGCTGTCCGTTTCCTCCCCCTGGCGCTTCTTGCGGCCGTGATCGCGGCACCGGCCGGTGCCGGCGTGATGACCCTTGGGAGCAGCTCGGCAAGCCTCTGCTACCAGGCGGCGGAATCCTCTTTTCAGCCGACGCTGGGTGATCTTCGCCAGTGCGAGACCGCGCTGACGGAAGAGGCGCTCACCCGGCACGACCGGGTTGCGACCCATGTCAATCGCGGGATCCTTCGACTCAAGCGCGGCCAGCTCGACCTCGCAATCGCCGATTTCGACACCGCGATCCGGATGGATCCGGCGGAGCCGGAAGCCTATCTCAACAAGGGCGCAGCGATGATCCGGCAGAGCGATTCCCGCGCTGCCCTGGGCCTGTTCGGAATGGCGATCGAACGCCGGACCAGCCGGCCCGAACTCGCCTTCTTCGGACGGGCGGTCGCCAACGAGGCGCTCGGCCATGCCCGCCAGGCCTATGAGGATTATCGCCGAGCGAGCGAGCTTGCCCCCGAATGGGAGGATCCGAAGGTGGAGCTTTCCCGTTTCCGCGTTGTTTCCAGCGGGAACTGACGGCCGACGGTTCTTTCCTCCGACGGAACCTGTTATCCGAATTTCCGTCCCGTCATTCCATCGCACCGGTCCGGCCCTGCCGGCGCCCGGTCACCCTGAAAGGAGAGCTTGAGACATGGCCTATATTCTTCCCGACCTGCCTTATTCGAAGGAGGCGCTTCAGCCTCACATGTCGGCGGAGACGCTCGAATTCCATCATGGCAAGCATCATCGCGCCTATGTCGAAAAGACCAACCAGTTCGCCCAGGACAAGGGATTGGCCGACCTTCCGCTGTCGCGGCTGATCCGGACCGCCCATGAAAAAGGCGACAAGCCCTTGTTCAACAACAGCGCCCAGATCTGGAATCACAGCTTCTACTGGCAATGCCTTGCGCCGGCCGAGGGCCAGCGCCCGACCGGCAAGCTCGCCGAGCTCATCGACGACGCTTATGGGTCGACCGACAAGCTTCTGGAAGCCTTGAAGGCCGAAGCGGTCGGCCACTTCTCGAACGGCTGGGCCTGGCTCATCCTCGATCGCGACCAGCTCAAGATCACGTCGCTCCACGACGCCGATACGCCGCTCGTCCATGAGGGGATGAAGCCGCTCCTGACTCTCGATGTCTGGGAGCATGCTTACTATATCGACTATCGCAACCGCCGCCCCGATTTCGCGGACGGCGTGCTTGCCAACATCATCAACTGGGAATTCGTCGGAAACAATCTCGACGGCGACGGCGAAAGCCGGGCCGACCAGTCCTGACGGACGCCCGATAAGCAACGTCTCGGCAAAGGCCGGGATCCAGGAACACGACTATCGTTGCGGTCATTCTGCGGAGACGCCGCGGGTTGCCGGCGGCGACGGTGTTCCTGGGCCCCGGCCTTCGCCGGGGAAAGCCGGGGTTTGGGCCTTCACCTTCCCGGCGGAGGCCGGGATCCAGGAACACGGGCTTTTTCGAAGTCTCGCTGTGGCGACGCCGCGGTTTACCGGTAACGACAGTGTTCATGGGCCCCGGCCTTCGCCGGGGAAAGCCGGGGTTTGGGCCGTCACCTTCCCGGCGGAGGCCGGGATCCAGGAACACGGGCTTTTTCGAAGTCTCGC
>CAYOJN010000254.1:0-267 GCA_964404245.1 uncultured Sphingosinicella sp. | reverse complement strand
TGTGGCGACGCCGCGGTTTACCGGTAGCGATAGTGTTCGTGGGCCCCGGCCGCCGCCGGGGAGAGCCCAGGATGTGCCGGGGAGAGTCGGGGAGCGGCGAAGCTGTTCACGTCTTCAGGCGATAGCCAGTGCGGAAGATCCAGTAGACGATTGCCAGGCACGTGAAGAAGAAGAACAGGGTCGCTCCGAGGCTGATCCCGATCCCGACGTCGGAGGTCGAATAGAAGCTCCAGCGAAAGCCTTCGATCAGATAGACGACCGGGTTGA
>CAYOJN010000253.1:0-2726 GCA_964404245.1 uncultured Sphingosinicella sp. | reverse complement strand
CGGACCGCACCGCGAGTAGGAAGCGCGCGGGCCGGGCCAGAGTGTTGCTGCCGCAAGGGCCCCATGCCAATGCGGCGCCCGGTGGACGGCACGCGGAAAACCCGGAAGCAAAAAAGGCGCGTCGAAGGAAAGCTTCCTGCTCCCCCTCACGCGCGATGCCGTCTGGCTTACCGCGAGCCCTTCGCCCGCTGGACGGCGGCGATATAGTGGAGTCGATCGGAGCCGGCAAGGTGATTGAAGAGCGGGGCGCCACGAGACGCTAAGGTCTGTTAACGTCGACGGACTAGCCAGGGCCTAGAGACATTGCGGAGCTTCAGGCTCCATCTTCGAAGACTCGAATGGATGAGGCCGGACATGAAATGCGCCCCGCGACCGACAGGATCCCTCATCCTTGCCGTGGGCCTTCTTGCCTTCACTCCCGCCTGCAGCGACGGGATCGACTCCGCGGCCGAGGCGGAGCGATTGATGGAAGCGAGCCGCGAATGGTCGCGAAGCGCCGAGGCCGGCGACATCGAAAGAATGCTTTCCTACTGGACCGACGATGCCGTCATCCTTTCACCCGGTGAACCCGAGCGTCGTGGAAAGGCAGCGATCCGCGAGCATCTGAAGTCGAGCTTCGCTCTTCCGGGTTTTGAAGTCCGCTGGAAGCCGATCCGGGCGGAAGTCTCCAGTTCCGGCGATCTCGGCTATGTGCTCGAACGAACCCAGGTGTCGGTGACCGGTCCCGACGGACTTCCGCTGATCCAGTCCTACCGGGGACTGACGATCTGGCGAAAGGACGCGAACGGCAACTGGCGCAACAGCCTCGAGGTGACCAACGAACCGCCCCGAGCGGGGCCTTAGGCGCATTTTTGATCCGGTGGACGAGCCGGAAGCCGTCCTTCAGATCGTGATACGCCCTCTTCCCCGGCAGAGGCCGGGCCGATGAAGATAAAGGTCTTGAGGATGGCTACCGAGCGCGGTGTTCATTGGCCCCGGCCTTCGCCGGGGGCGTGCCTGGGCACCGCTCAGGCTCAGTCGGGCGGACGACTGTTCGTGGAATGATAATCGGAAAAATACTCGACGGTGGTGGCGCGAATGTCCTCCATCGTCATCCGGGCATCCTCTTCGGCCTGATTGCGCTTCCCGCCCGACTTCAGATCGCGCTGAACCAGGGCTGCGGTGAATGCCGACCCCTGCTGTGCGCACTGGCCGGAAAGCGCCGCTTCGAAGGCCGCCGGTTCGGTCCCTTGGTCGAGCTCAGCGCGCATGAAAGCGCGAAGGCAGTCATTATAAGCCTGGCGGGCATTGTTCACCGCCTCCGACTGAATGGTGGCCGCGCCGGCGGCCATTGCCAACAGGATTGCAATCATGGCCAGTCCTCCCCTGACTTGCCTTTGCCGGTCGAACGAGACTGCTCCCACGGCGGCGAAATGAAAAGCCTTTTTCCACGACTTTCGGCGGATCGGCGAAGCCAAGGGAAAAAGGCCTTGGAATTAGGCGTCGGCAAGGCTGGTGCGACATTTGCGTCACAGTCGCCGCCTCGAATGAAAGCTTTGCGGCAGACGCTGAAACTAAGAGGGCGGGGCATCGTTTCGGCGCGGTCCGGAATCTGCAGTTCATGTTGAAAATGACCTGCGGCTTTTGGGCAACAGAAGGGGGTCGAAGCGTGCTTGCGCCCAAACTCGGCTTACCGTAAGGAGTTCACGTCGTTCCCGCTCGGGACGCAGAAGAAAGGGGAAGATTATGCGGAAGCTCGCCATTGTTGTGGCGCTGTCGTCCACGGCAATCGCCAGCCCGGCCCTAGCGCGTGATGGCGCTTGGTATATCGGCGGCGATTTCGGTGCGATGATCGTCGAAGATATTGAGTTCGAATTCGTTCGAACCAACGGGCAGCGCCGTGCGGGACCAATCCCGACGGGTGTTGGCGAACTCGAAATCGATCATGATCCAGGTTTCGATGCTGCCGGTTTCGTCGGCTATGACCTGGGTGCGGTTCGCATCGAGGCTGAAGTTGCCTATAAGCGGGCCCGTCTCGACGCTTATGAAACGGTGATCAACCTTCCGGGTGACGGACCTGGTGCGCCAGGCTCGGCAATCGGTGCGCGCGTCTCCGAAGCTGGCGGTGGCAACACCACCGTACTGAGCTTCATGGCCAATGCGATGTTCGATTTTGGCGACGATGACGGTATCAGCGGTTTCGTCGGCGGCGGCATCGGCTATGCTCGAGTCAGCTACAACAACCTTCGCGCTTATGCGAACCAGGGCCCGTTCCTGGATGACGCCGACAGCGGGCTTGCATGGCAGGCCATTGCCGGCGTTCGTCAGGCAATCACGGACAATATCGACGTGACCCTGCGCTATCGCTTCTTCAACACCGAGGACGTTCGGACCATCAGCTGGCTCGGCGACGATTCCAAGACTCGGTTCCGTTCGCACAGCCTGTTGGGCGGCATTACCTTCAACTTCGGTGGTGCGGAGCCTCCGCCCCCGCCGCCGCCACCGCCGCCTCCGCCTCCGCCTCCGCCTCCGCCGCCTCCGCCGCCGCCACCACCGGCACCGGTTGCAGTCGGACCGTTCGTCGTGTTCTTCGATTGGGACCGTTCGGACATCACTCCGCAGGCGGCTGCGATCCTCGACAACGCGGCTCAGCAATATGCTCAGACCGGTCAGGCTCAGGTCGTTCTTTCCGGTCACGCCGACCGGTCGGGCGCGGCCAGCTACAATGTCGGCCTGTCGCAGCGTCG
>CAYOJN010000252.1:0-2737 GCA_964404245.1 uncultured Sphingosinicella sp. | reverse complement strand
ACGCGCAGCGGGCCGAGGGTGTTGACCTCGAACTGGCGCTGGATGCGCGCGAACGCGTCGGCGTCGAGCGCATCGAGCGTTTCGTTGGTGAAGATGCCGGCGTTGAGCACGAGCCCGTCGATGCGTACGTCGCCGATCCTCGCCGGCAGGGCGACCACCGCGCCCGCGTCGGACACGTCCACGCCATCGATCACGGTGGCGCCGGTGGCGGCCAGGGCTGCGGTCGCCTTGCGGCAGACGCCGAGCACCCGGTCGCCGCGTGCGGCGAACTGCTTGGACAGCGACAGCCCGATGCCGCGGTTGGCGCCAGTGATCAGCCAGGTAGCCATGGGTGCACTCCAGACGGGGTGCCATCCATTCTAGGCGAGCGGTTGCGACGGAGACGGCGAGTGCCGGTCCCGGAACTATGCATCCGACAAGGCCTCGCCCGTGATCGCGACCGATGCGCGCAAGCGTGCGAGCGTTCTCACGCGAACGGGTGCGAGCTGGTCCGTCGCCGCAATGCGTCGGCGGGCCTCGCGTCGGCGGCCGCCCCGGAGCGACCGCGGCACTTGGCAGAGATGCCACAAATGCACGCGCGGATCGACGACGGCGGGCCGGTCCACGCCGCAGCACCTCACGCGGCGGCGTGCAAGCCGCGCGACGCGTCCTACTGTCCCGAACGGCACTCGTAGCTGTCGGGCGAGGCCTGGTCGCCGCCGAGGTAGTGCGCGTGGGTCGGATACGGGCACAGCGGGCGCCGGCCTTCGAGCGATGCGCCCTCGGCCAGGATCCGGCCCGGCGCCTGTCCCTGCTCCACCCAGTCCACCAGCGGCGTGAGCAGGTCGGCCTGGTCGCGCGTGGTGCCGCCACCGCAGTGGCCCATGCCGGGCACCAGGTAAAGCCGGCTGGCATCCGCCCACGCCTGTTCGCCGTTCGCGGCTGCGGCGCGCTTGAAATAGTCCAGCGTGTCCCAGGCCGAGAACCACGGGTCGCTCATGCCGTGGGTGTAGATCACCTTGCCGCCGCGCCCGAGGAAGGTGCCGAGGTTGGTCCAGCCGGCGGTATCGGTGAGCACCTGCACGGCATCGGCGCGCACCTTGCGGGCCTGGGCGTCGACGTCGAAGCCGTCCGCCGCCGGCATCACCGCCGCCAGGATGTCGGGGCCGTCGCTGGGCAGGAAGCCGGGAATGCCCGGGCCTTCGTGGACGATGCCGGTGTCGTAGGGAAAGTCGACGTAGAGCGGCGCGCCGGCCGCGTCACGCGGCGCCTTGAAGGCCTCGGTGAGCGCGGTGACCTGGGCGGCATCGAGGCAGTCTGCGCGCTTGTCGCCCGGGCACTGCAGCCGCGCCGGCTCGAAGCGGCAACCCAGCGCGTTCTCGATGACGCCGTCGGCCAGCCCGTCGAGCGCATCGCACTGCGCCAGCAGGCCGTCCAGGACCAGCTGCCTCTCGCCGGCACTGAAGGTGCGCGCCAGCTGTGGCCGGCCTTCGGCGTCGCGGGGCGCGGCCCTGGCGAAGGCGGCGCGGGCATTGGCCAGCGCGAGGTTGGAAAATCCCGTCCGCATGGCCGGCGCCGTCACCAGTGCGCCGTCGAACAGTTCCGGCCAGCGCTGGGTGGCGAGCATGGCCTCGCGCCCGCCGGTGGAACAGCCGGCGATGTAGGCGTGGTGCGGCGCCGTGCCATAGTGGCGCTCGACCAGCAGCAGCGCCGCCTGCGTGGTGGTGCCGACGGAGGCGTGCGCGAAGTCCAGCGCGGCGCGCTGGTCGCGCATGAACGTGGCGTCGAAGCCCTCGCCCTCGTGGCCGCTGTCGGTGGACACCACGGCGAAGCCGCGCGCCAGCGCGGGCACGTCGCCGGCGCCGGTGGTGCCCAGCGCAGGGGCGATCGACCCGTTGAGGCCACCGCCGCCCTGGAACAGGAAGCGGCCGTTCCAGTTGTCCGGCAGGGCAAGTTCGAACCCGATTCCGTAGCGGACGCCGTCGGTGCCCGTGCGGTCGTTGATGCGCGCCCGCACCTTGCACTGGGCGGGCAGCGCCACCGCGATCGGCGGCAGGTAAGGCTGCGCGCGCACGGTCCCGGGGGCGGCAGCGGGCACGCGCTCGGCGGCGGTGACCACCAGGCCCAGCCGCGCGTCGCGCACGCCCACCAAGGCCGCGCAGGCGTCCGGACCGCCGGACGCCGAGGGAGTGTCGGCGGCCACGGCCCCGAACAGGAACAGGCCCGCAAGCGCGCCGCCAATGATTCGCATCACGCATCTTCCCCGGCTGGCCCGGCGCGGGCCGGGCGATGCGCCGCATCTTAGCGGCAGCCGGCGGTCGCATCATCCCTGGACGAAACGACTCGCGGCGGCCCGGGCTGCGCGCCAACCGGGCCGACGAAAAGACCATCCGCCTGGCAGACATGCCCGCTGGCGGTTCGGCGCACCTCATCGGGTGGCGCGGTCCCGCACGACCCGTGGCTTGCGCCAGAGCGCGCCGCAGGGGGCCGATGCCCCCTGCGGCGCTTGCGCATCAGAACGCGTATTCGGCCGTCAGGCCCACCAGCGCGGTCGAGCGCTTGGGACCCTCGATCTCCGCGCCGCTGTCCTCGTCCACCAGCGTGCCGGACTTGGCGCGGTGGTAGTCGTAGTGCAGGCCGATGCTGAAGTTCTCGGTCGCGTTCCAGCCGGTGCCGACGCCGGCGTACCAGCTGCTGCGGTCCGCATCGCGCCCGCTGCGCACGCGCAGCTCCTGGCCGATGGTGTTGTAGTAGTCGG
>CAYOJN010000251.1:0-2738 GCA_964404245.1 uncultured Sphingosinicella sp. | reverse complement strand
TGATCTCTTCGAGGCTGAGGACGTGCGTGATCATCGGGTCGATGGCGATCTTGCCGTCCATGTACCAGTCGACGATCTTCGGAACGTCGGTGCGGCCCCGGGCGCCGCCGAAGGCCGAGCCTTTCCAGACCCGCCCGGTCACGAGCTGGAAGGGGCGGGTGGAGATTTCCTTGCCGGCCTCGGCGACTCCGATGACGATCGATTCGCCCCAGCCGCGGTGGCAGGCCTCCAGAGCCGTTCGCATGACATCGGTATTGCCGGTGCAGTCGAACGTATAATCGGCGCCGCCATCCGTGATCGCGACGAGTGCCTGGACGAGGTCACCCTCGACCGACTTCGGATTGACGAAATGAGTCATCCCGAAGCGTCGGCCCCATTCTTCCTTGTCCGGATTGACGTCGACTCCGACGATCCGGTCGGCGCCCGCCATCTTCGCCCCCTGGATGACGTTGAGGCCGATTCCGCCGAGGCCGAAGACGATGATGTTGGCGCCGGGCTCCATCTTCGCCGTATTCACCACGGCGCCGACTCCCGTGGTGACTCCGCAACCGACATAGCAGGCCGACTGGAAGGGGGCGTCATCCCTGATCTTTGCAACCGCGATTTCCGGAAGGACCGTGAAGTTGGAGAAGGTGGAGCAGCCCATATAGTGGTGGATGGTCCGGCCCTTGTAGCTGAACCGGCTGGTTCCGTCGGGCATGACGCCCTGGCCCTGGGTAGAGCGGATTGCGGTGCACAAATTGGTCTTGCCCGAAAGGCAGGATTTACACTGGCGGCATTCGGGCGTGTAGAGCGGGATGACATGGTCGCCCGGGGCGACGCTGGTGACCCCGGCGCCAACCTCGCGGACGATCCCTGCGCCTTCATGGCCGAGTATCGACGGGAAGATCCCTTCTGAATCGAGTCCGTCCAGGGTGTAGGCGTCGGTATGGCAGATACCCGTCGCCATGATCTCGACCAGCACTTCGCCGGCCTTCGGTCCTTCCAGATCGACCTCGACGATCTCGAGCGGTTTCTTGGCTTCGAACGCGACGGCGGCGCGGGTCTTCATCCTTTTCCTCCTTCGGCAATTGCCGCCTCATATAGGCGATGGCCGGGCGGAAGGAACCGGTGACGGCAGGCGAACATTGGCTCCTTCATGCGCTTCGCTGCCCTTTCGGCCCTGCTCCTCGCGGCCTGCGATCTTTCCGCTCCGACGGGCGAGGCAGTCGACTATCGGCCCACCGAGACGGGAACCGTCGATCACGCCTTGTGCCTTCTCGGCTTCACCGCGATCCCGCTCCGGGCGACTTCGGGAACCGGCCACCATCTCGTCGAAGTGACCCTCAATGGCCATCCCGGGCTGTTCGTTCTCGACACCGGAGCCAATGTCAGCGTCGTCGAGGATGATCATGTCGAAGCCTTCGGTCTTTCCGGAGGCGGCAATGGGCGAAGGCCGGCAATGTCGCTGAGCGGCTCGGTTTCCGCGCGCCAGGCAGCGATCGACGGGCTGGAACTCGGCCCGGTGACGATCCGCCAGAACCGGATCGCGATCGCCGACCTGGGGCAGCTGGTCCAGGTCCTGGGCCCGCTCGCCGGAAGCACGGTCCACGGGCTCATCGGCCAGGACGTCCTCAACGAACATCGGGCGGTCATCGATATGGACCGGCCCATTCTCTACCTGATCGAGGAAGATCGCGATCCCGCCCCGGTCCCGGCGGAGCAATGCACCTCGGCCGAAGGGGAAGGGGAAGAGGAAACGAAAAAAGGCGGCTAGTCCGAAAGAAAGCGCCTGATCCAGCCGCCGACCCGTTCATTGTCATTGCGCTTCGAAAGGCTTTCCAGGGCCTGGTCGGCATGGACGAGCCGATCGCGCCGGCTCTCGATCAGGGCGGCGGCATATTCGGGTGAGAATTCCGGGTGGAACTGGAAGGAGATGGCGCTCTGGTCGGTCCAGGAAAGAGCGGCATAAGGCGTGAAGAGCGAGGAAGCGACGACGTGGCTTCGCGGTGGCTGAAACACCACCTGGTCCTGGTGCGAGGCAGGGACCGAGATCATCGGCACCTCTTCCCCCATCCAGGGCTCGTGATGGACGACGGGGTAGTTATGGAGCCCGATTCCCCAGCCCTTGTCGGATTTCTCGACATGGCCGCCAAAGGCCTTCGCCATAATCTGGTGGCCGAAGCAGATCCCGACCAGCTTCGCCCGACCCCTGGCAAGCCGCAGGAAGGATTCGAGCTTCCCGATCCAGTCCCGGTCTTCATAGGCGCCCGCCGGCGAGCCGGTGACCAGATAGGCGCGGTGGGCATCCGCCCGTTCCGGAAAGGCGCCCGCCTCGACATCATAATGGGACGCCTGGATCCCGATCAGCCGTTCGATCATCGCCGGATAGCGGCCGAAGCGCTCGATGAGCTCGGCCGGGGGTTTCCCGGCCTCGAGGATCGCGAGGGTCATCGATCAGACTTCACGGTTTGAGCGCTTTGCGGCGATCCGGAGCCGCAGCGCGTTGAGCCGGATGAAACCGGCCGCGTCACGCTGATCATAGCCTCCGCTTCCTTCCTCGAACGTCACCAGCTCCTCGTCATAAAGGGACAGCGGGCTTTCCCGTCCGATCACCGTCGCATTGCCCTTGTAGAGCTTGAGACGAACGCTTCCGCTGACATGTTCCTGGCTCTTGTCGATCAGCGCCTGGAGCATCTCGCGTTCCGGCGAGAACCAGAAGCCGTTATAGATGAGCCGGGCGTAACGCGGCATGATCT
>CAYOJN010000250.1:0-2738 GCA_964404245.1 uncultured Sphingosinicella sp. | reverse complement strand
GACTGGCTAGACCAGAACGGTTTTGAAATGATGAACCCGGAGCGAATGCATCGGGTGAGCCATGAACCACAGATCGACGTTGCCGATCCTCTACATCCTGGCGCTGCCCTGTCTTGCGGCCTGCGCGACTGTTCCGCCGCCGCCTTCGCCTGAAGTCGCTTATGCCTGGGCCACCTTCGATTCCCGGGACATCACCCGAAGCGGCGCCTCGGGGCTTGCCGATCGGGCCGAGCAGCGGGCGCTGACGATCGACGATCCGGTCCGGATCGCCTCCATTTCCAAGCTCGTCCTCGCCCTGGGCGTGATGCGTCTGGTCGAGGAGGGAAAGCTCGAACTCGATCGCGATGTTTCCGACTGGCTCGGCTGGCGGCTTCGCCATCCGGACTTTCCGGATCAGCCGATCACCTTGCGGCTGCTCCTGTCGCATCGCTCGTCGCTGACCGACCAGGTCGATTATGCGATTCCGCTTGGAGGCTCATTGAAGGAAACGCTCGGCCGGGCGGGCGCGTTCGACCGCGAGCGTCGGCCCGGAAGCGGGTTTCGCTATTCCAATCTCAATTTCCCGGTCATCGCGTCGGTGATGGAGAAGGCCACCGGCGAAAGGTTCGACCGGCTGATGGACCAGCTCGTCCTTGATCCGCTCGGGATCGACGCCTGCTTCAACTGGACGAGCTGCAGCGAAACCTCGATCGACCGAGCGGTCGTTCTCTACCGGCCCGGCGGAGCCGCGATCCGCGATGAACTTGGCGGTCGTCGGCCGGATTGCCCGGTGCTTACAGGGCCCGACGGCGCCTGCGACCTTCGATCCTATGTGCCGGGTGACAATGGGGCGCTTTTCTCTCCCCAGGGCGGGCTCCGGATTTCGGTCAGCGACCTGGCGGTGGTCGGCCGGCTGGTCCTCAACGGCGGCTGGCACGAGGGCCGCCGTTTCCTCACCTATCGAAGCCTTCGCGAGATGTTCTCGCCCCAGTGGCGCTTCGATGGGCCGGCGAGCGGTGACACCGAGGGCGGATTCTACTGCGCCTATGGCCTGGCCGTTCAGCTGATCCCGAACGACGAGGAGGGTTGCAGCGACGACCTGTTCGGTCCCGGCCGGCAGATGGCAGGCCATGCCGGCGAGGCTTATGGTCTTCGATCGGGTCTCTGGATCGACAGCGCCAACGGGATCGGAATCGCCTATTTTTCCACCGGCAATGGCGACGATCCTGCGCCGGGGCGAACGGCCTATCGGGCCGTCGAGGAATGGCTTGCAGCCCGGCTCGATTGAGCCGCTGCCCTGGCCAGGATCTCCCGGATCCTCATCACCGCCTGAACGGCAGTATCTTCTCCAGCTCCGGCAATGGCGGCGCCGAGGTGAGCGGGACTCCCCGCCTCAGGAGGAAAGCGTGCCTGACGATCTCGCCCTGCTGCTCGAGCCCATATCGTTCGAAAGGCCTGCCTTCGCGCAATTCGTAGCGGTAGCGGCAGAAGGGATGGCGCATCAGCGGCAGATAATATCTGCCGCGTGTCTGCGCCTGCCAGACATGGGTCAGCTCGTGCATCAAGAGGGCCTGGAGCCGAAGGTCCTCCTGGCTGTAATCCTCGCTCCACAGAGGGCTGAGGGGATGGACGTGAACATGCCCGCACGGCGCCATCAACACGTTGCGCGGCTGAAAGGGCCACCATCGCCGATTGTGGATCCGGACCGGTTCGTAGTCGATGGCCTCGCCGAAGATGCCGGTGGCAAGCCTTCGCTCGCCGGCGGTCAGCGGCCTTCCGTCAATGTCCTTCATGACCGACGGCGCCGGGGCCGCGAAGGTCCGCCTCCACCGTGACGGCCGGTGCCTGGTCGAAGCTGAAGGTCAGTGCGACCGTTCCTCCGGGCCGAAGCCCGGGATCGAGGTCGAACAGCATGGCATGGCGAGCGCCCGGTTCGAACGTCATCGGCTCGCCGGGGCTGACGAGCGGGTCCTCGATCGTTACCATCCGGCTCATTCCATTGTCGTCGATCGTCTCATGCAGTTCGATCCGCCCGATCTTCGGGCTGCTGATCCCGACCAGCCGAACCGGCTCGCTGCTGGTCCGAAGGGTGAAATAGGCAGCGCCCGGGCGTCCCGGAACAGCCGGGAGCGAAACGACCGCTTCTTCAACGGTGATTTCCTGTTCGACGGCGGTTTCGTTGCAGGCGGCGAGAGCGAAGGCGAGCAATAGGGCGGAAAGTGTGCGCATGGCCTTCGCATAGGTGCGCAAGGCCTGTCCCGCAACAAGGCAAGAAGCGGGCGCCCAACTTCTTGTCGCGGAAAAATCGGCCCCTATATCGCCTGCGAAACACTGGCCCCATCGCCTTCGTCTAAGGGGTTGGGCCGGTGGGCGATATTGTCAGGGGCATAAGAGGTTTAGACATGGCAAAAGTGATCGGAATCGATCTCGGAACCACCAACAGCGCCGTCGCGGTGATGGAGGGCAGCAAGCCCAAGGTCATCGAGAATAGCGAGGGCGCCCGCACGACCCCGTCCGTCGTTGCCTTTACCAAGGACGGCGAACGACTGATCGGCCAGCCGGCGAAGCGCCAGGCGGTCACCAATCCGGACAATACGGTTTTCGCGGTGAAGCGCCTCATCGGCCGCCGCTTCGACGATCCGGTCACCAGGAAGGACACGGAACTCGTCCCCTACACGATCACGCGCGGGGCCAATGGCGATGCCTGGGTCAATGCCGGCGGCAAGCGAATGCAGGGCCTAGTGAACCGGCGCGCGGAC
>CAYOJN010000249.1:0-2774 GCA_964404245.1 uncultured Sphingosinicella sp. | reverse complement strand
ATCGTCCCCGAGGAGGGGACGGTGCTGCGCAACGGTGAGGAGGTCCACCTCACCAAGACCGAGTTCCGCCTCCTGGTGGAGCTGGCGTCCTCGCCCGGTCGGGTGTTCAGCCGCGAGGTCCTGCTCGAACGGGTGTGGGGCTACGGTTACTTCGGCGACGGTCGCCTCGTGGACGTCCACATCCGCCGTCTGCGCACCAAGATCGAAGCCGACCCAGCCAACCCGCAGCACGTCGTGACGGTGCGGGGACTCGGGTACAAGCTCCTGGCCTGACGGCGTGGCGGTCGTGGGCCCCACCTGATGCACCCACTGCGCCGACTCGGACTCCGCACCCGCCTGACGCTCAGCTTCGCGCTCGGCGCGCTGCTGCTCTCGGCCGTGCTGGCGATCATCACGTGGAGCCTCACCCGCGAGAACCTGCTGCGCCAGCGCGACGAGAGCGCCTTCAACCTGGCCAAGGGCAACGCCGTCACCCTCTCGGGTCGCCTCACCGGGTCCGAGATCGACTACGCCGCGCTCCTGGGCGGCATCCCCACGCCCGAGGGTGCGCAACCGGTGGTCGTGCACAAGGGCGTCGCCTACGCCAACAACTCGCCCGAGTTCAGCCAGACCGACATCCCCGCCTCGCTGCACGCCGCGGTCGCCGCCGGCTCCCCCGCCCGCCAGCGCTTCGAGGTGGACGGACGGCCGTGGGTCGCGGTGGGCATCCCGATCACCTCGAGCGACGCCATGTACTTCGAGGGGGTCCCCCTCACCGAGGTGGAGCGCACCCTCGACGGCCTGGCCATCTCGCTGCTCGGCGCCAGCGCCATCACCACCCTCGCCGGGGGCTTCCTGGGCTTCTGGGCCTCCCGGCGCGTCCTGGTCCCGCTCGCCAGCTTCGGCAGAGCCGCCGAGGCGATCGCCGGGGGCCGCCTCGACACCCGCCTGCGCACCGGTACCGACCCCGACCTCGACCCCCTCATCGTGTCGTTCAACGACATGGCCTCGGCCCTGCAGTCGCGCATCGAGCGCGACGCCCGGTTCGCCTCCGAGGTGAGCCACGAGCTGCGCTCCCCCCTCATGACGCTGGCCGCCTCGGTGGAGGTGCTCGAGAACAGCCGGGGCACCCTCTCGGACCGGGCCAACCGGGCGCTCGACCTCCTCTCGGCCGACGTGGAGCGGTTCCAGCACCTGGTGCAGGACCTGCTCGAGATCTCGCGCTTCGACGTGGGCGCGATCACGCTCCACCTCCAGCCGGTGTCGGTGACCGAGATGGTCGACCAGGTGCTGCGCTCCAACGCACACGGCGACGTGCAGGTCCAGCACGCCCCCGGGGTCGACGAGGTGGTGGTGCTGGTCGACAAGACGCGCTTCTCCCGGGTGCTGGGCAACCTCCTCGAGAACGCCGAGCGCTACGCGGGCGGGGCCACGGGCATCGACGTCTCGCTGCACGAGCCGCCCCCCGACGCCGAGGACACCGGGCACGCCCTGGTCCGCATCGCGGTGGAGGACGCCGGACACGGGGTGCCCGAGTCCGAGCGCACCCTCATCTTCGACCGGTTCTCCCGTGGCACCGCCGGCGGGAACCGCGGCGCCGACTCGGGCACCGGTCTCGGGCTGGCCCTGGTCGACGAGCACGTCCGGCTGCACGGCGGCAGGGTGTGGGTGGAGGACCGCCACGACGGCAGGGCGGGCGCACGCTTCGTGATCGAGCTGTCGGCCCTCGGGGACGACGACGAGCTGCCCGACGACTCGCTCGACCTCAGCGACGTCGACCTGGCTGCCCTCGGGGTCACCGAGCCCGCCCCCGTCGAGGGGGAGGTGGGGACGTGAGGCTCGCCTGCGGGCGTCGGGCGCGCGCCGTGCGGGCCGCCGGCCTCGCCGGTGCGCTGGCGCTCCTGGCGGGGTGCGGCAGCACCATCCCCGTGGACGAGGAGGCCACCGTCCTCGACCGGGACCAGCTCAACCCGGCGCTGGTGGAGTCCACGACCACCACGACCAGGACAGGGCGCACCGTGCCCCGCAGGATCTACTTCGTGAACGCCGCAGACACCTCGGCGCCCGAGATGGAGGCCTGCCAGCTCGAGGTCGAGGACCACGCCAACCGCAACGACGCCGCCTACGCCACGCTCTACCGCCTGATCCAGACCGAGCCCGGCAGCGAGGAGGCCGGCCCGGCGTGCTCGGACTCGCTCACCAACTTCGTGCCCACCGAGCTGCGGGTGAACCGCGTCGAGGTGGAGGGGGCGACCATCACGATCGACATCACCGGGCTCTCCGCCGTCGAGGCCGGGCCGCAGCGCCAGGCCGTCTCCCAGATCGTCTACACCCTCACCGACCTGGGAGGCATCGGCCGGGTGCTCTTCACCAACGAGGACCGGCCCATCGCGGTCTCGGTGGGCCCCGGACGCACCGTCGAGGGCGGCACCCCGGTGACGCGTGCCGACTTCCCCGACCAGGCCAACCCGGCACCGCCCGCCACGGGCGTGCCCGTGCCCCCCGCCCCGGAGGGCGAGCCCACCGCCGACGTCCCTGCGCCGGCGGGGGCCGACTGATCCCGGACCTGTCGGGACGGCGAGCTCAGCCCGACGGCGGCTCGGGGTGCTGGGACGGCTCGACCAGACCCGCCAGGCCGAGCCGCTTCACCTTGCCGGTGGCCGTCCGTGGCAGCGCCTCGATGCGCGTGACCTCCTTGGGCCGCTTGTAGGGCGCCAGGTGGGCGACGCCGTGGCGGGTGAGGTCGTCGGGTGCCGCGGCGCCGGTGTAGGCGACGCAGATCCGCTGCCCCCAGC
>CAYOJN010000248.1:0-2807 GCA_964404245.1 uncultured Sphingosinicella sp. | reverse complement strand
GGTGCCGTGGAGGTCGCCTTCATCGACGCTGCCCGCCGCGCCGTCGAGATCGTGACCTACCCGAAGGACGGCGACGTCTGGGGGACACCGAACACCGCAACCTGTTGAGGGCCGCGCCGAGCAACGCCCCACGGAGCAGCTCTGCTCCCCATTCACACCCGTCGTACTTCCGGTCGATGGCGAACCGACCCATGCGGATCGCAGGGATCGGCTCGGAGCTCGGCGTGACATCGGCTCGGACGCCGCCTCCCGCGAGACCGAACCCGCGCGCCCGCGGGCGCGGCCACCTCGGGTGTGGGCCCGGCCTGGAGCGTGCTCGCCGCCAAAGCCTGCGGATCCAACGCGCCCGCGGGCGCCGCCACCTCGCCTAGATCCGATCGCTCGCCCGACCGTCAGCTGGCCGCACCTATCGGCTGACCAGGCAATCGAGCCCTACCCCGTCGGTAGGTGATCGGTCGGTTGAAGGGATGTTTGTCCGATCAGCCTACCGACGGGGTGTGACGCGTCGTCTGGGCACGGGAGCTCACTCAATCACTCAACGGGCGACGCGCCCGCCGGCGCGTCGGGAGGGTTCCATCCCACCCCCGCAGTCCCGCCAGGCCCGCGCCCGCGGGCGCGCGGCCCATCAGCGCAGAGCCTCCGAGCAGCGGCACCGGCAGCGGCACGGGGACCGGCACCGCAACGTTCATCGGAACCGGACCTGCCGGCCGGCGGCGTGCCGCCCTCGCACCCGGACGTCCCGTAGCATCGGGGGCGACAGCTGCCGGGGGTGGCTGACCGACCTGGGGGCAGGGCATGGCGAGCGTGGCACGTGAGGGTTTGGATCGGCGTCGGTTCCTGGGGGGCACCGCCGCGTTGGCTGCGGCGGCGTTGGTGTGGCGGCCGGTGCTGCCGGGCGCGTTCGCGCAGGCCAGCTCGATCGACTCGGACCCCTTCACGCTGGGCGTGGGCAGCGGCGACCCGCTCCCCGACCGCGTGGTGCTCTGGACCCGCCTCGCGCCGGACCCCCTCGCCGGCGGTGGCATGGGCCCCGGCGACGTGGCCGTGGACTGGGAGGTCGCCACCGACGCCGGCTTCGGTGACATCGTGCGCTCGGGGACATCCGCTGCACCAGCGGCCTTCGCCCACAGCGTGCACGTGGACGTGGACGGCCTCGATCCGGCCAGGTGGTACTCGTACCGGTTCCGCGTCGGCGAGTGGACCAGCCCCGTCGGACGCACCCGCACCGCCCCGTCCACCGACGCCGAGGTGGACCCGCTGCGCTTCGGGTTCGCGTCCTGCCAGAACTACGGCAACGGCTACTACACGGCGCACGCCCACCTGGCCGACGAGGACCTCGACCTCGTGCTCTTCCTGGGTGACTACATCTACGAGAGCACCGGCAGCCGCATCCGTCCCGTGCCGGGCGGCGAGGCCCAGGACCTGGCCGGCTACCGGAACCGCTACGCCCTCTACCGCAGCGACCCGAACCTCCAGGCCGCCCACCACCGCTTCCCGTGGGCCGTGGTGTGGGACGACCACGAGGTGGACAACAACTACGCCGGCGCCATCTCCCAGGACGACGACCCCACCGACGTCTTCCTGGCCCGACGGGCCCAGGCCTACCAGGCCTGGTGGGAGCACCAGGCGGTGCGCATGCCCGCTCCCGTGGGCCCCGACCTCCCGATCCACCGGACGCTGCACTGGGGCTCGCTGGCCAGCTTCCACCTGCTGGACACCCGCCAGTTCCGCAGCGACCAGGGCTGCGGCGACGAGCTGGTGCCGGTCTGCGACGACAACCTCGACCCGGCGCGCACGATGTTGGGCGCCGCCCAGGAGGCGTGGCTCGAGGAGCAGATGACCGGGTCATGCGCCCGGTGGAACGTGGTCGCCCAGCAGGTCGTGATGGCACCCACCCCGATCGGCTCGGTCATCAACCAGGACCAGTGGGACGGCTACCCGTTCGCGCAGCGACGGATGATGGACCTGTTCGCCCGTGACGACGTGCGCAACCCCCTCGTCATCACCGGCGACATCCACGCCTCCGGGGCGGGGGTGCTCGTGGCCGACCCCGCCGACCCGACCTCGCGACCCGTCGGCCACGAACTGGTCGGCACCTCCATCTCCTCCAGCTTCCCGGCGGACCTCGCCCCCGTCTTCAACCAGATCGTGATGGCCCTGCCCAACGCCGTCTACGCCAACGCCCTGCTGCGGGGCTACGTGACGGTCGAGGTGGACGACGCCAGGGCGGTGGCGAACTGGCGGGTGGTGGACACCATCGACGAGCCCACCTCGCCGGTGCGCACCGACTTCACCTGGGAGATCGACGCCCTCGACACCGGCCCGCTCCCCGCCTGCCCCACCGATCCGGTCGATCCCGTCGACACGACCACCACGACCTCCGGGACCGGGAGCACCGACACCACCGGAGGCGGTACGCCCTCCGGCGTCGGGAACGTTCCCCGCGCCGCCCCCGCCGTGCCGATCGTCGCCACGCCCACCTACACGGGCTGAGCTCGGTCACTCCTGCTCTGCCTTTCCTGACCGCCCTTCTGATCTGCCCTTCTGACCCGTCCCTTCGATCCCGCCGAACCGGGCGCCGCCCGAGCCGCCACCCGACACGCGCGCCCATCCCGACATCCCCGCCACACCGGCACCCGGCCGGCCGACCCGTCCAGTGAGGTGCACATGACCCAGCGCTACGGCATGACGATCCCCTTCGACGGGGTGGCCCTGCACGAGCAGCGGCCCTGGATCGAGGAGCTCGACCAGCTCGGCTACACCGACGTGTGGTCGGCCGAGACCGACGGCGCCGACGCCTTCACGCC
>CAYOJN010000247.1:0-2818 GCA_964404245.1 uncultured Sphingosinicella sp. | reverse complement strand
TCTAATTCATTTTTTGCCATTTGTGGAGTGAAATTTGGATATAATTCCGCCCATTCCTCCAAATAAGCACTTATTTGATTAGTATAATTGGGGTGTGGTCCATGTCTTCCTAGCCCTGTTGATTTAGAATATTTTTCAATTGCCAAACCATTCGTTGCACCATTAAAATCAAATCCTCCTTCAACTGCTTTTTTTACAACATCATTCTCCTTTAATAGTTGAACTGGTATAATATGATGGGCGTCCTCTGATGCTAGTATTCCGCTGTATCCCCCGACCAACTACACCTCCAAATTTCCAGGGAACAAGTCTTGTAATTTGTTACAGGGATAATCAGCGATTACTTCAAGTACTTTGTTGAGCCATCTTTCGGGGTTCACGTCGTTTAGTTTGCAGTTGGCGAAGAAAGTGTAGAACATGGCCGTGCGTTTTGCACCGTCGTGTGAACCGGCAAACAGGTAGTTTTTACGACCAAGTGCTACAGGACGGATCTTGTTTTCGATGGCGTTGTTATCGATGTGATAGTTGCCGTTTTCCAGATAAGTCATCAGGCTCGACCATAATTTGGTGCAATACGCTATAGCCTTTCCGATGAGTGATTTGGGCAAAACAACGTTACGTTCTCTATGCATCCATTTTCCTAAATCGTTGATAACAGGAAGTGCCTCTTCCAGGCGTACTGTATGCCGTTCCTGAGGTGTAAGCCCGGCTATTTTACGCTCAATAGCATAAAGCTTTTGGATTTCCTGTAATACATGTGATGCGCGCTTTTTGTCCTGCACCAAGGCTTTTTCAAAATACCTGCGTGCATGCGCCCAACACGCCAGATGCTTTATTTCTTTGTTCAGACAGTAGTGGTCATAAACTTTATAGCCGTCTGTTTGCAGTGCGCCACGATAGTCCGTGAGCATTTCACGCGGAGCATCTGTTCCACGACCTTTTTGATAATCAAACACGCACATTTTGGACAACACGGCATGGTAAACCCATAGATAGCCTAGGTGTGTTTGACCTTTTTTGTACTTGTCCAATACTTTAAGTGTAGTTTCGTCGGCTTGCAGATAGAGTTGAAGTTTCACATATTCAACCATTGTATTGTAAAGCAGTTCAAGAAAATTTCCCGATTGCGCCACCCAGGAATCAATCGTGGATGGCGCGATCTCAATATCGGCTCGCTTGAAGATTTGTTGCTGACGATAAAGTGGTAGGTGATCAACGTATTTGCTTACCAAAATATGGGTCAAAACCGAGTTGCCGGCCAAACACTTTTCGATGGGTCTGGATGGAAGTGCTGCAATTTTTATTTCCTGCGTCTTTTTGTTGATGTATTTAGGACGGATGATTCTACGCTTGAAAAACTTAGCGGGTGTATACTCCAAAATCTCAGTAATTTCCTCCCCCATTTTCACCATGTCATCGGTTAAACCCTCCGGCTCTATGATTTCTTCTACTACCGGAAGGCTCTCAGGGAGTTTATTCCGACCCGCGTGTTTGGAAGGTTTTTCACGCTCATAGGTGATTTTCTCCTTCACAGGAGTGTTATCTTTGAGAGTTTCTTCAGATGCAAACTCTTCAAATGAAAGAAGCAATTGTGTTTTGTCTTCGGCAATGAAGCGCTCTTTTTTCGAACCAAAAAGCATGCGCTGCAGATTGGCCACAATCAAGTTTAATCGAGCGATATCATCATCTTTTTTCTGATGGGAAGATTCAAGTTTTTGATTGGAAGATTCCAGTTTTTGGTTGGAATTTTTGAGTAGCAAAAGCTGCTTTATCAACTCTTGTTTTGTCATATTTTCCAACTCGTTTTCCATACCTCAAAGATAGATGGAAAACGTTGGTTTTACAAGGGTTTAAGCCCAAAGTAATCAACAATTTATTTGGATAAATACCGCTTTCTTTTTTTGGTTTTTTCAAAGTCGATCCCCCGTAAAATCATGAATAATTCTTCTTTGCTAAGCTCGCTGTTGGGTGCGTTAATTTGTGCTGTCGGACGCCTGAATGTACCACGCTCCAAACGTTTGTGAAAAATTGCTAAGCCATCGTGATTCCAGTGTAAAACTTTAATGCGTGTACGTTGGCTATTCATAAACACAAACAAATAACCACAGCGCGGATTCAGTTCCATGTGCTCCAGCACCAAGCCATAAAGCCCATCAAATCCCTTGCGCATATCTGCCGGCCGAGCATAGAGAAAAACTTTGGTGGCCTCTTCCAACCCGAATAAACTCATGCAAACACCGTAATTTTCACCCCCGACGGAGCTTCAATCTCCAACACCTTGCCCAACTTTACTTCCGAAAGTCCAACCTCCCGAAAACCGGAACTGGTGTCAACCACTTGCATTGCTTTCCATTTTGCCAGCCAGTAGTTGAACTTGGCTTCACTGTAATTCTTGCCATTCAAAAACGTTAATTTAGGTTCTCCCGAGGCCATCCAGCTCTCCACCTCTGAGAACATTTTTTCCTGTAAATTCATCGTACATATTTTGTATGCGAAGGTCAGCAGGATTTACAAGCCAGGCAAGATGTGGTTGGTCGGGGGGATACGGTTCAAAAACAATTAAAATCCATGCTGATCTCAGCCAGCTTTAAGTTTCAAACGATTGTTTCTGTAAATATGAATTGTAAAACCAAATATTTGCACAGCCAGCAAAATACTCGTTAAACATTTAATAATTTTGTAATTAAATGAAAATTGCGGTCATTGTTCCACAGTCATATTCTGCCTTCTCCTTTCTTCAGAAGAAGTGTATCATTTTGGCTTTTTTGATGTATCATAAAATGCAACATAGATAAATATTAATAAAAGTCAAGCTCTC
>CAYOJN010000246.1:0-2843 GCA_964404245.1 uncultured Sphingosinicella sp. | reverse complement strand
CGGCCCGGCTCCACGTCGGTACCCGGCCCCCGCTCGGCCGGCTGCTGCGCCTCGTCCCGCGCGCCCTGGCGACGGCGCCGGCACTCACCCGCCTCACCGACCCGGTGGCGCGGGTGGCGCTGCGCGGGGTGCGCACCCGCGGCTCGGCCGGCGGCGGGCGCACCGAGTACTACGGCGCCCACGACCTCCACCGGCTCACCGCCGCCGAGACGTCCTGGGACGGGGAGGACCTCGGGCCGCTGCGGCCCATCGAACCGCCGGTCCGTTTCGGCTTCGGCTCCTCCCCCCGCGACCCGAGCATCACCGACCTCGTCACCACGGTGCGCGGGCCGGCGTAGGCCAGACGCCCGGCGTGCGGCCGGGACGAGGTGACAATCCGTCCCGCCGAGGACCGCTCGTTCCTACACTCGACCCGTGGCCGCCCAGACCGACGACTCCGCCGTCGCCCTCCTCGCGGCACTCGCGCACGGACGCCGCGACGACGTCGTCGCGCTCATGCTCACGCTGACGCCCGCCCAGCGGCGCCGCCTGCGCCCTCTCGTCACGCGGCACCACCGCGTGGTGATGTCGAGCCCTGGCCACGCCCGGGCACCCGCCGGGGAGTGGGTTGGCCCGCTGCTGGAGCGCCACGACTCCGCAGCCAGTGCGGCGATGCTCGCCTGCTCCACGCTCGCGCAGGCCGTCCGCTACAGCCCGCTGCCCCAGCCGGACGCCGCCGAGCTGCCGCGGGCGCTCTTCCCGGCCGACCTGGACGCCTTCGCCGAGGAGTGGTCCGCGCGGTACGTGCGCAACCCCAAGGCCTGGGAGCGCATTCAAGGGCTGGACGCGATGTTCGACTGGGCCCACGAGGGGCTCATCGAGTCACCCACCCAGGACGGTGCCGTGCTCTACCTCGTGAGCGGAGGCCCGGGCAAGGAGGACGGACCAGACCTCCTGCAGTACCTCGAGACCCGGCCGTGCCTCATTCACACGACGATGGCCCGCATCTTCGACGTCGACGGCATCAAGGGCGTCTCGCCAGCCCAGGCCGACGAGACCAACCCGTGGCAGGAGCGCCGGCTCGACAGCCACGTCATCCCCGAGCTCGTCCGGCGCGGGCACTGGGATGCCGAGGCGGTCCTCGCCGGGATCGCCCGCGCCCTGGCCCGCGACCTCGGTCGCTACCAGCACCGGTGGTGGGCCGGCCTGCGGACGCGCGTGCTGCCGCTCGCCGGCGCCCGCACCTGACGCAGGGATCCCGGTTCTCGGGCCCGGTCACCTCAGGACCAGGCACTGAACTCTCCCGGGCGGGGCTGCACCCAGGCGGGGATGGCGTAGCCCTCGTCCCAGGGGAACCTGCCCCACCTGTCATCCGTGGTGAGCTGCAGGACGGGCACGGAGAGTGCCGCGGGCCGGTCGTAGTGGCGGTTCGCGGCGAAGACGATGTCCCCGGGGTTCGGTATCGGCTCGACGCAGACCCGGTGGGCCCACTGGTCGAACACCAGCACCTCACCCGGGACGAGCTGGCGGCCGGCGTAGACCTGTTGGGAGACCTCGCCCAGCAGTGCCCCCGCTGTCCCCATCGGCACCCCGATGACGAGGAGCTCGGGCTGTCCGATACCGAAGAGCCCGACGGTGTAGCAGAACGACGTCTGGTGACGGTCACACGAACCGAAGACGTACTCGAGGTGGACGCCGTGCTCGCGGATGTGCTGGCACACGAGCTGGTCCTGCTGGTCGAGCCACGCCGCGAGCTGAGGGTCGGGGAGGTCCATTCGGCCGACGGTAGGAGCGCAGCGGCGGCCACGGGCCGGTCATCCACAGGACGCGGCGTCGCACGCCGACGGCGCGGTTACCCACAGCCTCGGCGAGCAGCCCCACCGTCCCGTTCCACCGCGCCGCACCGGCTGGGCTCCTCGGCGGGCAGCGTCGCGGCGTCTAGTCCTGCCCCAGCCCCGCCTCCCGCGCGAGCACGACGGCGGCCGCGCGGTGCGGCACCGCCAGCTTGGTGAGCACGTTGGCGACGTGGTTGCGCACGGTCTTGCCGCTGAGGACGAGCCGCCGGGCGATCGCCGCGTTGTCCAGGCCGCGGGCGAGGAGGTCGAGCACCTCCCGCTCGCGCGCGGTGAGCTCGGGGAAGGGCAGCCGCACCGCCGCCCGCCCCGGCGCCAGGGCGGACAGTGCCCGCGCCGCGACCTCCCGCCCGAGGATCACCTCCCCGTGCGCGACCGCCCGCACCGCCCGCTCCACCTCCTCCGGGCCGGCGGACTTGAGCAGGTACCCGCGGGCGCCCACGCGCAGCGCCGCGGCCACCGACGCGTCGTCCTCGTTCATCGTGACGACGAGGACGGCGAGCGCCGGGTCACGCAGGACCAGCTCCCGCGTGAGGTCGATCCCGGACCCGTCCCCGAGGTGGAGGTCCATGAGGACGACTGCGGCCCCACCGGCCGTGACGACCTCCCGCGCCCGGGCCGCCGAGTCGGCCTGCCCGACGACCTCGATCCCGGGCAGGGAGGACAGCAGCCCGGCCATGCCGAGCCGGAAGACGGGGTGGTCGTCGACGACGACGACGCGCACCACGCTCACCGACTCCCCTCGAGCACGGCCGCCAGCGGCAGCAGCGCCTCCACCAGGGTGCCGCCTCCGGGCGCCGCGTCGATACGCAGGGAGCCGCCGAGCTCCTCGGCGCGCTCCCGCATCGCGCGCGTGCCGACTCCCGCAGGGGTCCCGGGTGCGCGGCCGGCGCCTGCGTCGCGGCACACCACCCGAAGCCCTGCGCCCTCCGTGCTGACCTCGACGGCGCAGCCGGCGGCGCCGCTGTGCCGTGCGGCGTTGAGGACGGCCTCGGCCGCGATCCCGTAGGC
>CAYOJN010000245.1:0-2887 GCA_964404245.1 uncultured Sphingosinicella sp. | reverse complement strand
ACGCCTTCGCCGACATCTATGTCGAAGGCTATCATCTCGGCTGCAAGGGGCTGACCACCTACCGCCCCAATGACGTGACGGGTTCGGTCCTGTCGGTGGAGGAGAAGCCCAAGCGCGCGGCCGAGCCCGTATTGGCTCCGCGGTCGGAAACGCTGGAAGGTATGACCTACAAGCTGAAATGGCCCGACAGCGCCCATTCGGTTTATGTCACCATCAACGACAGCCAGGTCGACGGGGAGAGGCGCCCGTTCGAGATCTTCATCAACTCCAAGAATATGGAGCATTATGCCTGGACCCTTGGGCTGACCCGGATGATTTCGGCGGTCTTCCGGCGGGGCGGTGATGTTTCGTTCGTCGCCGAGGAGCTGAAGGCCGTGTTCGATCCGCGCGGCGGTGCCTGGATGCAGGGGAAGTACGTGCCCTCGCTCCTTGCAGCGATTGGCGCAGTGATCGAAAGACATCTCGGTCCTTCTGAACCGACTCTTCCTCTTCCCGATCCGTCCCCGAACGACAAGGTCGAGCGCCGGGCACTTCCTGCCTGTCCGCAATGCGGCGCCTTTGCCCTGGTCAAGGTGGAAGGCTGCAACAATTGCCTCGATTGCGGCTACTCCAAATGCGGATAGGAACCTTCGGCCTCGAGGACGCCAAGGATCGGGGTCGTTCGGAACTGATCGCCGGCCGGGTCGTCTAGGTTTGGAGGGGAGGCGAGAAACCCGCTAGATGGAAGCCGTGTCTTCAACAGCGCGTCCGGCCATGATCGACGCCTTCGGGCGACGGATCTCCTATGTGCGTCTCTCCGTCACCGACCGCTGCGACCTTCGCTGCCGATATTGCATGTCGGAGCGGATGCAATTCCTTCCCAAGCGGGAAATACTGACGCTTGAAGAGATTGAGATACTTGCCAATATCTTCATCGAGAGGGGTGTCAGACGGATCCGTCTCACGGGCGGGGAGCCGCTCGTGAGGCGGGGCGTGATGACCCTGGTCGAGGCGATCGGCGCAAGGGTGGGCCAGGACCTCGACGAGCTTACGCTAACAACCAACGGCACCCAGCTGGAGGATCATTCCAGAGCGCTTGTTCAGGCCGGTGTCAGGCGGATCAATGTCAGCCTAGACAGCCTCCGAGCTGATCGCTTCCGCCATATCACGCGCCGCGGTGATCTTGACCGGGTCCTGGGCGGAATTCAGGCGGCCCGAAAGGCCGGTCTTGCGGTAAAGATCAACATGGTGGCGCTTCGTGGAATGAATGACGACGAGATCGAGGACATGTTGCTCTGGTGTGCGTCCGAGGGCCTGGATCTGACCCTCATCGAGACCATGCCCCTGGGCGAGGTGGAGGTCGATCGCACAGCCCATTACCTCCCGCTCGACGAAGTCCGGCGCCGTCTCGACGAGAAATATGGTCTGACTCCATCGCTTCGAAGGACGGGCGGACCGGCGCGTTATTATGAGGTCGGGGGACTTCCGGTGCACCTGGGCCTGATCACTCCACTCACCGGCAATTTTTGCGAAGGTTGCAACAGGATCCGGGTTGCCGCGACAGGAACGGTCTATGGCTGCCTTGGCCACGACCAGAAGGTCGAGCTGCGCGACCTCATTCGATCAGGCGGGCCTGAGCGGGTGAGCGAGGCGCTCGATCGCCTTCTCGCCGGAAAGCCCAAGGGCCATGATTTCCGGATCGCCGCTACTGCCCCTGCAGTGGCCCGGCACATGAGCGTCACTGGCGGCTGAGCCTCGCCCGCTTTCTCTCGAAGGAATGATCTGAATCAAGGCTCCGCCGACTCATTCGGCTATCTGGGAAATGGAGACGTTGATGCGCGGACTGGACCCCCTGCGTGGAGCGGCTCTCGGCGCCTGGAAGCCCAACCTCTTCACGGCGTTTCTCCAAGCCCCGGCCTGACCCCACTCTGGCCGGGGCTTTATTTTTCCTGCGACGCGGGATTGCGGCGGGAGCCCGCTCCGATCGGAATGCCCTGGTAGATTCCCACCCTATAGCGAAGCGAGGTCGGTCGCCGGCGCAGGGATCAGGCGCTTCGTCAGAATGACCGAGGTAAGTTCCAGGCCGAACTCGGCCCAGGCCGCGGCCTTGCTGCCGTTCGGATTGGCATAGCCGCGGCTTGTCGCCGCGATCACCAGGGTCTCGCACCCTCTGGCGCCGGCAAGCAACTCAAGGGCCTGGCACAAGGCGGATCGGACGGGCGCCGAGCGATTAAGCTCGAACGTCACCATCGGTTCGACTTTCAGAGTCCGGCCTTGGCCCAGGCCGTCTTCCATCCGGAACACCGCAAGTCCATGGGGCCTGCCGTCGCAGGCAAGAGCGGCGAGGACGCCGCCATCCTTCGTGCGCAGCTGTCCAGCGAAATGTCGCCATTGATCCAGGCTTGCATTCGGGGCCGACATTCGCACGAGCGGGAAAGCCTCGTCGAACCGGTCTGCCTGCAGATGGATCACCGTGAACTGGGACATGAGGCACGCCTTGCTCGAAGACTGACCAGCCTCGACACTAAGGGAGAGCCCTTATGGTGCGTTGAGTCAGATCATCTTAGCGGTTGACCCAGATCATTGGTGGGGAAGGATAAGGCGATGCTTGCGACCGCCAGCCTGGACGACGAGCTTCCAGCAGGACATCCATGCTTCGGGTGCACGGTTCGGACCCATGCGATATGCAGGGTTCTCGACTGCGACGATCTGGCGACGATGCGTCAGCTCGGATGGAGTCTCAATCTGCACGCGGGCCAGCCGCTTTTCCACGAAGGGGATCCGGTGACCCGGGTCTTCACTCTGACCCGCGGCGCGCTCAAGCTCTACAAGCTTCTTCCCGATGGGCGCCGCCAGGTCACCGGCTTCCTCTTCCCCGGCAATTTTCTCGGCATTTCGGTGGATGAAG
>CAYOJN010000244.1:0-2903 GCA_964404245.1 uncultured Sphingosinicella sp. | reverse complement strand
CAATCCGCGCAGTCTATCCGACCGCGCTGCGGCGGACCGTACGAGGGCGTCCGGCCGGCCCGCGGGGCGCGGGTTCAGCGGGCCGGGCAGTCGGCGGCGGGCGCGTCCGGTGCGCTGCACAGCCCGTCGGCCACCCGCTCGACGTAGCCGGCCACCGACGGCGGCGGCGGGTGGACCGCGGCCAGCAGCCGGCGGGCCTCGCGCAGCGCGGCGGCCGCGCCGGCCACGTCGCCAGCCGCCAGGCGCGCGGCCGACAGGGTGGCGTGGGTGCTGGCGTGGCGGCCGCTGGGGGCGGTGTACACGCGGTCGGCCATGGCCGCGCCGCGTTCGGCCGCCTGCAGCGCGGCGGCGCTGTCGCCGGCCTGCGCCGACAGCCGCGCCACGTTGGCAAGGCCGACGACCACGCCGGGATGGTCACCGCCGAACACCCGCTCGCGCATCGCCAGCGACTGCCGGTACAGCGCCAGCGCGCCGGCGGGGTCGTCCATGTCCTCGGCCAGCTGGCCGCGGTTGCCCAGCACGATCGCCAGGTCCGGGCTGCCGGCGGGGAACAGCGCCTCCAGTCCGGCCTGCGCCTCCCGGTACAGCCGGTCCGAGCGCGCGTGTTCGCCCTTCTCGTGCGCGACCTGGGCCAGGTTCGACAGCAGGTTGGCGTGGTCGCCGCCCGTCGCGCCGTCGTCGTGCGCCAGCCGCCACAGCGCCAGCGCCTGCTGCAGCATGGCGTCGGCCTCGTCGTAGCGGTCCTGGGTCATGTACAGCATGCCGAGGTTGTTCACCAGGTACAGGTGGACCGGATCCCGGCGCAGCCCGGCGCGCTCGCTGCGCGCGATGCCGTCGCGGTACAGCGCGATCGCCTCGTCGATGCGGCCCTGTTCGTGGCGCAGGCCGGCCAGGCCCTCGACCACGCGGATGCTGCGCACGTCGTCGGCGCCGAACACCGCTTCGCTCTCCTGCAGCGCGCGCTCGAGCTGGGTTTCGGCCTGGCCCAGCCGGTAGCGGCTGAGCATGCTGTAGCCGATGCCGAAGCGGACTTCGGCCGAGAGGTCGGGGCGGCCGCTGAAGCGGGCGTCGATGCGGTCGGCGGCGGCGTCCAGCGCCTGGCTCAGGGTGAGCTCGCCGCCGGTAGTGTAGGGGTCGGACATCGCCAGCACGTCCATCAGGAAGGCGTTGACCTGGCGCATGTCGTCGGCCGCGCGCGCCGCCTGCCGGGCCTGCCAGGCCGCGATGCCGGCCGCGCCGAGGATCGCGCAGGCCGCCAGCGCCGCGAACGCGGTGCCCAGCCGGTGCCGGCCGACGAACTTGCCGAGCCGGTAGGACAGCGAATCCGGATGCGCCAGTACCGGCCGGCCGTCGAGGTGCCGGCGGATGTCGTCGGCCAGCTCCTGTGCCGAGCCGTAGCGCCGCTCCAGGTCCTTGTGCATGGCCCGGGCGACGATGCGCTCGAGGTCGCCGTCCAGCTGCGCGCGTCGACGCTCGCGGACCGCGTCCCCGAGCGGCGCCTGCTCCAGCGCGCTGCGCAACGACGGCGGCCTGGCGTCGCAGACCGCGCGCTCGGCCTCGGCCGGGCTCAGGCCGGCCAGTTCGTAGGGGCGGATCCCGGCCAGCAGCTGGTACAGCATCACCCCCAGCGAGTACACGTCCGAGCGGGTGGTGGTCGGCTGGCGGCGCACCTGCTCGGGGCTGGCGTAGGCGGGCGTCATCGCGGTCAGCGAGGTCAACGAGGGGCCGTCCGGATCGGGCTGGTCCTCGAGCATCCGCGCGATGCCGAAGTCCAGCAGCCGGGGTTCGCCCGCGGCATCGACCAGGATGTTCTCCGGCTTCAGGTCGCGGTGCACGATCAGGTGCCGGTGAGCTTCCTGCACCCCGTCGCAGACCTTGCAGAACAGCCGCAGGCGC
The DNA here is from genome assembly GCA_964404245.1 of uncultured Sphingosinicella sp. Classification (GTDB taxonomy): domain Bacteria; phylum Pseudomonadota; class Alphaproteobacteria; order Sphingomonadales; family Sphingomonadaceae; genus Allosphingosinicella. Next base: position 1,007 of record CAYOJN010000244.1, on the reverse strand, counting down.
GCGCCGACGTCGAGCGCGTCGCGGTCGCAATGCTCGACCAGCGAACGGCCCGGCACATACTCCATCGCCAGCCACGGGATCCCCGAGGCGGTGCTGCCGCCGTCGAGGATGCGCGCGATGTTGGGATGGTTGAGCCGCGCCAGCAGGGCGCGTTCGTTCTCGAAGCGCGCGACCAGCTGGCGGCGGAAGCCCGCGCTCGCGCCCAGGTGCAGCGGACGGATGAGCTTGAGTGCCACCTGCTGCTCGTAGGCGTCGTCGGCGCGCCGGGCCAGGTAGACCACGCCCATGCCGCCGCTGTCGATGCGCTCGACCAGCTCGTAGCTGCCCAGGCGTTCGCCGGGGCGCGGAAAGCCTTCGGGCTCGGGTTCGGGCGCGGCGGCGGGCTGCTCGAGGAAGTCGCCCAGGGCCGATTCTGCTTCCAGCAGGCGCACCACGCGGCCATGCAGCCAGTCGGGCAGGGCCTGCGCCTCCAGCCACGGGCGTCGCTGCGGGACGGGCTGGTCCAGCGCCCGCTCGAACCACGACAGGACCTCGCCTTCGGATGGATTCATCGGTTTCCCCGGGCCCGGCCGTCCCCTTGCCGCAGCGGCGAACGTAGCAAACGCCACTGCTCCTGCCCACGCCCGGCGCTGCCCGGGCCGCTACACTCCGTGCCGTGAAAGGGGATCTGACGCGCTTGCTTGGGGCCTGGCGGCAGGGCGACCTGTCGGCGCGCGACCGCCTGGTCGATGCGGTGTATCCCGAACTGCGCGCGATCGCGCAGCGCCAGCTCGGCGGCGAACGCCGCGGGCACACGCTGCAGGCCACCGCCCTGGTCAACGAGGCCTACCTGCGACTGAGCGGCCTGGACCGCATCGAGTGGCGGGACCGCGTTCATTTCGTGCACATGGCGGCGCGGATCATGCGTGAGGTGCTGATCGACCACGCTCGCCGCCGCTCGGCGTCCAAGCGCGACGGCGGCGAGCGCGTGTCATTGACCGGGCTCGACCTGCCGGCCGGCGACGACG
>CAYOJN010000243.1:0-2903 GCA_964404245.1 uncultured Sphingosinicella sp. | reverse complement strand
TTGTTGCTGGTCAGGCGCCGTTTCTGGACTGTCCGCTGCCGGCTCGGAGCCTCGGCACCGCGGCGCTGACGGTGCTCACAGACCGGGCGCCCCGGGGCGCTGTGCCATATCCGTGCCATATCCGTCGTCGGTGAGGCGGTCGAACACCGCACCCGCTCGTCGGGCGACACCCTCGCGTGCACGCGAGTAGCGCTCGGTGACCTGGAGGCTGGAGTGCCCGAGCACCGCTTGGACGTCCGGCGCCGATGCGCCGGCGTCGAACAGGATGGTGGCGAACGTGTGGCGCAGATCGTGCACGCGCAGGTCGGGGCGGGCGAGCGCCGTTCGGATCGTCGCCCAGTCTACCGCGCGGCGGAAGTTCGCTGCGACGAGCCTGCCGCCGTTCGGCCCGGAGAACAGCAGGTCGTCCGGTCCCTTGCCCTTCATGGCCTCGTCCACATACGGCAGGAACGCATGGACGATGGGCACCTGGCGTTCCTTGTGGCTCTTCGGGCTCTGCTCGATGAGTTCGCCGTTCAGGCCGGGCGAGAAGCTGCGGCTGACGCGCAGCACGCCTTGCGCCAGGTTGACGTCACGCACCCGGATGGCGGTCGCCTCACCCGCCCGCATCCCGGTGAAGACGAGGGCGGCGGCGTAGCGGCGATAGACGCCGGCCGGGATGAGCTCGAGCATCCTCGCCACCTGGCGCATGGTCAGCGCCCGCGAGGTGGGAGAGGACGAGGCGTCGGGGGTCGGGCGCTTGATCTCGCGCGCCGGGTTGTAGTCGATGATCCGCGCCCGGCGCGCCGCGTCGAGCAGGCGGCTGATGAGGGCGAGCGCATCAACCTTCGTCGAGGGCGAGCAGTCCCACCCGACCATCGCCGTCTCGATCATCGGGGAGGTGATCGCCTCGAGCTTCAGATGTCCGAGCGTCGGCCGCACCCGCCGGCGCCACGCCACGGCGTAGGCGCGCGCCGTGCTCGGCCGCACCGACGCCTCGATCGCCGACCAGTGCCGCTCGTGCCACTGAGCGAGCGTCATCGCGCCGTTCGGGTTCTTCCCGGCGACGGCCTTGGCCAGCTCCTTCTTCGCCTCGCTCAGCGTGCGGAAGGTGCGTGCACGCTCGGCCCAGTTGCCGTACAGGTCGGGCACCAGTACGCGAATCTGATAGCGCTGCCGGTCCTCCCTCCAGCGGATGCCCTCGGGCAGGGGCCTGCCGGTATGCGGGTCGAGACGCAGCGGGGAGTCTTTCGACGGTCGGCCAGCCATCAGCGCCTCGTCCCGCCGACTTCGAGGAACTCCTCGATCGTGTCTGCACGCCACAGCTTGTGCTTGCCGACCTCCGCGTCCGGTCGGGGGATCAGCCCCTCGCGGCGTAGCTTGTCGAACGTTGGCAGAGGCACCCGGCAGCGGGCGGCGGCCTCGGCACGCGTGAGGTAGTCCGTCTTCGTCGCTTCCGTCATGCCCTTTCCCCTCCTCGGGTCCGGCTGACCGCCACCAGCAACTAGCGTTTGTGCCACTACCTGACATCTAACACCATGACCCGCGTTCTTGCAACCACATGAGGTGTTGGCTCGTCCCCGATACTCTCGTGCGCATGGCACTTCCGACCCCCCGCGCCTGGGATCAGGCCGCAGACGGCTTACTCACCCAGACCGACCTGCCTGATGGTTGGCACCTCGCCGCCCGCTTCCCTGGCGAGCGCGCCGACGATGCCAGCGACGAGATAGACCGCGTGCTCGGCTACGACGACCAGGCGCCGGGCGGCGGAGACGGCGCCTCCGAGCAGAACGAAACCGGCGCGGGGCGCTGGCGTTACATCGAGCACGAAGCGACCGCGACGCGCGTGATGATCCGCTTGCAGCGACAGCTCTACGCCACCCCAGAAGAAGTGCGCATCACCGGCGTGATCTACCTACCTTGGCGGCCAGGCGACCCCATCACCAGCCACCTCTTGCGAGAACTCCCGACCGCGAAGATCGAGGCAGCAATCAACAAGCGCCTCTTCGCCATGAAGCGCGTCACCACCGTCACCGGCAACAAGATCATCCTCCCAAGCGGCCGAAAGATCAGTGACCGCGACCTCTTGAAGCCGCTCGGCAACCCCAAGCAGGTGCCCGACTTCTACGAGCTCGTCGCGCTCCAACACGGCAAGCTCTCCGGCGAGGGTGACGAGAATCCGTCAGCGACGATGGCAAAAGTCAATGGCGTCGCCCTCAGCACCGCACAGGGTTGGGTCGCGAAGGCCCGCAGCCGTGGGTTGCTCCCGCCGGGGCGCCGCGGTCGCGCCGGGTAGCGCAGGGGAGTCGAACTGTTTGCGAGGCCCCTTGCGGACGGGATCACGAATCGGCGTTTTGGTACTCAAACTGGGGTTTGGGCGGGTCAGTTCAGGTGGGGCCACTTCAAACCATCACTACCTGCTCAACCGGGGCCACTTCAGGCTGTCACACCCACACGTCGATCCGCCGCCGGGACTGGGCGAGGTCGCGGCGGTGTCGCGAAGCCGCTAGAGCTACAACCCGTCGGGTGAAATATCGGGGCTCGTGCGCCGTACGGCGATGGCTCTGAAGGGCCAGCCGTCCTGCTCGACCTTCTCGAAGGAGAAGTCGACGGCTTCGCCATCGCGCAGCTCGCGGTAGCCGTCTGCTTGGATCACTGAGAAGTGGCACCAGCACCCTCCGGGCGTGGCTTCGGAGTCGATGACGCCCCATCCCTCATCGGCACGCCACTGTCGGACGCGGCCAGCGATCCACTCCGGTCTCCCCGGCTCCCCAACGTTTCCCATACGAAGCGACCCTACTCACCCGCTACGTCGCTGCTGCCTGGGCGGCGACGTGCAGGGGCATTGATGCCGCCACATGGGGATCCTCTTATGGGGTGCGCATGACGCTGACTGGGTCTCGGGTGGCGGCGTAAGTCGCGGG
>CAYOJN010000242.1:0-2904 GCA_964404245.1 uncultured Sphingosinicella sp. | reverse complement strand
TCATCTTCTGGTCGATGATGCTGGTGGTGAGCATCAAATATATCACCATCCTCACCCGGGCCGACAATAAGGGCGAGGGCGGGAGCCTGGCCCTGCTTGCGCTGGTTTCGCGCAAGGGAAGGATGCGCTGGTCTTCGGGGATCGTCCTCCTGGGCGTCTTCGCCTGCGCCCTCTTCTACGGCGATTCGATGATCACTCCGGCCATTTCGGTCCTTTCGGCCGTTGAAGGACTTACCGTCGTCCAGGACGATCTGCAGCCGCTGGTGATCCCGATCGCGATCGCCATCCTCCTGTTCCTGTTCCTCATCCAGCGCAGCGGAACGGCCCGGGTCGGTGCCCTGTTCGGGCCCGTGGTGGTGGTCTATTTCTCGACTCTCGCGGTGCTCGGAGTCTCGAGCATCGCCGCCAATCCCGACATAATATGGGCGCTCAGTCCCCATCATGCGGTCAATTTCTTCCTGGTCGACAAATGGCTGGGATTCCTTGCGCTGGGTTCGGTGGTCCTTGCAGTCACCGGGACCGAGGCGCTCTATGCCGACATGGGCCATTTCGGGCGCCGGCCGATCCGCAACGCCTGGGTCGCCTTCGTGCTTCCGGCCCTGATGCTCAATTATATGGGGCAGGGCGCGCTCCTGATCGACGATCCGACCGCGATCAGCAGCCCCTTCTTCATGCTTGCTCCGGACTGGTTCCGGCTTCCGCTGGTGATCATCGCGACCCTTGCGACCATCGTTGCAAGCCAGGCGGTGATTTCGGGCGCCTTTTCGGTCACCCAGCAGGCGATCCAGCTCGGCTTCATTCCCCGGATGAGGATTCTTCACACCAGCGCCAGGGCCGCAGGCCAGATCTACATTCCGGTCGTGAACAATGCGCTGATGGTGATGGTGATCCTGCTTGTCCTCATCTTCCAGAATTCGAGCAACCTTGCCGCCGCCTACGGGGTCGCCGTCACCGGAGCGATGCTGATCGACACCTGCCTTCTCGCCGTCCTCCTCTTCTCGCTGTGGAAATGGCCGCGCTGGATCGCGATTCCCCTGCTCACCATCTTCTTCATCGTCGATCTCACCTACTTCGCGGCCAATCTCACCAAGGTGCCGGACGGGGGCTGGTTCCCGCTTCTGATCGGGATCGTCGTCTTCACCCTTCTCACCACCTGGGCTCGGGGGAGGAAGCTGATGATCGATCGGATGAACGAAAGCGCGATGCCGGTTTCAATCTTCATCAAGTCGGCCGCGGACAGCGCCAAGAGGGTGCCGGGGACGGCCGTCTTCATGACCACCAGCCCGGACGGCATTCCCCACGCGCTGCTTCACAATCTCAAGCACAACAAGGTGCTTCACGAACGGGTGATGCTCCTGACGGTGAGGATCATGGACGAGCCCTATGTCGCTCCCAATCGACGAGTCGAGGCCGAGGACCTGGGCAGCGGCTTCTTCCGGATCGTCCTTCATTACGGTTTCATGCAGGAGACCGACGTTCCTGCAGCCCTGGCCTTCGTCGAAGGCTGCGGGCCCGAAATACGCAAGATGGACACCAGCTTCTTCCTTGCCCGCCAGACCCTGCTGACGTCGGCCAAGCCCGGGATGGCGGTGTGGCGGGAGAAATTGTTCGCCTGGATGCTTCGCAATGCGGAAAGCGCGATGGAATTCTTCAAGCTGCCGCCGAACCGGGTGGTCGAGCTCGGCTCCCAGGTCGAGATCTGACGGACATGGCGCCGATCATCGTCACGGCCACCTTCGCGCCCGGTGACGATGGCTGGCTTCAGCACCTTCGGCGCACTCACTATCCGGCGGATCGAAACCGGGTTCCGGCCCATCTCACCCTGTTTCGGCATCTGCCGCCGTCGATCGCGCCCGAACTGTCCGGCCGGCTCGCCCAGGCGACCGCGGCGCCGCCGCCGCGGGCGATGATCACGGGGATAGTGGACCTTGGGCAGGGGACGGCGCTGAGGGTCGAAAGCGACGAGCTGGAGGCGATCCGCGAAGACCTGGCCGAAAGCCTTTGCGGGCTTCTCACTCCGCAGGACCAGGCGCCCTGGTTCCCTCACGTCACGATCCAGAACAAGGTGGAGCCGCGCGAGGCGCGCCGGCTCCAGCTGCAGATGAGGGCGGGTTTCGAGCCGCGGCCGCTGGCCATCCGGGCCCTGGCCAGTTGGCATTATGCCGGCGGGCCATGGCAGGCCCTGAAGACCCACCCGTTCAGACGCTGAACAAGGCGGTGCGCCTGTTCACGGGCCACCGCCTTCGCCGGAACATCATTCGTTCTGGCCGACGCCTTCGCAGCTATAATCGAACGCTGCCAGGCCGGAATCGAGATGGGAGGCGAGCAGCGGCATGTCGAGCAGTTCGTCCATCCGTTCGTCGACATTCAGCTCGTTCGCTTCGGCCATCGCGTCTTCCCACTCGCTGGAATCATAGGTTCCCCGGCCGACCCAGGCCAAAGCCAGGGTCTCCGCCAGCTGGTCGTCGGCAAGATCGTCCAGAATGGCCTGAACTTCCTCTTCGACGCCGGTATTGAGCTCGTCCTCGAGCACGGAGAGGGCCTGGTCCTCGCCCTCGTCGTCGAGATCGTCGACATTGTCCGGATCTTCATCGGGATCCGCCGCGGGGACCTGGGCCTCGAGCTCGCGGGCCCTGAGGATCAGTCGGCACAAGGTCTCCAGTGGGGTAAGCAATTCCATGCCATGTCTCCAACTCGTCGACCTTCGAAACGAGAGGCAGGGCAGTGGGTTCCGGAACCGCCCGGCGTACGGAAATAAGCTTGAAAAAGGCGCCGCTTCACTCCAGTTGACCCCCGTCGCGGCGCTTTCTATAGCGCCGCATCGCGCCGCCATGAATGGCGAGGCCCCTTGGGGCGGAGTAGCTCAGCTGGTTAGAGCAGCGGAATCATAATCCGCGTGTCGGG
>CAYOJN010000241.1:0-2913 GCA_964404245.1 uncultured Sphingosinicella sp. | reverse complement strand
GGTCCTGGCCGATCCCGGCCCGGACATGGCTGTTGAAGTCGCAATAGGGGCATTTCGAGACGCAGAACGGCCAGTGGACGTAGAGTGCGAGCCCCTCCTGCTCGTCCTGCCGGCCGGGCCCGAAGGGCAGCGGAACGGTCACAACAAGGCGGCGACCAGCTTGCGAAAGGCATCGGCCCGGTGGCTGATCTCATGCTTTTCCGCCGGGTCCATTTCGCCGAAAGTCTGGTCCCGCCCGGCCGGGACGAACATGGGGTCGTAGCCGAAGCCCTTTTCCCCTCTTGGCGGCCAGGTCAGTGTGCCGTCCACCCGGCCTTCGAACCATTCGCTGTGTCCATCGGGCCAGCACAGAGCCAGAGCGCAGACGAAGTGGGCATTTCTGGATGAATCCGGGCCGGCCTCTTCGAGCGCATTCCACACCCGGCGCATGGCCAGGCCGAAATCCCGCGGTCCCTCGATCTCGCCCGGTCCACCGTCCGCCGGGACGGTCGGATCGTCGGCAAGCGCCCAGCGGGCGGAAAAGATGCCCGGCCGGTCGCCCAGGGCCTCGACGCACAGGCCGCTATCGTCGGCAAGGGCGGGAAGGCCGGACAGGTCGGCTGCAGCGCGCGCCTTGAGATCGGCATTGTCGATGAAGGTCAAACCGATTTCGTCCGGCTCGGGAAGGTCGAGCTCGGCTGCGGAAAGGGTTTCGATCCCGAAGGGGGCAAGAAGCTCACCGATCTCGCGCACCTTGCCCTTGTTGTGGCTTGCGATCACCAGTTTGCCGGGCTCCAGCTTCCTCATCGGTTCAACGTTCCCTTATAATGTTCCTACCGGCCGGTTGCCCGGTCCTGGGCAGCGAAAATCTCCGCACAGCCGATCCGGGCCAGGCGAAGGAGCCGGAGCAGGCCTTCCTCGTCGAAACAGTCGCCTTCGGCCGTGATCTGCGCCTCGACCATCTTGCCGTCGCCGGTGAGGACGAAATTGCCATCGCAGCCAGCCGAACTGTCCTCGGGATAATCAAGGTCGAGCACCGGGGTTCCCTGGTGGATTCCGCAGCTTACCGCCGCCACCTTCTGGCGGATCGGGTCGGTCGCCACCAGCTTGCCTTCGATCAGCTTGTCGACGGCGACACGAAGCGCGACCCAGGCACCGGATATGGCCGCCGTCCTCGTGCCTCCATCGGCCTGGATGACATCGCAGTCGAGAGTGATCTGGCGTTCGCCAAGAGCTTCCAGGTCGACCACAGCCCTCAACGACCGACCGATCAGCCGCTGAATCTCCTGGGTCCGCCCGGTCTGCTTGCCGCCCGCAGCCTCGCGCCGACCGCGCGTGTGGGTCGCCCGTGGAAGCATTCCATATTCCGCAGTCACCCAGCCCCGGCCCTTTCCTCGAAGCCAGGAGGGGAGGGAAGTTTCGACCGAAGCGGTGCACAACACCCTGGTGTCGCCGAAGCTGACCAGGCAGCTTCCCTCGGCGTGGCGGGTGAATCCGGGTTCAAGGGTGATCGGACGCATTTGATCGGGGGCGCGGCCGGATGGGCGCATGAAAGAGACTCCTTGGATGAAGGGGCGCCTTACCCAGTCGTTCCGACAACGTCCACCGGCGACGATTGAGCCCGGCCAGGGCTTTCACTACATCAAGCCCATGGCGAGCAACTCGATTGGTGAGATGAGTGAACGGGCCCGGGACGTGTTCCGGCTGGTGGTCGAAGCCTATCTCGATTCGGGCCAGCCGGTGGGGTCGCGCACCCTGTCGCGAACCTCGCCCCTGAACCTTTCCCCGGCCTCCATCCGAAACGTCATGCAGGATCTGGAAGTGGCCGGATTGCTTGCAGCGCCGCATACGTCGGCAGGCCGGATCCCGACCGATAGCGGCCTTCGACTGTTCGTCGACGGGATCATGCAGGTCGCCCAGCCACGGGCCGAGGATCGGGCAGCCATCGAGGCTCTTCTCGATCGCGGCGGCCCGATCGAGGAGGCGATCAGCAACGCGACCTCCGCACTGTCAGGCCTGTCCGCCTGCGCAGGGATCGTTCTGGTTCCCAAGGAAGAACCGGTTCTTCGCCAGTTCGCCTTCGTCCCGCTGTCTCCGCGCCAGGCGGTGGCGGTAGTCGTCGGAAGTGACGGCGGTGTCGAAAACCGGGTCGTTGAAGTGCCGCCCGGGATCACACCCTCGATGCTCAACGAAGTCTCCAATTATGTCAGCAGCCGTCTTTCCGGCCTGACCTTGAGCGAGGCTCTGGCCCGTCTCGAGTCCGAGCTGAAGGCCGGCCGGGCGGAAATCGACCGGGCGGCCCAGGAGCTGATTGCCCGCGGTCTTGCCGTCTGGTCGGAGGACAGCTCGCGCCGGCCGGTGCTGATCGTTCGCGGCCAGGCCAATCTGCTCGACGAGAATGCCGCCGCCGATCTCGAGCGGGTCAGGCAGCTGCTCGACGAGCTTGAAGGCAAGGAGGAGATCTCCAGGCTTCTCGACCGCGCCCGGACCGGCGCAGCGATGAAAATCTTCATCGGATCGGAGAATGAGCTGTTTGCGTTATCCGGTTCGTCAGTTATCGCCGCCCCCTATCGCGGCGGTGACGGCAAGGTGGTCGGTGTCGTGGGAGTCATCGGCCCCACGCGGTTGAACTATGCCCGGGTCGTTCCCATGGTGGATTTCACAGCAAAGGCTTTGTCGAGATTGTTGGCATGAACGAAGAAGATCAGCAGATTCAGGACCCTGAAATAGACGAGAATGAGGACCTCCGCTCGCAAGAGGGCGAGGGCGGTGCAATGGATGGCGCCGATCCCGACCGGCTCGACGAGCTGGAAAGGGAGCTTGAGGAGGTTCGCCAGAACGTTCTCTACGCCCAGGCGGAGACGCAGAATGTCCGCCGCCGGCTCGAGCAGGAAAAGATCAATGCGGCCAATTATGCCGCGACCGCCTTCGCCC
>CAYOJN010000240.1:0-2983 GCA_964404245.1 uncultured Sphingosinicella sp. | reverse complement strand
TGGTCGAACCAGGTCTTGAGCGTCGAGCTCATCCCGAAATTGTACATGGGTGAGGTGAGAAGGATGAAGTCCGCCGATTCGAGCTCGGCGATCAGGGCGTTGGAAAGCGCCCGAGTCTCCTGCTCCGCGCGAGTGACCGGCTCGGCGCGAATCCCGGCAACGGTCTCGGCCCTCAGATGAGGCAGAGGCTCCGCACCGACATCTCGGCGGACGATCCGGATTTCCGGATGGACCGAGCGCAGCTGCCGCTCGAACTCCTGAGCCAGCTGGCCCGAGACCGAGCTTTCTCCCTGGGCGCTGCTGGTGACGATCAAAGCTTCCTTCATGTCCTGCCCCTTTCGAAATGGCGTTGCGTGAAGGGATGTAAGCCCGTAGCAGCGTTGTTGGAAGACGCGTAAACAACATCAAGGTGTTTCAAAACATGGAACGCTCATCCGTCGATCTTGTCGATGTGCTCGCTTTTGTCCGGGTGGTCGAAACCGGTTCCTTTGCACGGGCGGCAGAGCGGATGGCGCTGTCGAAGCCGGCCGTGTCGAGACGGGTGGCCCGGCTGGAGGACCAGCTAGGGGCGCAACTGCTGGTCCGAAGCGCCCGAGGCGCCCAGCCGACCGATGCCGGCCAGGCTTATCATGAGCGCGCATCGAATATCCTGGCCGATCTCGATTCGGCCCGCGAAGTGGTCGCCGATTCGGTCACTCAGGTGGCAGGCCCGATCCGGCTGAGCGCTCCGGTCACGTTCGGTGCCCAGCATCTCGGCCCGGCGCTCGCCAGTTTCGCGGCCGATCATCCCCGAGTGGAACTGGACGTTTCGCTGGATGACCGGGTCGTCGATCTCATCGGCGGCGGCTATGATCTTGCCCTGCGCATCGGACGTCTCCGCGATTCCGCATTGATCGCTCGCCGGCTCGCGCCGATCCGGGCCGTTGTCGTCGCCAGCCCACACTATCTCGATAGACGGGGGGAGCCTGCGGGTCCTTCCGATCTCGAGGATCATGATCTCCTTTTCTACACCAATGTAGGAATCGCAGATCAGTGGCGGTTCCGTTCCGGACCGGGCTGGCAGGTCGTTCGAGGGCGAAGCCGATTCAGCTCCGACAATGGCGAGCTTCTTCGTGAAGCCGCCATTGCAGGTCTGGGCATTGCCGTCCTTCCAAGCTTCATCGCCTCGTCCGGGATCCAGGCCGGCGCCCTAAAGGTCATCCTTCGCGACCATGCAATGGAGGAATCCGCCCTCTATGCAGTCATGCCGCCAGTCCGCTCGACGACCGCCCGAGTGCGCGCCCTGGTCGACTATCTCAGTGCCCATTTCGGCCCCGAGCCACGCTGGGATCCCTGCTGGTTGGCCGATCGGAACGAGCGCGATCCCGGAGCATGAAGCGAGCTGCAGCGGACAGGGCAATGCACCAGCCCTTAACTGATTGCACGGGTTGCACGGTCTTGCCTCAGGTCCTCAGCCATGCCCTAAGGACGCCGCTATCCTTAGGGGAGGAACCCACGTGTATCTGAAGCCATCGCTAATTGCCCTGACCCTTGCCACCGTTGCCTGTTCGACCGTCGCCACCGAACCGCTCGCGTCCGCCCAGGGCGCCCCCGCTCCAGTCGCGGCCGATCCGACGGCTCAGGATGCCCGGCTGACAGCCTTTCTGGATTCGGCCTTCGATGCCCAGATCGCGACCAACCCCCAGGCGCTCACCCAGCTCGGAAGCAAGGCGCTCTATGATCGGCTGAACGATTATACCGATTCCTATGCGAACCAGCAGCTGGCTCTTTCCGAGCGCCAGCTTGCCGAGATGCGGGCACAGTTCGATCCGGAGACCCTCAGCACCTCGGGCAAGCTTTCCTATCTGTTGTTCGAAAAGACGGTCGAGGAGGCAAAGCGGGCCTTTCCCTGGCGCCGTCACGCCTTTCCGGCCAGCACCAATGGCAGCCCGATGGGCGGAATTCCCGTCTTCCTGATCAACACCCACCGGATCGACACGGTCGATGATGCCGAAGCCTATGTGGCTCGCCTTCGCGAGGTCGAGCGGGTGATGGGGGAGATCAGCGCCAATATGCGCCAGCAGGCCCAGAATGGAATCGTTCCGCCCCGGTTCAATTTCCAGCCGGTGCGCGAGGACGGTCGCCGGATTCTCCAGGGAGCGCCGTTCACGGACGGTGAAGACGGTGCCGTCTTCGCCGACTTCAAGACGAAGGTGGGCAAGCTCGAAATTCCGCAGCCCGAAAAGGATCGGCTCATCGCTTCCGCAAGCGAAGCACTGACCGGTCCGTTCAGGCGGGGCTATGAACAGATGCTCGCAACCCTCGACTCGATCGAGCCCCGGGCGACGGGAAACAATGGTGCCTGGAGCCTTCCGGACGGCGGCGATTTCTACGCCCAGCGCCTTCGCCAGTCGACGACGACCGACCTGTCAGCCGAGGAAGTCCACCAGATCGGCCTTCGAGAAGTCGCGCGGATTCATGGCGAAATGGAGCGCATCAAGCGCCAGGTCGGCTTCGAGGGGACGCTGACCGAATTTTTCCGGCACCTCAACGAGGGGCAGCAGTTCAAATATCCCAATACGGCCGAGGGGCGCGAAGCCTATCTTGCCGACGCCCGCCGCTTCATCGATCAGGCAATGGCAGCGGCGCCGCAATGGTTCCGGCGTCTTCCCAAGGCGCCGCTCGAAGTCCGGGCGGTGGAGGAATGGCGGCAGCTGACCGCTTCGGTCGCCTTCTATAACCGGCCGTCGCCGGACGGCTCCAGGCCCGGAATCTATTATGTGAACCTGGCCGACATGAACCAGGTCCTGAAGCCTCAGACCGAGGCCATCTCCTATCATGAGGGAGCGCCTGGCCATCACTTCCAGATCGCTCTTGCCCAGGAGCTTCCGGGCGTGCCGAAGTTCCGGCGTTTTGGCGGCTACGGGGTCTATTCGGAAGGCTGGGGCCTTTATGCCGAGCTTCTCGGCAAGGAGATGGGCTTCTACCAGGATCCCTATTCCGA
>CAYOJN010000239.1:0-2994 GCA_964404245.1 uncultured Sphingosinicella sp. | reverse complement strand
AACAATCGCTTCTCGGCCGTCTGCAGCGCGGTCAAGAACAAGAACATCACCTTGTGGGTCGTCTATTTCGGGTCGACCGACACCGCCACGATCAATCGGATGACCGCTTGCGCGTCGGACGGCCGCTTCTTCTACGCGACCAACTCCGCCGGGCTGATCACCTCCTTCCGCCAGATCGCCGACCAGATCTCGCAGTTGAGGCTGACCCGATGATCCGCCGACTGCACAGGGACGAGAGCGGCGCTGCGCTCACCGAGTTCGGGCTCCTCGTCCCGGTCCTTGCACTCCTGATGATGGGCGCGATGGACATGGGCCACTCCCTCTATGTGCGGTCGGTCCTCGACGGTGCGCTCCAGAAGGCTGCTCGCGATTCCGGTCTTGAAGCCGGCACGATCGAGGCTCGCCAGGCCATCATCGACAAATTCGTGACCCAGCAGCTCAACGCGCTCGGCGTGAGGAATGAGAATATCAAGATCACCAGACGCTATTATCGTTCTTTCGCCGCCGCCTCGGCAGCGGCGGGCGAACCCTTCACCGACACCAACAAGAACGGCAAATGTGACGATGGCGAGCCGTTCGAGGACCATAACAACAACAAGGTCCACGATCCGGACGGCGCCGATGGCGGGCAGGGCGGCGCAAAGGACACTGTGATCCTGACCGTCAAGGCCGATTATCCGCGCCTGTTTCCGATGGCCGGATTGGCCGGCCTTCCGAAGAATGTCGTCATGGAAGCCTCCACGGTGATGAACAACCAGCCCTATGGCGAGCAGAGCCAATATGGCGCCCCGACCGTGCGCCACTGCAGTTGAGGAGGGAGTGATGACATTCCGAACTGCTCTTTCCCGGCTCCGCCGCGAAGACAAGGCGATCGCACTGACCGAGTTCGCCCTGGCGTTGCCGGTCTTCCTGACCATGACACTCGTCGGAGCGGAACTGACCAATTACATCACCACCAAGATGAGGATCAGCCAGGTGGCGCTTCACCTCGCCGATCACGCTGCCCGGATGGGCTCCGGTACCGTCCTTTCGTCGAAAATGGTGAGCGAAACCCATATCAACGACGTTCTGACCGGTGCCGGCCTCCAGGCAGGCAATCTCGGCCTCTACGCGAACGGGCGGGTGATCCTGAGCAGCCTCGAGCCGGTCGCCAATCCCAACACCAACAATCGCTTCAAGATCACCTGGCAGCGCTGTCAGGGTTCGCTTTCGAAAAGCTCCAGCTATGGCAAGGCGGGCGACACCAACCTCAAGGGAATCGGACCGTCCGACCGCCAGGTCACGACGCCCGATGGCAGCGCGACCATGTTCGTCGAGGTCGTCTATCGCTACCAGCCCATCCTTCCGAACAGCCTGATCCCCGATCCCGAAATGCGCGAGATCGCCTCGATGGTCGTTCGCGATCGTCGTGATCTCACCCAGATCTACAATCACGAAGGTGCGCCGAAGGCCAATTGTTGACCGGCCGTGGGGTGCAAACCGCACCGCCTTTCGCTTATGGCTTCAGCCATGCTGTTCAGACTAGCGCTTCTCCTCACGCTCATCGCCGCTCCGGCGGCCGCCCAGGAACTTCCGGACGGGCAGGGGGAGGCCGAATATCGCTCCGCCCTTGAATCTTCACCCGGTTTTCGCGGCGCCGTTCTGTCGTTCGAAGCCTGGCAGCAGGCAGCTGGCGTCGAAGACGTCCTTCCCACGTGGCAGGTGGTCCGAACGGCCTCGATGTGGCGCGAATGCGGCGGAGCCCCGTTCGAGGTTCCGCCGATCGCCTACTGGCCGGACATGATCCGGACGCTGCGTTTCATCCGTGACCATGTCCGTCCGGCGCTTGGGCCGGTAGAGGCCGTGTCCGGCTATCGCAATCCCGCCCTCAATGCCTGCGCCCGGGGCTCGTCCCGAAGCGCCCATCTCGACTTTTTCGCCCTCGATCTGATCCCGGTGCAGCCGCTGAGCCGTCGGCAGTTGTTCGAGCGCCTCTGCCCGCTCCATCGCGCGAGCGGACCTTCGGCCGGGGTCGGCCTCGGCTTCTACAGCTTCTCCCGGTTCCATATCGATACGCGCGGCTTCCGTCGCTGGGGATCCGCGGGCCCCAACGGGAATGAAAGCCCCTGTGCGGTCCTCGAGCGGGGCGGCGATCCGGAAGCCGAAGCCCGTCCCATACCCGCTCCGGAACCCCAAATACCCCCTCTGCGCGACCCGCTTCCATCCGGCGGAACCGTGCCCGAACGGGGTTGAAAAACCCGGCTAAATCCGCTATATCATTGAAATGCGACAACTTATTCGATCCGCTGCAATTGCGGCGACGCTCGCGCTCACGCTTGCGCCAGGGGTGAGCTTCGGTCTTTCAAGCGCCGATGCACCACGGCCGCAAGCCTCGGCGCTCGTTCTCGAGCCGGCTGCCCAGGCCAGGCCCGAGCCCCTCTTCGGCCTTCATTCGCATGACCATGACAAGGGTTCCGGCCTTGCGCCCGGCCAGACTCCGGGAGATTTCCGCGCCTGGCTCGATCGCTCGCCGGACAATCGCGATCGCCTCCGGGCCTTCGAAAGCCGCCTGGCTTCGGAAGGGGTCGACCAGGTCGTCCCCCTCTGGCAGCTCGTTCGAACCTCCTCGTCCTGGCGCCAGTGCGGCGCCGAGCCATTCGAAGTGGCTCCCAGGGACAAGTGGGACAATATCATCACCACCCTCAAGTTCGTCCGCGACAAGGTGGAGCCGGCGATCGGCAAGGTCGAGGCCTTGTCCGCCTATCGCAACGAACGGCTCAACGCCTGCTCGGCCGGCGCTCCCAAAAGCGCCCATCGCCAGTTCTTCGCGCTCGACCTCACACCGGCCGAAGGCGGAGTCACTCGCGAAAGGATGATCAGTGGAATCTGCGCCGCCCATGCGCGCGACGGGCAGGGCTACCGTGCCGGTCTCGGCTTTTACAGCGGCAAGCGTTTTCACGTCGATTCCAATGGCTATCGCAAATGGGGACCGGACGGCCGCGGCGCGAGCAGTCC
>CAYOJN010000238.1:0-3026 GCA_964404245.1 uncultured Sphingosinicella sp. | reverse complement strand
GAGCGCCGCATCGCGTGTCGTCGTCCCCACGCGGGTCCTCTCCCCCAGGGGGCCGGACCGGCCCCATCCCTCATGACACCCCGTAGACGCGCGACCGCGCGGAATCGTTGTACCGGGTCGGGCACTGGTGTGATCGATGTCAGGTCGGGAGGTCGAACCTCTCGGCGACGGTGAGCCAGTCGGGCACGCGGACGACGTCGTCGGGCACCTGCGTGCGTGGGTGCTGCGGACCGAAGAGGTAGCGGCGGTCGACGACACCCTCGAGGTGGACGAGGACGTCCATCCGGTCGTCGATCATGTCCGTGACGCCCCGCGCCGCGCACAGGCCGGCCTTGTCCCGGCGTTCCCGGCAGAACGCGAGGTTCGCCTCGTCGATGCCGGTCCGGTCCCAGAAGTCGTTCTCCCGGAGCCAGTCGCGGCTCAGGGCCTGGATGCGCGGCCCTGCCTTGGAGACGAGGTGGACCCGGCCCTCGAAGCGGACGGTGAGCAGTGCGAGGACGTCGGTCGCGAGGGGGACCTCGGGCGTGCGCATCGCCTCGGCCCACGACGCGTCGAAGAACGAGGTGTCGGCGTGCCCGGTGCCGCCCGCGATGATGACCCGGCCGATGTCGACGCCCAGGACCGGTGGGCGGAGAGCTCGGGCGCCTCTGGGCATGGGGAGGCACGCTATCCCAGCCGTACGACGGAGCGCGCCGAGCACGCGTGGTGCGTGCTCGGCGCGCGGCCTGCGGTCACCTCGCGACGGCGAGCACCCCGTCCCGGACCGTGACGACCTCACCGGACGCGACGTCCCACCGGAGCAGCGTGCCGCGGTACGTCGGTCGCGGGCCGTCCCCGACACGTTCCGTGGTGACGGCGAGCACGACGTCACCGGCCTCGTCGGGTGTGACCGAGCGCAGTCCACCGTCCGGTGCGGCGACGGAGGTGCTCGTCGTCCCGGTCTCCGGGTCGACGACGGCGAGGAAGCGTTCCTCGGAGCCGTCCCCGGACTCGCGCGAGCCCGCCACGACGAGCTTGCCGTCGGACCGGGACACGACCTCGACCCACCCGACCGGTTCGCCCGCGGGCGGGCCGACGACCCGGCCGGCCTGGAGGGCGTCGGGGAGGTCGTCGAGCACGAGCTCGGTCACCTGCACGTCGTAGGGCGTGTCGAACCAGCCGGACACGACGAGCACCCCGCTGCCGTCCGCCGTCCACGTCGGCGCCTGGACGACCCGCTCGCACGCGGTGCACTCCTCGTCCGGGACCCGGCGGACGTCCCCGGTCACGAGGTCGAGGAACGCGATGCTCCGGCGGTCACCCGCCTCGCCGGCCTCGACGGCGACGTACACGAGGGTGCGCCCGTCCGCGCTGAGGTCGGGGTCGTAGCCGCTGGCGACGGGCTCGACGCTCCCGTCCTCGAGCGAGACGCGGACGACCTCGCCCCAGCCCTGCGGGTCCGCCGAGGGCCGTCCGACGTAGACCGCGCGGTCGTCGGGGCTGAGGCTGAGCCGCGCCGGGGTGCCGGCGGGCAGGACGCCGGCCGCGACGGTCTCCGTCACCTCCCCGCTCACGGGGTCGAGCAGGACGACGTCGCCCTGGTCGGTCAGCGCCACCGCGGGCTCGACGTCGGTCGTCGTCGGCGGTGCGATCGTCTCCGTCGCCTCGGGACGCGGGGCGGTCGTCGACGTCGGGCTCGGCGTCGGCGTCGGCGTCGTCACCGAGGGTGTCGGGTCGGCCGGGGGGAGAGGTGGACCCTGCCAGGGCGCCGCCTGCACGACGACGGCGGTGACGAGCGCGGCAGCGGCGGCCACGGACACGACGGTCGTGGTCCGCAGCGCACGACGACGGCGGACCTGTGCGACGACGTCGTCGGGCTCGACGGGCGTCCCGGGCAGGGCGGCGCGGGCCCCCATGTCGTCCAGGCCGCGGCGGAGGTCGTACCCCATGTCAGCTCCTTCCTCCGTGGCGGGTGGTTCGGGTGTCGACCTCGGACGCGTCGCCCGGCGGGTCGACGGGGCCGAGGTGCTGCTCGAGCTTGGCGAGGGCGTTGCTGAGGTACCGCTTGACCGTGCCCTCCGCGAGGCGCATCTCGTGCGCGATCCTCGGGACGGTCAGGTCCTCGTAGAACCGCAGGACGACGACGGTGCGCTCCTGGCTGCTCAGGTGCGTGAGGACGGAGGCGAGGTCGGCGCGTCCCTCGGTCTCCCCGGAGTGCCCGGCATGGTGGTCCGGGACCGCGAGCAGGTGGGCCCGGGCGGAGAAGGCGCGCCGGCGGCGGTGCCCGTCCACGAAGAGGGTGGCGATCGTCCGCCGGACGTACGCCTCCAGGACGTCGGGCTCGAACCCCCGGCCGGACCGGACGAGGACCTTGACGAGGGCGTCGTGCACGAGGTCCTGCGCGGCCGCGACGTCTCCTGTGTAGAGGTAGGCGTACCGCGTGAGGGCAGGGCCACGCTCACGCACCAGATCGGCCATCGCCGCGTCCCGTTCCCTCGTCCGCACCCCTGGCTCCCGTCGGCTCGGCGGCCGGTGCTCTCTCGGCCGTCCTCAGGGTGACGGACGGGAGGACGCGGATCGTTGTAGCGCCACGCGAACCGGGTCGATCCCGCCCGCGGGACGGTGGCTGCCGAGGTCGGGTGCGAGCGGGTCGCTTCTTCCTACGGTCCCGTAGGTATGGCATGATGCCCGCGTGACCCAGTTCACCCTCATTATCGAGTAGCGCGTTCGGCCCACCCGCCGGACGCGCAGACCTCCCGTACCCCGGGGGGTCTTTTTGTTGGTCCGGGCACCACCCCGCCCGTCCCGACAGCCGTCCTCCGCCCCACCGGTCCCACCCCGACCGGCGGCGGAGGACGAGGGGGGCTCACACGACCGCAGACCGACCGGCACCCGACAGGCACAGCCGCACGACGAGAAGAGCCACCGGTGGACACCACCTTCGACGTCTACGACACGACCTTGCGCGACGGCGCGCAGCAGGAGGGCATGAACCTCTCCGTCGCGGACAAGCTCGCCATCGCCCCGCTGCTCGACGAGCTCGGCGT
>CAYOJN010000237.1:0-3064 GCA_964404245.1 uncultured Sphingosinicella sp. | reverse complement strand
TGGCGCGGAAGTCGCAAAAGACGCAGGAGATCAAGGAGATCAAGATGCGTCCGAATATCGACGACCATGATTATGGCGTGAAGATGCGCAAGATCCATGAGTTTATCGAAGAAGGCGACAAGGTGAAGGTCACTTTGCGCTTCCGTGGCCGTGAATTGGCTCATGGCCAACTCGGAATGCAGCTCCTTCAGCGAGTCCAGAGCGACGTGAACGAGATCGCCAAGGTGGAACAGCACCCCAGAATGGAAGGTCGCCAGATGTTGATGGTGCTCGCACCGCGTTGACCTGAATTAGCGGCAGGCGGGTCGGGAATCACCCCGACCCAGCTTTCCGTAGCGGCATTCTGTTTCACGAGCGTTTCAATCAGCAACCCATCTGTTGCGCATTTGCCATAATGCCGAAAACCTACGGGAAACCGCGGGTTTTTCGCTGGCAGTCAAGCCACATTCACGATAGCTCTCACCCAAACAGATAAATTTGGGAGGGGATTTCATGAAGAAAAGCTTCTGGCTGCTGTCCGCAGGTTTGACCGCATTTGCGAGCCCGGCCTTTGCCCAGGATGGAACCGGTACGACGTCCAACCAGACCGGCCTCGAACAGGCCGCGGTTGATGAAACGGGAGACGATGATGCCATCGTCATCACCGCTCAGGGCCGCAATCAGTTGCTCCAGGACGTCCCCCTGGCCGTGTCGGCCGTCGGCGCCGAACAGCTTCAGAACAGCGGCGCGTCGGACATCCGGGCTCTCAATCAGCTCGCGCCTTCGCTCCTGGTTTCATCCACCGGGTCCGAAGCCAATGGCTCGGCCCGGATCCGGGGCATCGGAACCGTCGGCGACAATCCCGGACTGGAAAGTTCGGTCGCCGTGTTCGTCGATGGAGTCTATCGCTCCCGCTCCGGCATCGGCCTCAATGAGCTTGGGGAGATCGAACGCGTCGAAGTGCTCCGCGGCCCGCAAGGCACATTGTTCGGGCGCAATGCGTCGGCCGGCCTCATCCATATCATCAGCCGAAGGCCCAATCTCAACGAGTTCGAGGGCATGGCCGCCCTCACCTACGGCAATTATGACCATGTCAGGGCCGAAGGCGCGGTTTCCGGGCCGATCGGAACCAGCGGACTCGGCTATCGCTTCGACGGCGTCTATGTCCGCCGCGACGGCTTTTACTACGATCCCGCCAACGACACCGACGTCAACGACCGCGATCGCTTTTTCGTTCGCGGCCAGCTGCTCTGGGAGCCGAACGACGCGCTCTCCATGCGCCTGATCGGCGACTATACCCGCCGTGACGAATCCTGCTGCGGCGCTGTCTATCTCGATCGGGGATTCAATCCTCTTATCGGCGATCTCAACGAGCCCGCCTCGCCCCTCTCGAGCCCAACCGGCAACAACATCATCAACGTGCTTCGCGATCTTGGTCAGCCGATGGAGGCCTACCAGGATCCGTTCAGCCGGACTATCTACTCGACTCCCGGTCGGAGCTTTGACGGCCGGACCGAGGACATGGGCGTCTCGCTCCAGGCCGATTGGGACCTGGGCGGCGCAACGCTGACCTCGATCACAGCCTTCCGCAATTATGACAGCGACCAGGGTTCGGACACGGACTACAGCCGCGTCGACATCCTCTATCGCGCGGCCGACGGCAATATGTCCCGCGAGTTCAAGACCTTTAGCCAGGAACTGAGGCTTCAGGGCACGGCCTTCAACGGATTCATGGACTGGCTCGTCGGCGGCTATTTTGCCGACGAGGATCTGACCGTCACCGACAATCTACGCTTCGGCACTCAATATGGCCGTTTCGCGACCTGCCGAATCGTTTCAGGAAGCGCCCTTGCAGCGCTCTACTCCCCGACCAGCCCGGGCTGCCTGGTTCCGGTCGTCGGTCCGGGAACGATCGCTGCGGTCGCCGGGCCCGACATCGCGAACGGCTTCAACCTGCTCGATTCAATCAACGATCGCGGATCGACAGGCGAGACCTACAGGCAGAACAGCCGCAACTGGGCGCTGTTCACGCACAACATCTTCCACATCACCGACCGGCTCGCACTGACGATCGGCGCCCGCTACACCAATGAGCGCAAGCGCCTCGATGCCACCTTCGGCAATGACAACACCACCTGCCCGGTCCTCCAGTCGACCCTGCTTGACGAGCTGGTCGGCGGAAATGCCACTCAGCAGGCGCTTGCCGGCGGCCTCATCGCCCTCGGCTGCCAGGGCAATTCGACGGCCGAACTCAACGGCGTGTCGATCAACGACCGGCGCAGCGAGAAGGAATGGACCGGAACTGCCGTTCTTTCCTTCCAGCCGACCCCCGACTGGCTTTTCTATGCCAGCTATTCCCGTGGCTACAAGGCAGGCGGGTTCAATCTGGATCGTTCGGCCCTGAAGTCGCCGATCCTGCCCTTCGCACTGACTCCCGGCGGTGCGCAGGCCCTTGTCGGCAACCTCCAGTTCGATCCCGAGATCAACAATGCCTATGAAATGGGCATGAAATTTTCTCGCGGCCCGTTCACGCTCAATGCCGTCGTCTTCCGCCAGGAGTTCCGCAACTTTCAGCTGAACACCTTCAACGGCACCGTCTTCCTGGTCCAGAATATCAATGGCTGCCAGAACAGCCTTGCCGGTCTCGACCGCGATCTCGACGTCACGACCGGCGTTTGCGCACCGGACGATATCGGCTGGGGCGTCCGCTCGGAGGGTATCGAGCTTGAAGGGGCAGTCCGGGTCGATCGCGATATCAACATCACCGCGGGGCTCACCCTCGCCGACACGGAATATCGCGAGAATCTGGTCGGCAGCCGGCTCGGCGCACCGCTCGATCCGGCGCTTCGGATGCTTCCGGGCGACAATCTCTCCAATGCGCCCAAGGTCGTGTTCACCAGCTCCTTCGCCTGGACCCCGAGGCTGGGCAATTCCGGTCTCTCCGGCCTCTTCTATGTCGACGCCCGGATGACCGACGATTACAATACCGGATCGGACCTGTTCCCGCAGAAGGAACAGCCCAGCTATGCTCTGGTCAATGCCCGCGTCGGGATCCGTGGTCCGGGCGAGCGCTGGTCGATCGAAG
>CAYOJN010000236.1:0-3091 GCA_964404245.1 uncultured Sphingosinicella sp. | reverse complement strand
ACCCCCGCCGCGCACCCCGCTCGGCAGGTGGCAAGGGTTGTGAAGAAAAGAGGTTAAAGTCAAATTACGGATTCGCACCGGAAGGCGGTGCTGCGACGAGGCGCCGCCTTTCAGGGATGAAAGGAGTCGAGCTGGCAAGCGCTGGAAAAGGTTGCGCTTTGTCAGGTCCGGACCGATCTATTGGTCATGAGCGACCCGGCTTATGCGCCGTTGAAGGCCATTCTTGGTCCGACGAATACCGGCAAGACCCACCTGGCGGTGGAGCGGATGGCCGCTCATTCGTCGGGAATGATGGGATTCCCGCTGCGCCTGCTGGCGCGCGAGGTCTATGATCGAATGGTGAAGATGAAGGGGGCCAATCGCGTTGCCCTCATCACCGGCGAGGAAAAGATTGTTCCGAGCGATGCGCGCTGGTTCCTGTGCACGGCGGAAAGCATGCCGATGGAACGGGACTTCGCGTTCGTTGCCGTCGACGAAGCCCAGCTCGGGGCCGATCCCGAACGCGGCCACGTCTTCACCGATCGAATGCTTCACGCGCGCGGACGCGAGGAAACGATGATCCTCGGATCGGAAGCGCTGAAACCGATGATCCGAAACCTGCTTCCAAAGGCCGAGATCATCGGCCGGCCACGGTTCTCGACCCTCAGCTATGCCGGGCCTGCCAAGCTTTCCCGACTTCCACCACGCTCGGCGATCGTCGCCTTCTCGGCCGAGCAGGTCTATGCGGTGGCGGAAATGCTCCGCCGGATGCGCGGCGGAGCGGCCGTGGTGATGGGAGCGCTTTCGCCGCGCACCCGCAATGCCCAGGTGGCCATGTATCAGGCGGGCGAGGTCGACTATCTGGTCGCAACCGACGCCATCGGCATGGGTCTCAACATGGACGTCGATCATGTTGCCTTCGCCGGCCTCGGCAAGTTTGATGGGCGCCGGCGTCGGCGCCTGTTCCCGGCCGAAATGGCGCAGATTGCTGGTCGTGCCGGCCGCCACCAGCGTGATGGCACGTTCGGAAGCCTCACCATGGAGGGCGAGGCGATGGCCGAGTTCCGCCCGGAGGAGATCGAAGCGATCGAGGAGCATTTGTTCGCACCGCTCGATCATCTCTACTGGCGCGAGAGTGAACTCGACTTTCGGTCGCTCGACGGACTGATCCGCTCGCTCGAGCGGCGACCGGTCCGCCCGGTCCTTCGGCCCGCTCCTGAAGCGATCGATCTGGCGGTGCTCAGGCTGCTTTCCACCGACTCCGAGATCCGCGATCGAGCGGTCGGTGAGGGCCTTGTCCGACGCTTGTGGTCAGCCTGCGGCCTGCCCGATTTCAGGAAGACCGGACCCGAACATCATTCCCGGCTGGTCGCCCGCCTGTTCCTTTACCTCAGCGAAGGAGACCAGCGGGTCCCCCAGGGCTGGTTCGCCGAACAAGTGGCAAAGCACGACAATGTGCAGGGCGATATCGATACGCTTGCGGACCGGATCGCCGGCGTTCGCACCTGGGCCTATATCGCCCATCGCAGCGACTGGTTGAGCGAGCCCGCTGCGATGGCCCTCAGAACCGTGGCCGTTGAGGAGAAACTGTCGGACGCTCTCCACGACCGGCTGACACAGCGATTCGTCGATCGGCGCACCGCCGTCCTGATGCGTGACCTTGGCAAGAAAGGCGCTGGCGATTTTCCTGTGCTGATTGATTCGGAAGGCGAAGTCAGCGTCGGCTCCTATGCCATCGGCCGTCTCCAGGGGTTCGGCTTCGAGGTGGATCCCGCCGCTCGCCATGCCGACCGCAAGATGTTGCTTGCAACGGCCGAACGAAGGCTCGCCGGCGAATATGAGAAGAGAGCAGCGGCCCTCGTCGCCGACAGCGACGATCATTTCTTGCTTCGAACCGAGGAAGACCTGCCGGTCGCCATTCTGTGGCGCGGCCATGAAGTCGCTCGGCTCGACCGCGGCAAGAATCTCCTTTCGCCACGAATCCGGCTCGACCGCCGGATCGATCAAGTGTCCGACCGTGGGCGCGAGGCGGTCACTTCAAGGCTTCAGGACTGGCTGAAAGCGCAAGTCGAGCGCGCGCTCTCGCCGCTTCGCTCGGCAGGTCGTTCGGCCCAGGATCGGACGGCTCCGCCAGCGCTTCGAGCCCTCCTCGCAATGCTCGTAGACGAAGGCGGAGTGATCGCCCGCGACGTGGTGACAGAGCCGCTTTCGATGCTCGACCGGGAACAGCGCCGCTTCCTCTTCCGGCTGGGAGTGAGGATAGGTGCGCTCGACCTCTTCATGCCAGCCCTTCTCAAACCCGAGGCGATGCGCCTTCGAAGCGCACTTCGAGCAGCGGCGACCGGGGCTCCGATGCAGGCGCTTCCTTCGCCCGGCAGCACGGTCATCGAAACTCCGTCGGTCAACCAGTTGAAGGTGTCCCTGGGCAGGCTCGGTTTTCGATCACTGGGCTCGCAGATGCTGCGTGTAGACCTGGCCGAGCGGCTGGCTACCCACGCCCACGAAGCGAGGGCCGGCAAGGCCGGAGATCCCGTTGACTCCGTCTTTTCCACTTCGCTCGGGCTCACGCCGGAGTCGGTCTCGAGACTGATGCGGGATCTCGGCTTTCGAAAGGACAGCGAGGAGAATGGATGGGTATGGCGCGGTCGTGGTCGTGGCGGTCAGCGGCGCAGCCGCGCCGTTCGGCCTGCTTCCGCCTTTGCGGCGCTCGCGGACCTCAGGCGTGGCTGACGCGCTCAGGCTGGACAAGTTCCTGTGGTTCGCCAGAATCGTGAAATCGCGCGCTCTTGCCCAGCAATTGGCGCAGGAAGGGCGGATCAGGATCGGCGGACGGGTGATCGACCGGGCTCATGCCCCGGTTCGGGTCGGTGACGTCCTCAGCTTTGCCCTTCGAGGCGAAGTTCGGGTGCTTCGGATCGAGCAATTACCGGTTCGCCGCGGCCCAGCGCCCGAAGCGCGGGCGACCTATTGTGAATTGACGAGCCAAGGCAGCCAAGACTAGGGGATTGGGTTGGGAGAGAGAGCCAACAATGACCTACGTCGTTACCGATGCCTGCATCCGCTGCAAATATATGGACTGCGTCGAGGTCTGTCCGGTCGACTGCTTCTATGA
>CAYOJN010000235.1:0-3115 GCA_964404245.1 uncultured Sphingosinicella sp. | reverse complement strand
CTGAAGGCGGCGCCCTCGCTGGCACGCTACCAGGCCTGGCGGTCGGTCTATTCGGTCGTGTCCGGCTTCGTCAGCGACGAAAGGATGCGCCAGGCGCTGTCCTTCCATACCCTTCTGGTCGGCGGCAACCCGATGACCACCAGCGCCATCTATGCCCTGATCCACAAGCTTGAACGGGATGGCGGGGTCTGGTTCGCAAGGGGAGGAACCAACGCGCTCATCCGCGCCATGGTCGTTCATTTCGAGCGACTGGGCGGCCGCCTCCTCCTGTCATCGCCGGTCGAAGCGATCGAAAGCGATGGCCGGATGGTCACCGGCGTCAGGACGCGGGGCGGTACGGTCGAATCGTTTGACCAGGTGGCGTCCAATGGCGACGTCGTCCACAGCTACGGACTCATTGAAGGCCATGGCCGAGGACCAACCATGGTCCGGCGGCTCAGAAAGCGGCGTTTCTCTCCCTCGCTCTTCGTGCTCCATTTCGGAACCCGTGGACGCTGGCCCGATATCCCGCATCATTCGATCCTCTTCGGACCTCGCTATCGCGGCCTGCTCGACGACATTTACGCCCGAGGCAGGCTTCCGGACGATCCCTCGCTCTATCTCCATCATCCGAGCGCGACCGATCCCGACATGGCGCCGGCCGGCCATTCCACTTTCTACGCGCTGGCGCCCGTCCCCCATCTCGGCCATTCCTCGATCGACTGGGAAAAAGAGAAGCACGCGTATGCCGACCGGATCATCGACGTTCTGGAAGAAAGGATGATGCCGGGGCTTCGCGACCGGATCAGCCTTCAGTTCCAATATGATCCGACGGATTTCGAGAGCGATCTTGGGGCTCATCTCGGATCGGCCTTCAGCCTCGAGCCCTTGCTGACCCAGAGCGCCTGGTTCCGGGTCCATAATCGCGACGACCGGATCCCCAATCTCTATTTCGTCGGTGCAGGAACCCATCCCGGTGCGGGCATCCCCGGAGTCGTCGGAAGCGCGAAGGCAACGGCAGGACTGATGATCGATGATTACGCGCGCTGAACGCGAATCCCTGGTCGCCGAGGCGGAGCGGACGATCAGCGCCGGCTCCAAGTCCTTCCGCTTCGCAAGCAGGCTGTTCGACGGCGAGGTTCGGGAACGCTCCTGGCTGCTTTATGCCTGGTGCCGCGCCTGCGACGACATGATCGACGGCCAGACGCTCGGTCACGACGCCGTTGCCCCGGCCGACGGTCCACTTCGAGTCGCCAGGGTGAGGGAACTCACGGATCGGGTCTTGGCTGGCGAACGGGTCGGGATACCCGCCTTCGACGGACTTCCGGTCGTGGTCGCCGAGACCGGGATTCCCCGCTGCTATATCGACCATCATGTCGAAGGCTTCGCTCTCGACGCCGCCGGCTGGAGGCCGGCCGAGGAAAAGGACTTGCTTCGTTACTGCTACCATGTCGCCGGCGCCGTCGGCTGCATGATGGCGGTGGTGATGGGGGTCGGTCCGGACGAGGAAAAGGTGCTCGGCCACGCCTCGGACCTCGGGATTGCCTTCCAGCTTGCCAATGTCGCCCGGGACCTTGTCGAAGATCATGGCAGCGGCCGAACCTATCTGCCTTCCGCCTGGCTCAAGGAAGCGGGGATCGAGCCCGGGGACCTGGCGCAGCCCGAGAACCGAGCCCTCCTCGCCGATTTCGCAGCCCGGCTCGCAAGGCTTGCCGAACCCTATCAGGAATCGGCCCGGATCGGCGCCGCGCGTCTGCCGGTCCGGTCGCGCTGGGCGGTTCTATCCGCGGCCAATATCTATGGCGACATCGGGCGAAAGGTCGTCGCGCTCGGACCCGGTGCCTGGGACCAGCGAACCTCGATCGGAAAGCCGGCCAAGTTCGTTCATGTCGTTCGGGCGCTGATCGATACCCTGCGCTAGCTTCGCGACTTGCCGGGCGACCGAAGTCCTTCCGTCTGCCGTCCCAGCTGCGCTGCGAGCAGATCGGGCCTCGGCGCATAGAGAAACCCGAAGCTCACCGTCCCCTTTCGGCTCTCGACCGCATGGTGGAGCCGATGCGCCTGGACGATCCGCTTCATATAGGGCGATCGTGCGACGTAGCGATGGGCGATGCGCCGATGGACGATCACGTCGTGGAACAGGAAATAGATCAGGCCATAAGCGGCAATGCCGGCTCCAACCGCGACGGCCCAGCTTCCCCAGCCCAGATTGACACCGCCATGGATGAGAAGGATCGATGGCAAGGCGAAGATGACCGCATAGAGATCATTGGCCTCGAACCGGCCTTTTCGCTCGCGATGATGACTGGCGTGGAGGAACCAGCCCGGGCCATGCATGACCCAGCGGTGCATGACATAGGCAAAGAGCTCCATCGCGATCACGGTCGCCAGGAAGACGATCAGGACGGACCAGGACATGTCCTCAATCTAGGCTCCCACGCCGCGGGTTTCCATCCTCTTCGAGGTCTGACCGCAGGCGATTTCATGGGCCTTCGTGAAGCGGGTCGGTTCCGTGGGCCGGGATTTCATCGAGCGCCTCCCGGTTCTTGCGGGCTTCTTCCTCGATTTCCGATCGGTCCCGGTGCGGAAGATCCTCTTGCCTGTTCCGATCGGGTTTCTTCTCGCTCATCTTCCATCTCCTCGAAGCAAGGAACGACCGGCGCGGGTGCGGGTTCATCGCTCATGGCACTCTCGGCACAGCAGGCCCATGCCAGGGCCGGTAACGGCCAGACGGTCACCGGCTGGAAACTGGACCGCGAACAGCGCCGCCAGCTCGTCGAGCGCTTTCCCCCGCTCTTTGCCAACCTCGTCGCCGATCACGTCACCCTGACCGCGAAAGCGGCGAGCGACGCCCCGCTCCCGGCTGAGAGCGAGGGCGAAATCGTCGGGCGCGCCGATGACGGCAGAGGAGTCGAGGCGATGATCGTGGCCATCGCCGGAACGACGGATCGACCCGACGGAAGCACCTATCACATCACCTGGTCGCTCGCCGACGGTCGCAAGGCGAAGGAAAGCAATGAAATGCTCGCGGTCGAGCCCTGGCAGATGTTCGATTCCCCGATCCGGGTAAGCCTTCGGGCCGAGCGCTTCTGATGCGCCAGCTCTACCTCGACTGCGACGGGGTTCTGGCCGATTT
>CAYOJN010000234.1:0-3119 GCA_964404245.1 uncultured Sphingosinicella sp. | reverse complement strand
CGCGAATGGCATCGAGCAGGCTGGTCTTGCCATGATCGACATGGCCCATGATCGTGACCACCGGAGGCCGCGGCTTGAGCGTCTCGGGCGGATCGAGGTCGGTCTCGGTCTGGATGTCGACGTCAGATTCGGAAACCCGGACGATCCGGTGGCCGAACTCTTCGATCAACAGCTCCGCCGTATCCTGGTCGACAGTCTCGTTGATCGTGACCGGCGTGCCCATCTTGAACAGCGCCTTGACCAGATCGGCCCCGCGTTCCGCCATTCGGTTCGCGAGTTCCTGGACCGTGATGGCCTCCGGGACCCGGACGTCGCGGACCTGCTTGACTGCAGGTCCCGACTGCATGTGCGACCTCTTCTCCTTCTCGCGGGCGCGGCGGAGCGCAGCAAGGCTCCGGGCACGCGCATCGCCTTCGTCGACCAGCGCCCTGGTGACGGTGAGCTTGCCGCGCTCGCGGCGATGATCGTCCCGACCCCGCGACGGACGAGCCGGTTCCGGACGCTTGGGGGGATGTTTCGGACGGGCATGACCAGGCCGGCGATCCTCCTCCTCGACGGCCGGTGCGGCTGCTGTTGGAACCAACGGCTGCGGCTCGGCGGCAAGACGGGCTTCTTCCTCTGCCTGGGCCTTGGCCTCCTGTTCGACCCGAAGCTTTGCCTCTTCCTCGGCGCGGCGATTTTCCTCGGCCCGGCGCTTCTCATCCTCGGTCGCTTCCCGGGCCTGCCGGTCCTCGCGACGACGAGCCTCCTCGAGCGCCGCGAGACGAGCCTCTTCCGCTTCGCGCAGGAGCCGGTCCTGAAGCTCGCGACGGGCGGTGGCGTCGTCGACCGGACGGGCGGGCTTTGATGCCGGGGCAGCAGGCTTGGGTGCCCGAGCCGCCGGTGCGGGCGCGGGTTCGGGGGCGGGCGATGCTTCGGGCTTTGGCGCCTCGGCTTCGCCCGGTCGGCCCAGGACGCGCCGCTTCTTGACTTCGACCACGACGGTATTCGAGCGGCCATGACTGAAGCTCTGCTTCACCTTGCCCGTCTCGATCGTCCGCTTCAGGCCCAGTGGCGCCCGTGCTCCCAGCTTCGGCTTATCCGTCGTTTCGCTCACTTAGCTTCCTTCACTCACATCCGTTTCGGGCGCAGCCGGCGCATCCGCCGAAGCAGCCGCCAACCCAGCCTCACGTCCGATAAAAGCGCGCCACCGCTCGATCGCGTGCGAAACACGCGCCGCGGCGGCCCGGTCCACAATGGCCACATGTACCACATTGTCCCGTCCAAGCGCCAACGACAATATGGCCCTTCCCTCTGGAAAAACCACCCCCCGGCCCTGTTCGCCAGTGCCTTCGCCGTCGATCCTGCCGCCAACCCGGAGGGCCTGGTCGAGCTTTCGCCGGCCATCGTCGCGGGCGTCGGCCGAATGGATCAGCAGCCGGACTTCTCCACGCCTCGCAGCTACCTCGATCTTCTCGCTGCCGGTGACGAGATAGCCCGCTCGTGCCTCGAGACCGAGCCGGTCGAGGGCGGTCTGCCGAAGGGCCTGCTCGATGCGTTCACCAAGATCGGAAGGAACGACAAGCTCGCCCGTCCTGAAAGCGCGCGCAAGGGCATTTCGAAGCCTGCCCCTGGCCAGCGACGCCTCCAGCTCCTGACGATCGACGCCGATCCAGGCGCCGCGACCGGGCGCCCGCGCACGGACATCCGGCGCGACCTCTCCGTCAGGACCAAGAGCAAGCCGGATCAGCGAGTCCCGAGCGGCATTCCTGCCGCTAAGGATGCATTTGCGCTCCGGGCTGTGCTTTTCGCGCTTTAGGGTCTCATTGGGGAGTTTCCGCAACCGCGTCCTCCCCTTGCTCATCCTCGAACCAGTGGGCACGGGCAGCCATGATGATCTCATTGCCCTGCTCGTCACTGAGCCCGTAATCGGCGAGGATTCCACCCTTGTCTTCCGACCGGTTGCTCTCGCGCTGACGGCGCTGTTCGGGCCGCTTCTTCTGAACCAGCTCGTCGGTTGCAAGATCGGCGAGGTCGTCGAGCGACTTGATTCCCGCCTTGCCCAGGGTGACCAGCATCTGCTCGGTCAGATAGGGCATTTCGGCAAGCTCGTCGGAAACGCCGAGCGATTGCCGTTCCTCCCGCGCTGCCGCTTCGCGGCGCTCGAGCGCCTCGGCGGCCCGGCTCTGAAGCTCGGCTGCCAGTTCGTCGTCGAAACCTTCGATCGAGGCGATCTCGTCCGCCTCGACATAGGCCACTTCCTCGAGTGCTCCGAAGCCTTCGGCAACGAGCAGCTGAGCAAGCGTCTCGTCGACGTCAAGCTCGTCCTGGAACAGTTGCGAGCGCTCGAGGAACTCGCGCTGCCGCTTCTCGCTCGAATCCGCTTCGGTCATGATGTCGATCGCCGAACCGGTCAGCTGGCTGGCGAGGCGAACGTTCTGGCCGCGGCGACCGATCGCAAGCGACAATTGATCATCGGGAACGACCACTTCGATCCGCCCCTCTTCCTCGTCGATGACGACGCGGCTGACGGTGGCCGGCTGAAGGGCGTTAACGACGAAAGTGGCAAGATCGGGCGACCAGGGGATGATGTCGATCTTCTCGCCCTGGAGCTCCTGGACCACCGCCTGGACCCGGCTCCCCTTCATTCCGACGCAGGCGCCGACGGGGTCGATCGAGCTGTCATGGCTAAGAACGCCGATCTTGGCCCGACTCCCGGGATCGCGTGCGGCCGCCTTGATCTCGATGATGCTGTCGTAAATTTCGGGCACTTCCTGGGCGAACAGCTTCTTCATGAAATCGGGGTGGGCGCGGGACAGGAAAATCTGCGGCCCGCGATTCTCGCGGCGGACATTGAGGATCAGCGAACGGACCCGATCGCCGACCCGAAGCAATTCGCGCGGGATCTGCTGGTCGCGGCGAATGACTCCTTCGGCTCGGCCGAGATCGACGACGACATGGCCGAATTCGACCCGCTTGACGACTCCGGTGATGATTTCGCCGGCCCGCTCCTTGAATTCCTCGAACTGCCGCTCACGCTCCGCATCGCGGACCTTCTGGAAGATGACCTGCTTGGCCGCCTGGGCGGCGATCCGGCCGAATTCGATCGGCGGCAGCGGATCGACGATGAAATCGCCAAG
>CAYOJN010000233.1:0-3161 GCA_964404245.1 uncultured Sphingosinicella sp. | reverse complement strand
TTCCGGAGGCCGGGCAGGGGGCGAGGAAGGAGAAATCATACATGTTGGCCGGCGGGGCGATCGAGATGAACCCCCGCGCTTCCGGACGGCGCATGAGAAGCTGCATTCCGATCCAGGCACCGAAGCTGAAGCCGGCGATCCAGGTCACTTCCGCTTCCGGGTGGATGGACTGAACCCAGTCGAGGGCGCTTGCGGCATCGGACAATTCGCCGATCCCGTTGTCGAAAACGCCCTGGCTCTTGCCGACTCCACGGAAATTGAACCGCAGGGTCGCGAAGCCGCGCCTGACAAAGGTCTTGTAGAGGGCAAGGACGATCGCATTGTTCATCGTCCCGCCACCCTGGGGGTGGGGGTGGAGGATCAGTGCGACGGGTGCGCGGGGGCGGGGGCCGGGATTGAAGCGGCCTTCAAGCCGACCTTCGGGCCCAGGAAAGATGACTTCGGGCATTGCTACCTGCGCTTGGATGATTTCATAGGACGCCGTGCCGGTGCACCGCGCATCGCCGCGCCTATATAGGAAGGCAGCGCTTTTCTGCAATTTTAAAGGACGAAGCCGACTTGCCCAGGCGCATCTATCTCGATCATGCCTCGACCACGCCGATCCTGCCGGAAGCCGTTTCGGCCATCCAGGAGGCCTGCCTCAACTGGGCCAACCCGTCCTCCGCCCATTCGGAAGGACGGGCGGCGCGCTCGGCCGTGGAAGCGGCAAGGCAGAGGATAGCCCGGGCCCTGGGCTGGAATGGCGAACTGGTCTTCACCTCCGGAGCGACCGAGGCGATCGACATCGTTCTCCGGCGGGCAAGGGCCGGCGCAAGGATCGTCTCGTCGATCGAGCATTCGGCCGTCCTTCGAAGCGCCGGTGAGGCCCCGACCATCCGGGTTGGTACCGATGGCAGGCTCGACCTTGCTGATCTGGACGAGAAACTGGCTGGGACCGAGCGTCCGATCGTTGCCGTCCAGGCCGTGAACAATGAAACCGGAGTCATCCATCCTATCGACCAGGTCGCCGAACGGGTCGCCGCCGCAAAGGGGCTACTCATGGTCGATTGTGCGCAAAGCGCCGGCAAGCTGCCCTTGCCCGAGGCTGATTTCGTCATCGTCGCCGCCCACAAGCTAGGCGGGCCGCCGGGGATAGGCGCCCTTCTGCTCAGGAACAAGGCAGACCTGGAAGCGGTGGGCGGGCAGGAAGGGGGCCTTCGCCCCGGAACCTCGGCGGGCCCGATGATCGCCGGCTTCGCCGCTGCCCTCGAAGCGGACCATGGCTGGTATGATGAGTCGGTCCGGCTTCGCTCCATCCTCGACGCGGAGATACGCTCGCTCGGCGGCGAGATCATCGCCGATGGGGCGCCGAGGATCGCCACCATCGCCGCCTATCGCCTTCCCGGAGTGTCCGCGGCCGTCCAGATGATCCGGCTCGATCTCGCGGGGATTGCGGTTTCGGCCGGGAGCGCCTGTTCGTCCGGAAGCCAGAAGACGAGCCACGTCCTCCTCGCGATGGGAAAAACGGAGAAAGAAGCGAACGAAGCGATCCGGGTGAGCTTCGGGCCGCAGACCAGGGAGGAGGATATCCAGGCCTTCCTCGCCGAATGGCGAAAGCTGGCCGAAGGCAGGCGGGCGGCATGATCCACTATCTCGATTATCAGGCGACAACTCCGGTCGCGCCGGAGGTCGAGGCGGCGATGGCACCCTGGATCCGGACCCGCTTCGCCAATCCGCACAGCGCCCATCGACCCGGCCGCGAGGCCGCGGCCGCGATCGATCATGCAAGGGGCCAGGTCCTCGCCGAACTCGGCGAGGAAGAGGAGGGGCGGCTTCATTTCACCAGCGGAGCGACCGAAGCGGCCAACTGGGCGCTGAAGGGCGCGGCGGCACGTCTTCCGTCAAACCGCCGACGGATCGTCGCTTTGGCAAGCGAACATGCCTGCGTTCTCGACAGCCTCCATCATCTTGCCCGACTCGGCTTCGAGGTCGACCTGCTTGCCGTTGGGCCGGACGGCCTCGTCGACCTGGACCTCGTTTCGGATCGCGTCACCGACGGAACCGGCCTCGTCGCTGCAATGCTGGTCAATAACGAGATCGGGGTCATCCAGCCGGTCGCCGAGATCGGCCGAATTGCCAGAGCGAAAGGGGCGCTCTTCTTCTGCGATTCGGTCCAGGGCTTCGGCCGGGTTCCGCTTCCGCTGGACAGCTGCGACCTGGTCGCCCTTTCGGCGCATAAAGTCCATGGTCCGAAGGGGGTTGGAGCGCTCTGGGTTCGAAAGGGCGTCGAGCTCGAAAGCCTTCTTCATGGCGGCGGCCAGGAAGGCGGAGTCCGGTCGGGGACGCTTTCGCCCGCTCTTTGCGTCGGCTTTGGCGAGGCCGCCCGACTACTTTCGCAGCGAAAGGATCCTGACCAGGCCAAGATCGATCGACTCTGGTCGATCGCACGGACCGGCCTGGCCGGCTGGAAGGTGAACGGATCGGAGACGCAGCGCTACCGGGGCAATCTCAACATCCGCCTGGACGGCCTCGATTCCGCCAGGCTGATTTCGTCGCTTAGAAACGTTGCTCTCTCATCGGGTTCGGCCTGCGCCTCCGGCTCAGGCCGCCCCAGCCATGTCCTTGCAGCGCTTGGCCTGACCCCGGCCCAGGCGCGGTCGAGCCTTCGCATCGGCTTCGGCCGCTACACGACGGACGAGGAGCTTCGATCGGCGCTCGCTGCGATCGACGAGGAAGCGAAGCGCCAGCCAGGGCTCGCGGCATGACCCTGGTCCGGTTCGTCTCCGCCGATGGAAATCATGTCCAGGAGGTTCGCGGCGAGGCCGGCGACCGGTTGCTCGACGTCGCCCAGCGGGCCGGTCAGCCGCTGGAAGGCACGTGCGAAGGCCAGATGGCCTGCTCGACCTGCCATGTCATCGTCGATTCGGAAGATTTCGACCGGCTCGAGCCGCCGAGCGAGGAGGAAGAGGACATGCTCGATCTCGCCGCTCATGTGAATCGGTACAGCCGGCTCGCCTGCCAGATCTGGCTCGATGAGAAACTGGACCGCCTGACGGTCCGGATTCCTTCCGGCTTTCACAACATGCAGGGGCGTTGATTCACCGATCGTTCGCGCCCATATGCGCGTCGGGAGTCGGGCGGACGGCGCTCTCGCCAACCCGGTCAGGTCCGGAAGGAAGCAG
>CAYOJN010000232.1:0-3164 GCA_964404245.1 uncultured Sphingosinicella sp. | reverse complement strand
GCCAAATCCTATCTGAAGAAGGGATCCAAGGTCTATCTCGAGGGCCAGATCCAGACCCGCAAATGGCAGGACCAGTCCGGCCAGGACCGCTATTCGACCGAGGTCGTGCTCCAGCGCTTCCGGGGCGAGCTCGTTCTGCTCGACAGCCGGGGCGGCGGTGGCGGCAGCGCCGACTATGGGGACAGCTTTGGTGGTTCGAACAGCGCTGGCGGCGGTTCACGCCAGCAGTCGAGGCCCGCGCCCGCGTTCGACAGCGATCTCGACGACGATGTCCCGTTCTGATCGCCTTGTACGAGGCCCGGGCGTGCAGCTCGCCTGCCGCCTGAGCCTTATTTCTTCAGCTTGTCGCGGAGTGCAGCGAGGGCGCCGAAAGGCCCAGCTTCCTCTTCGCTTTTGATTCCGGCTGCTTTCAGCGCCTGTTCGGCGCCGGGGGCACGGGGGTAGGGGTCGAGGCCGAGAGACAGGGTCTCGGCGACCGCCTCGCCAATATCGACGGCAGCGCCGCCGTGGAAAATGACGTCCAGCTCGCCTTCGCTGAGCTCGATCTCCTCCTCGGGGCCGACCGCTTCTGGTCTTGGCCGGAACAGCAGGTCGAAGGGCTCCTCGAGGCTTGAATCGACCCGTTGCGTCGTTGCAACGCAGCTCTGGGCGACTTCAGCCTGAAGCTGCCCCCGCGCGCGCACCTCGTCATTGTTGCGCGAAACCTCCACTTCGGCGGCCAGCCGACTGATCTCGACCAGGCCGAATCGACGCGCAAGCGCCTGTCGCTCGCCTTCGTCCGCTTCGATCTCCAGTCGCCGGGGAGATGCGCCCAGCGTGTCGATCCGGACCGTGCGGCTGAATTCGGGAGTCACGGCGATCCTATCCTCCCTTCCAGAAGGTCGGCGTGCTTCGTCTCGCCCAGGATCTCGTTGATCGCCCGAAGTCGGTCCGACACGAAGGCGAGTGCCTCCGGTGACGGCGGCGTTCCGGCGAAGACATTGCGCGCCGTGGCCTGCTCGAAATCGCCCGACTCGCTGGCCTCCCGAAACGCTTCAAGGCGTCCGCCCAGTGCACCGACCATCCGCCCGACATGCTTTCCGACGACATAGTCGCCAATGCCAATCTGACGAAGCGTGCCGTCCATGTCCTCAATGAAGATCTCCGTCAGAAGTACGGAGAGACGTCGTCCGTCCTCGCCTTCCGACTCGAGACGAAGCAAAGCGAGTGCAGTGATCGCTGCGACCATTGCAAAGCGGCCGTCGAGACTATCGGGGACCTGGCCGTCGCGATACCAGGCGGGATCGCGTCCGATTCGGACCAGCGATCGATAGAGCGGTTGCAGCGCTTCGCGCTCCTTGGTCTCGCCAAACAGGCGTTGCAGGAAGGGCAAGGCATTTCCTCAGGGTCAGCGCGGCTTGCGCCGGATAGGCGATGTTCATATTGGAAGGGCTAGTCAAGTCCGGCCCCGCTTGCTCCGCGGGAAGCGCGGTCGATCAGGAGTGAATGGCAGATGAGTTTCCGGCTTGGATCCCGCGCAGCCCTGGCCCTTGCGGTGGGCGCTTCCTTTCTCGCCGCCGGCTGCACCGCGATCAGGGATCACCAAGGGTATATCCTGGACGAGACTCTCGTCACCGCAATCCAGCCCGGAATCGACAATCGCGAGTCGGTCCAGTCGACTCTTGGCCGGCCCACCTTCGTCGGGCAGTTCGACGACCGCGACTGGTATTATCTGTCACGCCAGACCCGCCAGCTCGCCTTCTCGATGCCGAAGCCTTCCGAGCAGACGGTTCTTCACGTCCGATTCGATCAGGGCGGCAATGTCGAGCGGGTCGAACGGACCGGACTCGAGCTGGTCTCGCGGATCAATCCCAGCAATGACGAGACTCCGACGCTCGGAAGCAATCGAGGCCTGCTCGAGGAGCTG
The DNA here is from genome assembly GCA_964404245.1 of uncultured Sphingosinicella sp. GTDB lineage: Bacteria > Pseudomonadota > Alphaproteobacteria > Sphingomonadales > Sphingomonadaceae > Allosphingosinicella. Next base: position 1,258 of record CAYOJN010000232.1, on the reverse strand, counting down.
TTCGGAAATATCGGCGCTGTCGGGCAGGTCGGGCGCGGTGGCCAGACGGCCGACAACCCGCAATAAAAACTTCCTCGCGGAAGTCCTGACATTCAGCGGACAATGCCGCCAGCGGCGAGCACGGCCAGAGTGACGAGATCGGAAGCGCTGGCCGTCATCGGTGCAATCTGGACCTGCTTCTGCATTCCGACCAGCATCGGTCCGATCACTGCGTCGCCGCCCAGCTCCTTGAGGAGTTTAGCGGAAATATTGGCGGTCTGAAGTCCCGGCATGACCAGCACATTGGCCGGCCCGGTCAGCCGGCTGAACGGATAGACCCGGTGAAGGGCGGGGTTCAGCGCGACATCCGGCGCCATTTCGCCTTCATATTCGAAATCCACATCGTCGCGCTCGTCGAGCAGTTTCACCGCATCCCGGACCCGGTCCAGGAAGCTGCCTTCAGGATTTCCGAAATTCGAATAGGACATGAAGGCGACCCTGGGTTCATGGCCCATTCGCCGGGCGACCTGCGCCGTATGGATCGCGATTTTCGCCAGTTCCTCGGCATTTGGCCGCTCAGTCACCGTCGTGTCGGCGATGAACATCGTATGGCTCTGGCCGACCATGACATGGACCCCGAACGGAGTAACGCCAGGGAGCGGGTCGATCACCCGGCGGACCTGACGCAGATTCTGGACGAAAGTGCGGGTGATTCCGGTGATCATGACATCGGCTTCACCGGTGGCCAGGAGGAGGGAAGCGAAGATGTTCCGGTCCTGGTTGACGGTGCGCTCGATTTCTCGGCGGAGATAGCCCTTCCGCTGGAGTCGCTCATAAAGGAACTCCGCAAGCTGCTGGACCTTCGGATAGTGGCGGCTGTTCAGAACCTCGTAGCTTTCCGGTTCGTCGGCGCCGAGGGCGCGGAGGCGGTCGTGGACATCGTCTCGTCCGACCAGGACCGGAATCCCATAGCCGCCGTTGCGAAAGGCGATTGCAGCACGAAGAACGACATCTTCCTCGCCTTCGGCGAACAGAACCCGCTTCGGATTCGAGCGGGCGGCTTCATAGGCAAGTGACAGGACCGAGGTGGTGGGATTGAGTCGGGCGCGGAGCGCCAGTCGATAGGCGTCCATATCCTCGATCCGGCTCTGCGCGACTCCGCTGTCCATCGCCGCCTGGGCAACGGCAGCCGGAACCACCTCCATCAGTCTCGGATCGAAGGGAGCCGGGATGATATAATCGGCGCCGAAGCGATGGGCCTTCCCGCCATAAGCGGCGG
>CAYOJN010000231.1:0-3210 GCA_964404245.1 uncultured Sphingosinicella sp. | reverse complement strand
AGATAGGCCGAAGGCGGCATCGGCGCGGCGACATGGACGGCGCCGACCACTTCCTCATATTGATGCGCGCCGGTGACTGCGAGAACGTTGGGAAAGCGCTCCCGGATCAGGTCGGCTTCCTTGCCCATGCAGCCGGTGACGATCACCCGGCCATTTTCGGATATCGCCTCGCCGATCGCTTCGAGGCTCTCCTCCTTGGCGGAGTCGAGAAAGCCGCAGGTATTGACCAGGACGACATCGGCGCCGGCATAATCGGGCGACATCTGATAGCCGTCCGACCTCAGCTTGGTGAGAATTCGCTCGGAATCGACGAGGTTCTTCGGACAGCCGAGCGAAACCATGCCGACCTTGGGCGGGGTTGGGAGTTCGATTTCCATGGGAGCGCGCGACATAGGGAAGGCGAAGCCAATTTCCTAGTGTCGAAAGTGGCCAGGTCAGTGGCCGGAAGGCGGAACGGCCGCTTTTCGAGCCCGTCGGCCGGCAAGGCCGGAAGCGATCCAGGCGCAGACGATCAGCTGGATGGTGTGAAAGATCATGAGCGGAAGGATCACGAGGCCGGCAGTGGCGCCCGGAAACAGGATCCGGGCCATCGGCGCACCGCTGGCAAGACTCTTGACCGACCCGCAGAAGAGGATTGAAGCCCGGCTTTCATAGGGAAATCCGCCAAGGCGGCCGATCGCCCAGGCAGAAGCGAGGATGATCCCCAGCAGGGTAATGGCCAGGGCGGACAGGATCAGCAGCTGGGGGAGCGGTAGACTTGACCAGATCCCGGCCACGGTCGCCGCCGAAAAGGCGCCATAGACGGCGAGCAGGATGGTGCCCTTGTCGACGAGGGTCGTCAGCCTCGGCCATCGCCCGACCAGCCGGTGAAGGCGCGACCGAAGCGAATGACCCAGAATGAAAGGAAAGAAGAGGAGGAAGAAAATCCTCCCGATCGTCCCGAAACCGATCTGTGCCCCCTGCGCCTCGAGAAGCGCAGCGACCAGCAACGGGGTCAGGAAGACACCAAGAAGATTTGAAAAGGCCGCTGCGGCGACGGCCGCAGCGACATTGCCGCCGGCAATCGAGGTGTAGGCGATCGAGCTCTGCACAGTGGAGGGGAGGGCGCACAGGAACAGAAGCCCCATCCACAATTGCGGCGCGAGAAGGCCGGGGAAGAGCGACGACAAGGCGAGTCCTGCAACCGGGAAGAGAAGGAAGGTGATCGAAAGGATGGCCAGATGGAGCCGCCAGTCGGTGATGCCGGCTACAAGCGCTTCGCGAGGGAGCCTCACCCCGTGGAGGAAGAAGAGGCTGAAGATTGCAACAAGGGTCAGGCTGTCGACCAGACCGAGTACTGAACCCGAGACTGGAAGGACCAGCCCGAGGACAAGGGTTGCGAGCAGCCACAGGACGAAGCGATCGGGGAGCAGGCGTTTGAACACCCGACAGGGGTTAGGATGCTTTCCGGCCGGAGGAAATCATCCGCTTCGGACCGGTCCCCCATCCTTGTAGCGGGTTTCGATGAACCGGTGCTGGGTCTCGAAGCCGATCTGGCGGTCGCGGCAGCAGCGTTCGAGAAGATCGTCCAGTTCGTCCGCGACGATGTCGAGGCTTTCGGTGAGTCGCCGGCTGGCTTCCGAGCCCGGTGCCCGAAGGGACGGAGGAAGGTCGAGCCAGGTGTCGACGAGGCGGGGAAGGTGCTCGCAGATCAGCCGCCGGCTGTCGCCGGTGACCGGATCGTCGGCCTTGAGCGTGTCGAGATGGGGGGCGATTTCCTGGAGCCTGGCGACGATCCGGTCGGCCGGGCCGATTGCCCGCCCGGGAAGCGAATCGAAGCGGTCGAGAAGGCCGTCGGAAGCCCGGCTGGCCAGTTCTCCAAGCGGCAGCGAGGCGCTGAGCGGCGTATCTCCTTGCCCCTTCGTCGGCCAGAACAAAGAGAGGAAGGCGATGAAGAAGGCAGTCGGAATCGCGACCAGCCAGGTGAAGAATCCGACCTGGGTGACGATGCTCGCGCCGACCATGGCAAGGAGGAGGCCGGCAAGGATCCAGGCCGACCGCCGGAACCGCCGGAGCGCTTCCTCGAACTTGCGCTTCATTCGCCTTTTCTTCGCCTGCCGGACGGGACCCGAGCGAAGCGCCTTCAGGAGATAGTCTTCGGTGTCGAGAAGGACTCTTTCGAGTTCGAAGGGCATCGGGTCCGTTTCCTGAACGTCCCCCGGCCTGGTGGGGTCGGAGGGACTGGCTGAGGGGCTAGCGCCCCTGGATGGCGTCGTCCGGGTCCTTGTAGCGGCTTTCGATGAAGCGGCCCTGACTCTCGAAGGCGGTGAGATCCTCATGCGCCAGTTTGCGCCCGAGATCATCCAGGGCGATCTTGGCCGCATCGAGACCGGCGACGAGCCTCTGGTCCACGGTCAGCCCCTCGCCGTCGCGCTCGCTTCGATATTCCGCCGGCACCCGTTCATAGCGTTCGATCAGTTCGGGAAGATGCCTCCCCATCAACCGGCGGGCATCCTGGGCGAGCGGGTTGAGCAGGTCGGTTTCCGAAAGCCGGTTCTCGAGCAGCGGCAGCTGGGCGCTGATCGAATCGATCCGGTTCGCGGCCGGGGCCGGAAGGGCAGAGCGCTTTCGGACCAGCATCTGGTCGAGCCTCCGGACGACGGCGGCATTGGGCATGTCTTCCTTATATTCGACGATCGGTCGCTCGGTCGGCATCACTCCGATCAGGATGACGGTCAGAAGCATCAGGGTCGCAACCAGGAACAGGCCGCCAAGGCCGATCGGCCCTGCAATGAGACCAAAGCCGATCGTCGCCGCGATCAGGATTGCCAGGGCGATCCCGATATAGCCCAGCTTGCGCCCGGCTGCCGCCACTCCGCGCGAGCGCAGTCTTTTCGCAGCCGCCTTCGAGGCGGGGCTTCGATCGATCCGTCCCATAACCTCGTCGAACCGGGCGATCGCCTTGTCGACGCTGCGCGGATGAGCGCTCATCTCAGCCTTCCAGGGCCGCCAACGGCGAAACTTCGCCGGACAGGCGATTCTGTTCGACGCCTTCGGCCCGGGCGATATAGCCGCGGCTCTTCTCGACCTCCTTGCCGAGCGTGTCGACCGTCTGCTTCATCGTTCCGAGCGCCTCCAGCTTGAACTGGTCGATCGTGTCCATCGTGTCGTAGATATTCTGGAAGGCGCGCTGGAGCGTTTCGAGTGGGATGGTCGAGGAGGCGGCCTGCT
>CAYOJN010000230.1:0-3222 GCA_964404245.1 uncultured Sphingosinicella sp. | reverse complement strand
GCCGTGCATCGGTAGGGCAGGAAAATCGTTGGAGGGCCTATGGAACGCGCAGATGTCATCATCCTTGGCGGCGGCATCGTCGGGCTGACGCTTGCAATCGCGCTCGACCGCCACGGCCTGTCCAGCATCGTCGTCGATCCCGCCGATCCCGAAACCCAGCTGGCAGCGACCTATGACGGTCGATCGACCGCCGTTTCCAGTTCATCCTGGAGAATGCTGCAGGCGATCGGCGTCGGCGGCCGGCTCGAAGGAAAGGGCAATCCGATCGAGTCGATCAGGGTCAGCGACGGCCTCAAGCCCGGGGTGATCCTCTTCGACCCGCCGGCGGGCGACGATCCGCTCGGAATGATGTTCGAAAATCGCCATCTTCGGATGGCGCTTCGCGAATCGGCGATGGCGGGGGAGAGGGTCCGGATGCTGGTGCCGGGCCGACCCGGCGAGGTGGTCCGCGACTCCAATGGCGTCCGAGTGGCACTCCAGGATGGGCAGCTGCTTTCGGCGCCGCTTCTGGTCGGCGCCGAAGGCCGCAATTCGCCGACCCGTGAATCCGCGTCGATCCCGATGGCGCGCTGGAGCTACGATCATGTCGCGATTGTGGCCACGGTCACGCATGAGAAATGGCACGAAAATATCGCCTATGAGATTTTCTATCCCGAAGGCCCATTCGCGATCCTGCCAATGCCCTCGGGCGAAAGCGAAGCTCAAAGGTCGGCCATCATCTGGTCGGTTCGAGTCGAGGATTCCGAAGCTCTGCTCGATCTGCCGGACCGCGCCCTCGCTCACGAGATCGAAAAGAGGATGGGCGGATTCCTTGGTCCGATCACCCTTGCGGGACCGCGCTGGAACTATCGGCTCGGGTTCCATCATGCCGCCCGGATCACCGACACCCGCCTCGCGCTCGTGGGCGATGCCGCGCACGGAATACATCCGATTGCCGGCCAGGGCCTGAACCTTGGCTTTCGCGATGTCGCTGCACTGGCCGAAATCCTCGTCGAAGGCGCCCGTTTGGGCCTCGATCCGGGGGACTCACAATTGCTCGAACGCTACCAACGCTGGCGCGGCCTCGATACGTTGATGGTTGCAATGGCGACGGACACGCTGACCCGGATCTACGGTGTACCGGGGCGGGGCGCCTCGGCGGTTCGTCGGTTCGGAATGGCGGCGGTCCAGCGGATCGGCCCGCTGAAGGACCGGCTCATGGCGGAGGCACGTGGCGAAACCGGCGACCTGCCGCTGCTCCTGCGCGGCCTACCGATCTGACTCTCGTCAGCGGTTCGGCGGGTCCGCCGTCTCGAACTGTCTCGCCTCCTCGATCAGGAGGACGGCCATCCCATCGCGGATCGGATAGGCCAGCCCAGCCGAATCCGAGACCAGCTCCTGAGTCTCGGGCTGATAGCGAAGGCGAGTCCGGGTGAGCGGACAGACCAGGATCGCCAGATGGCTTTCGTCGAAGGTCACTGGAGCGTTTCCGGGCCGTCCGCACCGCCAGGCGCCATCCTCTGAAACTGCATGAACTGAACGAGAAGGTCGGCGCGCGAAGCCAGAGTCGGGGATTCGAGCAGGGCCTGCTTCGAGCCGATGTCGAGCGGCGCAATCTGGGCAATGCCATTGACGAGCATTTCGTCATCGAGCCGCGTGACCTGCTCCCAATCGACCAGGTAGCCGAGCGAATCTGCGAAGGCTCTCGCCTCGCGCTCCACCTCGGCGCGCTGGGCGAAACCCAGCACCGGCTCACCAACCTCCTCGAAACCGCTGCGATCGGCATCGATCTGGCGGTATGGCGTCGTGACGTCAGCCTCGCGCGCCACCCGAAACCGGCTCACCCCCTCGAGGACGAGGTTGAACCGGCCGTCGTCCAGCTCTTCGAATGACGTGATTCGTCCGATGCAGCCGACATCGAAAAGTGGCGGGGGGGTGAAGCTGTCATGGTCGAGCTCAGATCCTCGGGGCTGGATCATGGCGATCAGCCGGTCACTCGCAAGCGCATCGCGAACCATGGCCTGGTAACGAGGCTCGAAGATGTGAAGCGGGAGCTGGGTATTCGGAAAGAGGAGCGCTCCGGCGAGCGGGAAAACGGGGACCCGAAGCAGAGCAGCCACTGACCGACCTAGCCGAACAGGATCGCCGACAGGCGCCGCCGCTGCTGCGCCGCCCACGGGTCTTCCAGCCCGATCGCCTCGAGCAGCTGAAGCAGGCGAGTCCGGGCTGCGCCTTCGTTCCAGTCGCGGTCGCGGCGGACGATTTCGAGCAGCTGATCGGCGGCGCCGTCCCGGTCTCCCTTGGCCATGAGAGTGCCGGCCAGTTCGAATCGAGCCTCCAGATCATCCGGGTTGGAGGCCAGGCGGCGTTCCATTTCGGCCGAGTCACCGGTCGGCGCGATCTCGGCAAGGGCGATCGAGGATCGGGCACGGGCGATGGCCGGCTCCTTTCCGACCTTCTCGGGAAGCGTGTCGAGGACGGCGCGAGCCTCGTCCAGCCTGCCCTGGCCGGCGAGGGAACGGGCAAGGCCCGAATGGGCCTCGGCATTGTCCGGTGCCATCTCGATGATCTGACGGAAGATATTCTCGGCGCGCTGGCTGTCCCCGCTGTCCAGTACCTCCTCGCCCATGGCGATCAGAGGCTCGACCTCGGCCTCGACCTGCTTCGCCTCGCTGTCGATCGGGAGCTGGCCAAGGATCTGGTCCAGCATGGAACTGATCTGGCCCTCGGTTCGGGCCTGGGTGAGGTCGGCAACCGGCTGGCCCTGGAACAAGGCATAGACGGTCGGAATCGACTGAATCCGGAACTGGGCCGCAATGAACTTTTCCTCGTCGACATTGACCTTGACGAGCTTGACCCCGCGATCGGCATAGTCCGCCGCTACCTTTTCGAGCACAGGCGTCAGCTGCTTGCACGGTCCGCACCATTCGGCCCAGAAATCGAGCACGACCAGCTGGGTCATGCTCGGCTCCACCACCTCGCGCCGGAACTTCTCGACCGCCTCGCGCTCGCCTTCGCTCAATCCCAAAGTGGCCACTTCAACCTTCTCCGACCGATTCCCGATGACGCCCTATGTGGGATGGCAGCCTGATCTGCCAAGCCCGACTCTGATCGCCTACGACAGGGCTTGTCGGGGTCAAGGACCCATGCTAGCAGCCGCCGCCTTACCCGGCCGGATCATCGGCGCAGCTCAGAGCGGGCGTAGCTCAGGGGTAGAGCACAACCTTGCCAAGGTTGGGGTCG
>CAYOJN010000229.1:0-3238 GCA_964404245.1 uncultured Sphingosinicella sp. | reverse complement strand
CGCCACAGTGACGGTGCTGGCGGCCAGGCATCAGCGGGAAGACGATTACCATTGAGGGAAGGAGGGAGAACCCCCCTCCTCCTCTACGGACGCGGGGAGACACGCTAGTGCAGCACGGAGCGAATGGGCTCAGGTCGCGGCTAACTTGGACCTACGCACCGATCTGCCAAGCACTGCGTCACCAGTTGGGCCACCAACGCCTAGGCTTGCTTCGCGTACCAATGGCAAAACTCGTCGAAGTCCGTCGCGGAGTCAAACACCCACCAGTCAATGCTGTAGCCAACTCCAAGCTTGGAACCATTGAAGTTCAGGTTGGAGTTTCGTGCATCATTCGGTGCATATCGGCGCTTGAGCGTGCCGGGAACCTGGCCTACAGGAGAGTACACAGGCTCAGTAGCGACGGTTAGAACGCTGTTCGTCATGATGACAGCCAGATGCTTTCCTTTGGGTGCGCGGAAGACGCGAACCTTCTTGATAGCGGCATTACCGACGGTTGAAAACATGTGGCGGTTCAGGTGTTCGACAGCCTTCTGTGCGACCTCCTGTTGAACGGTAACTGGCATACAGCGAATCTCCTGGCTTAGTTGGCTGTATTGCACCCTGAACTACCGATTGCGGCAAGCAACTTCTGTTGGCGAATCGTAGGCGGAATTGCGCCATTTCCAGAAACTGGCGCTGGTACCCGCTTGCTCAGTCGCCGTTCCAACTACCGCGCGTGAGTTGCGCTCGATCAACTCGGTGGGTGACAGCATTGGGTCCGGCTGCAGCACGCTGAAGTCTTCAGTCTCTCAACTCGAGCATGGCGAAAGCGGCTTAGGCGCTACCCGGGCATTGATGGTGCACGGGGGCTGGGACACCTAAGCGGTTGCCCACTCCGACGTAAGCTCTTCCGCTTGTCGAAGTACTGTCTCTGTGGCCTGTTCTTGTTTGTCGGGCGGGTACTTGTAGCGACGCAGCAACGTCCTCACCATCACCCGTAGCTTGGCGCGCACCGTTTCCCGCTTTGCCCAGTCCACCGTCACTGAGCGACGCAGGTTCTGAGTCAGTTCCACCGCGATCTTCTTTAGTGTCTCGTCGCCAAGCTCACGCACGGCGGCTTCGTTCGTCGCCAGCGCGTCGTAGAAGGCCACTTCGGACTGGCTGAGCCCCAGGCGCTCGCCACGCTGGGCGGCTTCCTGGAACTTCCTGGCCATCTCAATCAGTTCTTCGATGACCTGGGCGGTCTCAATCGCACGATTGCGGTAGCGGGTCAGGCTCTGCTGAAGCAGTTCGGAGAACTTCGCGCTCTGGACGACATTGGTCTTGAAGCGCGACTTGATCTCGCCCTTGAGGAGGCGCTCCAGTAGCTCGACGGCCAGGTTGCGCTCCTTCATCTGGCGCACATCCTCCAGGAACTCGTCGGACAGCACGCTGATGTCGGGACGCTTGAGGCCGGCTGCGGAGAAGATGTCGATGACCTCGTCGCTGACGACTGCGCGGCTGATGATCTGCCTCAGCGCATGCTCCTTCTGCTCGTCGGTCAGCTTCTTGTCGGCGCCTACATGCTTGGTCAGCGCGGCCTTGATTGCCTGGAGGAATGCCAGCTCGTCACGGTACGTCAGCGCCTCGTCGAGCGTGCAGCACAGTGCAAAAGCCTTGCTCGCGGCGAGGACGGAATCGGCAAAGCGCTTCTTCCCGTCCTCCAGTCCGAGCACATGGTTGGCGACCGTGGGCAGCAGCTTCCAGGCGTTGGTCCTGAAACCGGAGTAATCGACGCCGTGCAGCATGGAATGCAGTACATCCATCTGCTCTCGCAGGACCGCCAGGGCTTCATGCGCGTCAATGGTCGGCCTGCCGCGGCCTTGGGCCTGGGTGTAGCTGGCCAGGGCAGCCTTCAGCTCGTTCGCGATACCAATGTAGTCGACGACCAGACCGCCGGGCTTGTCCTTGAACACCCGGTTTACCCGGGCGATGGCCTGCATCAGGTTGTGGCCGCGCATCGGCTTGTCGACGTACATGGTGTGCAGGCATGGGGCATCAAAGCCGGTCAGCCACATGTCGCGGACAATGACCAGCTTGAACGGGTCCGCTGGATCCTTGAAACGTCGCTCCAGCTGCTTGCGGAGCTCCTTCGTGTAGATATGGGGCTTCAGCAGTGCCTTGTCCGAGGCTGAGCCGGTCATCACGATCTTGATGGCGCCCCGCGTTGGATCATCGCTGTGCCAGTCCGGACGCAACGCCACGATGGCGTTGTACAGATGCACGCAGATGTCCCGGCTCATGGCCACGACCATGGCTTTGCCGTCCAGTGCCGTCAGGCGGTTCTCGAAGTGGCTGATGATGTCCGCGGCCACCTTCTGGATGCGGGGCGGGGCGCCGACCAGTTGCTCCAGCGCGGCCCAGCGGCGGAGCCGCGCGATCCTGGACGTCTCGTCCTCTTCGTCCCCCGTCAGCTCGCCCACCTCATCGTCCAGCTGGCTGACGTCCCCGTCTTTCAGGTCCAGCTTCGCAAGGCGGCTCTCGTAATAGATCGGAACAGTGGCGCCGTCGCGCACCGCCTGCTCGATGTCGTAGATGTGGACGTAGTCGCCGAAGACGGCGCGGGTGTCGCGATCATCAAGACTTACGGGGGTGCCGGTAAAGGCGACAAAGGTCGCGCCGGGCAGGGCGTCGCGCAGGTGCTGCGCATAGCCGTAGCGCACACCAGTCCGCGTCTCATACGCGCCATTTGCTTCGGCGATGGCGCGGGCTTGCGCGTCGTTGGCGGCATCCGTGTCCTCTGCCCCAGCCACGGTTGCGACCCGCACCTTCGCAAGGCCGGGCAACCGCGCCTCGAAGCCGTACTGGCTGCGGTGGGCCTCGTCGCAGATCACCACAATATTGCGGCGCTCCGACAGCACCGGAAAGCTGTCCTCGTCCTCACCGGGCGTGAACTTCTGGATGGTGGTGAAGACGATACCGCCCGACGGCCGGTTGGCCAGCAACCGGCGCAGTTCCGGCCGGGTGTCGGCCTGCACTGGCGTCTCGCGCAGCATGTCGCTCGCGCCCGCGAACACGCCGAACAGCTGGTTGTCCAAGTCGTTGCGGTCGGTCACCACCACGATGGTCGGGTTGCCCATCTGCGGGTGTGCCATCAGCGCTCCGGCCAGGCACGTCATCTCGATGCTCTTGCCAGCGCCCTGCGTGTGCCAGACCACGCCGCCTTTGCGCGTCCCGCCGGGCGCGGAGGCCTTGAGCACGCTGCGCACCACCGCGCGTA
>CAYOJN010000228.1:0-3253 GCA_964404245.1 uncultured Sphingosinicella sp. | reverse complement strand
ATCCTGGAGTGAGGGTGGACAAGATCGATTCCGCGCCAAGGCCGCTCGACCATCTCCCCGCCTTCGGAGATCCGGAAGCGCCGGCGCTCCTGACCAGAGAGGGACTGCTCGATTATTCGGCGCTGGAGACGGGTATCGGCCGGCTCGGGGCTGCCCTGCTGTCGAGGGGGCTCAAATCGGGTGACCGGGTTGCAAGCTGGCTACCGAAGGGACGGATGACCAGCCTGTTGCCGCTGGCCTGCGCCCGGGCCGGGTTGATCCACGTCCCGATCAATCCGCTGCTGAAGCGGCTCCAGGTCCGGCATATCCTTGCCGACAGCGGCGCTTCTGCCTTCATCACCGGCAAGGCCCGGCTCGCCACTCTGGAGCCAGGCGACATTCCGGAGGGCTGTTCGGTCCAGGACGAGGAAGCGGACCGGGCCATGTTCGACTTTGCCGACGCCTTGACGCCGTCCAGCGCCAGTCCCGACGATCTCGCTGCCTTGCTCTATACGTCCGGTTCGACGGGCAGGCCCAAGGGCGTGATGCTCAGTCATTCCAATCTGTGGCTCGGCGCGGTCAGCGTCGCTCATTATCTCCAGCTTGAACCCGTTGACCGGGTCCTCGCCGTGCTTCCGTTCAGCTTCGACTATGGCCAGAACCAGCTTCTTTGCGCCTGGGCTGCCGGAGCCTTCGTCGTCCCGATTGAATATCTCACCGCGAGGGACGTGATCCGTGCAGTAGAAAAGCATCAAATCAGTGTGTTGGCTGGTGTTCCTCCCTTGTGGGTTCAACTTGTCGAAGCACCCTGGCCGGTCCGGTCGGCGCTGATGTTGAGACGGCTTACGAACAGCGGCGGCAAGCTTCCGCCGTCCGTGATCCGGCGAATGCGCGAACTGTTCGCCGCTGCCGACATCTATTCCATGTACGGCCTCACCGAGGCGTTCCGATCGACCTATCTCGATCCCGCCTTGCTCGATCTTCATCCGGATTCGATCGGGTCGGCCATTCCACTGGCCGAAATCCTTGTCGTCGATTCCGGGGGGCAGGTGGTCGAGGGGGAGGGGGAAGGCGAACTTGTCCATTGCGGGCCGCTCGTCGCCAGGGGCTATTGGAACGATCCGGAGCGAAGCGCGGAACGGTTCAGGCCGGCGCCGGCCGACTCCTCCAGTGGGGGAACCGCGGTCTGGTCAGGCGACCGGGTCAGGCGCGATTCCAACGGCCTTCTCTTCTTCGTCGGCCGCGAGGACGGGATGATCAAGACGTCCGGAAACCGGGTCAGCCCGACCGAGATCGAGGAGGCGGCAATCGCTTCGGGACTCGTCCAGGAAGCGGTTGCTCTGGGCTTTCCCGACCCCAGGCTCGGGGAGGCGATCGCCCTGGTGGTGAGGCCCAGGCAGACGGATCGCGAGGACGATCTTCGGGCCTTCCTCAGGCGCACCCTTCCCAATTTCATGCAGCCGGGGCCGATCCTCTGGCGTGACGAGCTTCCGCGAAGCCCGAACGGCAAGCTCGACCGGGTCGAACTGAAGAAGGCGCTGATGGAATGACCAAGCCGATGGGATCGCTTCCGGCCGGCTTTTCGGCCGACCAGGACTCAATGCTCCTGATCGGCGGAAGGCGCGCCGACGATCTGGTCGAAGAGGCCGGCGACACGGCGCTGTTCGTCTATGATTTCACCCTGGTCGAGAGCAAGATCGACCGGTTCCGGTCGGCCTTCCCCAGTGTCGATCTTCATTTTGCGATCAAGGCCAATTCCTATCTCCCCCTTCTTGCCTCGATCCGGACTCTCGTCGACGGGCTCGACGTCGCGTCCGGCGGCGAGCTTGAAATGGCGATCAATGCCGGCGCCGATCCGGCCAGGATCAGCTTTGCAGGTCCCGGCAAGCGCGACCGCGAGCTTCGCCAGGCGATCGAACAGGGCGTGACCTTGAACTGTGAATCGGCGGGCGAGGTCGACCGCGCCCTCGAGATAGCCGCTTCGCTCGGGCGGCGCCCTTCGCTTGCAGTCCGGGTCAATCCCGATTTCGAGATCAAGGGTTCGGGGATGCGAATGGGGGGCGGTGCAAAGCCGTTCGGAGTCGATAGCGGGCAGGTACCGTCTCTGGTCCGCCGGATCCTCGAGGCGGGGGCCGACTGGCGGGGATTCCACATCTTCGCCGGTTCGCAGGCCCTGTCGGCGGACGCCCTGGTCGAGGCGCAAGCAGCGACGATCGCCCTTGCCGCCGAGCTCGCGACCGAGGCCGGCGCCCGGCCACCTCTGGTCAATCTGGGCGGAGGCTTTGGAATTCCCTATTTCCATGGCGAGCAGCCGCTCGATGTCGAGGCGATCGGCACTGAACTGGCAAAGGCGCTGGCCGAGCGGCCGGAAATCCTTTCCGAAAGCCGGTTCGCGATCGAGCTTGGCCGCTGGCTCGTCGGCGAAGCCGGGGTTTATCTGACCCGGATCGTCGATCGCAAGCAGAGCCACGGCAAGACCTTCCTCGTCACCGATGGCGGAATGCATCACCAGCTCGCCGTGTCCGGCAATTTCGGCCAGGTGATCAGGCGCAACTACCCGGTGGCTATCGCCAACCATTTCGATCGGCCTGCTGAAGAGGAAGTGACGATCGTCGGCTGCCTTTGCACGCCGCTCGACCGACTTGCCGACGACGTCATGATGCCAAAAGCCCAGCCAGGTGATCTGGTCGCGGTCTTCCTTGCCGGCGCCTACGGTTTGTCGGCCAGTCCGCAGGCCTTTCTCGGCCAGTCGCCGGCGATCGAGACGCTCGTCAACGGCCCCGATTAAGGGGTCGGGCGCTTCCAGTCCCGATCCGGGACGGCAGGATCAGCGGGCCTTGTTCCTAACCGTAATTTTACCTCTTCCAGCCATAGCGAAGTTCAGTCTGCGCGCCGTTCGTCCCCGATCGGGAGTGGAAGGACGAGGCGCTGGTGAAGAGGATCGACCATGTATTTTCCTTCGAAGGCGAAAATCAGTCTGGTCGCGGCGACCGTCATTCTGGCGGCTGGCTGCGCAGCAGGTGGAAGCAGCGGTAACTCGCTTCCTCCGGCCAGCTTTGCGGCATCTTCGGATCAGGTCAGCGAAAATTACCTGATCGGTGCACTCGACGAGATCACCGTCTTCGTCTGGCGCAACCCCGAACTCGGCTCAAGGACCCAGGTCAGGCCCGACGGCCGGATCACCACGCCTCTCATCACCGACATGGTGGCGGTCGGCAAAACCCCGGCCCAGCTGGCCGAGGACATCAGGGTGGTCCTTGCCGAATATATCCAG
>CAYOJN010000227.1:0-3255 GCA_964404245.1 uncultured Sphingosinicella sp. | reverse complement strand
GCGTAGCGCGTTCCCTCGAGTGCGATGAGAGCGAGCCGGTTCTTCGCTACCTTGTACTGGGCGCCAGCCTCGCGCATCCGGTTCCGCAAGTTGGTGGACTGGGCCACCGACAGGCCGAGATTGCGGGTAATCACCACCACCTCGGTCTCGGAAAACGTCTGCTTCAGCTCGGCAACCAGCTCTCTTTTCTGAGCTCGATCCATGCTTCTCTCCAATTCCGTGCCGCAGACCATCCGCGGCACGACGAAAGCCCGACTTGCGCCGGGCCGATTGTCCGATGGGGAGAAGTGACTGGCCCAGGAAGCCGTTGGAGGCCTGGGCAGACCGGACACACCATCGCACGGCGGGCCGGAAAGACTTTCCCCGTCTCGGCTGGAAGATTAAGGGCTTACGCCCCCCAGCTGTCTCGGACGGACCTGCAGGCGGACCTGCGGGTGAAGGCGCGCATCTAGACGATATCGCCGGGAAGTCAATCATCCAGGGCTGGTGGAAGCTTGTCGAAAACGCGATTCCTGCTAGTCTCATTTCCGACTCCGGATCGGAAGGCGAACAGAGCATGGCCGATTTCCTTCAGGGTCGTTTCGCCCGACTTTCTGGAAAGCTGGTCAGCGTTGCAGCCGCCGCCTCGATGCTGGCCCTGACCGCCGCTGCCCAGCCGCAGGCAAGGGCTGGTTCGGAAGGGGAGAGCGATGACATCGTCGTCACCGGAAGCCAGCTTAGCAGGGAGCAGGCACGCGAACAGGCGACGGCGTTCGTCGAAGCCACCGGTGTAGCGAGCGGCCGGATTCCTGCAGCCCGCTGGCTGATTCCGGTCTGCCCGAAAGTCGGGGGCCTGGTACCGGAAGCGGCTCGGGCGGCAGAAAGGAAGCTTCGCGCGATCGCCGACGAAGCGGGTGTGGAACTCGCCCCGACCCCCTGCGATGCCAATCTTGTGATGAACTTCGTACCCGACGCGGACGCCGCCATAAGCGAGATCGCCAGGCGGTCCCCACGCCGGCTTGCCGAGCTGTCGAACTCGGCCCGGAAGGCGGTGATCAATGGCGATGCGCCGATCCGCTGGTGGTACACGACCGAGACGATGGGGCGTCATGGCCAGCGGTCCCGATTCCTCTCCGCCCCGAGGAGCCAGATGGATGGCGGGCATAGCGAGGGAGGGTCGGCGATCCCTGTCAGCGTTCCGACCATGATGCATTATCAAAGCAGCCAGATCAGCACGCTGTCGCAGCGAAGCCTGGTCAGTGCCAGCATCATTATCGACGAGACGGCGGTGATCGGACTGCCGCTCGACACGGTAGCGGCCTATGCGGCCCTTGTCGGACTGGCCGAGATACGCGATCCGAGCGCCCGACCCACCGGTTCGATCCTTGCCCAGTTCGATAGTCCGGCAACGCCGACCGATCTCACCCGCCAGGACAAGGCCTTTCTGAAGGCGCTTTACCGAATGCCGCTGGATCGCCAGGCGATGCGCCACCGCGGCCGGCTGGTCCGGGACATCAGCGGCGAGCTTGTGCGCGGGCAGAACTGATACAGCTTACCTTGCGCGAATGAAAAAAGGGCCGGAGCATAGCTCCGGCCCTTGTCTATTTCTGCTTGAGTCCTGAAGATCAGGCCGAAGCCACCTCCGCAACGTCGAGCTTCAGGCCGGGGCCCATCGACGAGCTGATCGCCGCGCGCTTGACATATTTGCCCTTGGCGCCCGCCGGCTTCGCACGAACGATCGCCTCGACGAAGGCGTCGAAATTGCGGCGCAGATCCTCGTTCGAGAAGCTCGCCTTGCCGATCCCGGAATGGATGATACCGGCCTTTTCGACCCGGAATTCGACCTGGCCGCCCTTGGCATCCTTGACCGCCTTGGTGACGTCCATGGTGACGGTCCCGAGCTTCGGATTCGGCATCAGCCCTTTCGGCCCAAGAACCTTTCCGAGGCGTCCGACGATACCCATCATGTCCGGCGTGGCGATGACCCGATCGAAGTCGATCGTTCCACCCTGGATCGATTCCATCAGGTCCTCGGCGCCGATGACGTCGGCACCCGCCTCGCGAGCCTCGTCCGCCTTGCCACCGCGGGCAAAGACGGCGACCCGGACATCCTTGCCGGTTCCGGCCGGAAGAGTGACGACGCCCCGGACCATCTGGTCTGCGTGACGCGGATCGACGCCCAGATTGAGGGCGATTTCGACGGTTTCGTCGAACTTGGCGGTGGCATTGGCCTTCACCGCCTCGATCGCTTCATCGACACCATAAAGACGCGCCGTATCGACGCTTTCCGCGATCTTCTTCTGCTTCTTGGTGAGTTTCGCCATGACTTCAGCCCCCCGTCACTTCGAGGCCCATTGCGCGGGCGCTGCCTTCGATGATCTTCGACGCCGCGTCGAGATCATGGGCGTTGAGATCCTTCATCTTCATTTCGGCAATCTCGCGCACCTGGTCGCGAGTGACCTTGCCGGCGCCGACCTTGCCAGGCTCCTTGGAGCCCGACTGGATCTTCGCCGCCTTCTTCAGAAGATAGGTGGCCGGCGGAGTCTTGGTTTCGAAGGAAAAGCTGCGATCAGCATAGACGGTGATGACGGTGGGAAGGGGAGTGCCCTTTTCCACGTCGCCGGTCTGTGCGTTGAAGGCCTTGCAGAATTCCATGATGTTGACGCCGCGCTGACCCAGTGCAGGGCCGATCGGCGGCGACGGATTGGCGGCGCCCGCAGGCACCTGGAGCTTGATATAGCCCGTAATCTTCTTCGCCATTTTTCTCACTCTGTAGCGGGCAGAGGCACAAACATGCCCTGACCCCGTTCAAGTTTAGCGGTGCAAGCGGCGCACAATACGCCTCCCGCGCGAAATCCACAGCTATTGCATAGGATCTTCCAGCCCTGAGGCCGGAAGCCGCGCCCATAGCGCAACCCGTGACAAAGTGAAAGGGGTTGAGGCGAGGGCTCGAGGATCCGAGAGCTCAACAAAAGGTCGCGGACGCAGATCAGACGGTCGTCCAGGAGCGGAGCGAGATCGCCTGCCTGGCCGTCAGGCTGCGGCGGCGACCGGCTCTTCTTCGGCTTCCCGTGCGACAGCTGCGGGCTCGGCGGCTTCGGCCACCGAGGTGTCGGCTGTCCCAGCCGCGGATCGATTCCGCTCGGGAACCATCAACCGGATAGCGAGGACGACGAAGGCCAAAGCGAAATAGGCGGCAATGGTGTGCAGTGGGGCGACGAGCAACGGCAGCGCAAAGGCGACCCGAAGATAATTGGAATTGAAGCCGAGATCGTC
>CAYOJN010000226.1:0-3260 GCA_964404245.1 uncultured Sphingosinicella sp. | reverse complement strand
CCGCGGTCCGCGCCGAAGGCTTGACCTACGGCCAGTTCATGCACGGGCTGAAGCTTGCCGGAGTCGATCTCGACCGCAAGGTTCTGGCCGACATCGCGATGCACGAGGCCGATGTCTTCCGGGCCATCATCGCTCAGGCCCGCGGAGCATTGCCCCAGCAAGGCTGACAATCGAACAGGATCACCAGGAGAGGCGCGGCGGATCATTTCCGCCGCGCCCCTTTCATTGCAGGAGGTCATAGGCCGGTAGAGTCAGGAACTCGGCCAGGCTATCGGCCGTCACCAGCTCGACGAGCAGGCGCTCCGCTTCGGCCAGATCCGAATGGCCGCTCGAAGCCAGAGCGGCGCTCTCTTCGGCCAGAAGCCGATCGAACAGCGCACGGTCCAGCCTTGACCCGCCTTCGAGGGGCGCCTCGAAGCGAAGCCACTGCCACAATTGGGTCCTGCAGATTTCGGCCGTCGCCGCATCCTCCATGAGGTTGTAGAGGGGCACTGCCCCGCGCCCCTGGAGCCAGGCCGCGATATAGCGGATCGCGACCCGGATATTCTCCCGAACGCCGGCCTCGGTCCGGGCGCCATCGTGGAGTCGAAGCATGTCATCCGGGCTGACTGCGCTGTCGATCAACCGGTGGATCTGGTTGGGCCCGTCAAGGGCTTCGTCGAATACCTCCATGGCGACCGGAACCAGCGCCGGGTGAGCAACCCAGGTGCCGTCATGGCCGTTGCGCGCCTCGCGCTCCTTGTCGCTTCGAACCCGGGCAAAGGCTTGCGCGTTCGCCCCGTCATCGTTCCTGACCGGTATCTGCGCAGCCATCCCGCCCATCGCGAAGGCGCCGCGGCGATGGCAGGTTTCGATCAGCTTCAGCGAATAGGCCGCCAGGAAGGCCCGGTCCATCGTCATCGCCGAGCGGTCCGGAGTGAGCCGTTCTGGCCTTCGCCCGAGCCTCTTGATGTAGGAAAAGATATAGTCCCAGCGGCCGCAATTGAGTCCGACGATATTCTCCCGAAGCGCATAGAGTATCTCGTCCATTTCAAAAGCCGCCGGGATCGTTTCGATCAGCACCGTGGCCTTGATGGTGCCGCGGGGAAGGCCGAGTTCAGCTTCGGCAAAGGCGAAGACATCGCTCCACAGGCCGGCCTCCTCATGGTTCTCGAGCTTGGGCAGGTAGAAATAGGGCCCGGAGCCGGCGGCAAGCGCCGGCTTGGCATTATACCAGAAATAGAGCCCGAAATCGACGAAGGCACCGGCAACCGCCTCGCCTTCGACCTCGATATTGCGCTCGGGCAGGTGAAGGCCCCGCGGCCGCACCATCAGGACGGCGGGGTCGGGACCCAGGCGATAGCGTTTCCCGCTGGCCGGATCCTCGTGCTGGAGCCGACCGGTCCAGCGATCCTTGAGGTTGATCTGGCCCTCGACAAGGTTGGCCCAGACCGGGGACGTCGCATCCTCGAAATCGGCCATGAAGACCCTGGCCCCGCTATTGAGGGCGTTTATCACCATCTTGCGATCGGTCGGTCCGGTAATTTCGACCCGGCGGTCGAGAAGATCGTCGGGAATTCTCCCGACCGTCCAGTCCGACGCTCGAATGTCGGCGGTCTCCGGAAGGAAATCGGGAAGGCTTCCGGAATCGAAACGGCGCTGGCGATCCAGGCGCGCTTTGAGCAGGGCCCGGCGCCTGCCGTCGAAACGGCGATGAAGTTCGGCGACGAAGGCCAGGGCCGGCGGAGTCAGGACCTCATCGCCGCGCTCGACCGCTTTCCTGGCGCGAACACCGGGTCGATCGGCCAGTACAGTCCCGTTCATTGCAGCGCCTCGGATGCAATCCCGAAGCGGGTGGTCGCTGACCGGGTCTGGGGGCAATTGGTGAGCCGAAGCCATTCGTTACGCGCCTTTTGCGCATTGTCGAACGGACCGGCCATGATCTCGGTGCCGGGGACGAGGGAACGGAACTCCGGGTCCCGATATTCCCCCCCGACAACCCAGTAACGCCTCGTCATGATGCTTCTCCTATTCTGCAGCGAGCGCGGTGATGAACTGCGCTGCTTCGGTCGATTCGGCGAGGGCGGTAGTCGAGGCCTCGCCGCCCGCAACGGCCTGGGCGACCGCATCGAAATAGCCGGTCCCGACCTCTCGCTGGTGGCGGGTGGCGGTATAGCCTCGAGCTTCGGCCGCGAATTCGGCCTGCTGGAGCTCCGAATAGGCGGCCATTCCGCGTTCGCGATAGGCGCTGGCAAGGTCGAACATGCCGAGATTGAGCGCGTGAAAGCCTGCCAGGGTCACGAACTGGAACTTGTAGCCCATCGCCCCGAGCTCACGCTGGAAACGGGCGATTGTCTCGCGGTCCAGCTTCGCCTGCCAGTTAAAGCTTGGAGAGCAATTATAGGCCATCATCTTGCCCGGATAGGCTGTCTGGATCGCCTCGGCGAAGGTGCGCGCCTGATCGAGATCGGGGTGGCTCGTCTCCCACCACAAGAGATCGGCATGTTCGGCAAAGGCAAGGCCCCTCTTGATGCAATGGTCGAGCCCCGTTCCTTCCTTGAGCCTGAAGAAGCCTTCCGCGGTTCGTTCGCCGGTCAGATATTCCTGATCACGCTCGTCTATGTCGGACGTGATCAGGCGCGCGCTCTCGGCATCGGTCCGGGCAATGATGATCGTCGGAACCCCGCACAGGTCCGCCGCAAGTCGGGCTGAATCGAGATTGCGGATATGGGCCTGGGTCGGGATCAGGACCTTCCCGCCGAGATGGCCGCATTTCTTCTCCGACGCGAGTTGATCCTCGAAATGAACCCCGGCGGCACCGGCTTCGATATAGGCTTTCATGATCTCGAAGCAGTTGAGGGGACCGCCGAAGCCGGCTTCGGCATCGGCCACGATCGGCGCCAGCCAGTCAATGCCGCTCGCGCCCTCGAGATGGTCGATCTGGTCCGCACGCTGGAGCGTTCGGTTGATCCGTCGACACAGTTCCGGGCCGGAATTGGAAGGGTAGAGCGACTGGTCCGGGTACATCGCGCCTGCGCTGTTTGAATCGGCAGCGACCTGCCAACCGGAAAGATAGACGGCCTTGAGGCCGGCCCGAACCATCTGCATGGCCTGATTGCCGGTGACTGCACCCAGTGCGGGGACATGTTCCTCGCCCTTCAGGAGCGCCCACAATCGCTCGGCCCCGCGCCTCGCAAGGCTGTGCTCGATGGTCACCGAGCCCCGAAGCCGCTGGACGTCGGCCACAGTATAGGGGCGCTTGATTCCGTCGAAGCGGCCTT
>CAYOJN010000225.1:0-3280 GCA_964404245.1 uncultured Sphingosinicella sp. | reverse complement strand
CGACCACGGCTGCGGCGACCTCCCCGAGGCCGTCTGCCGGGAGGTGCCGGGCAACGCCATGCGCATCGTCGTGGCCCAGGGGCTGCAGAGCATCGGTGACAAGGTCGTGGACGCCAAGGCCGTGCTGCCGTGGCTGCTCTCGGCCGTCGGGGCGCCGACGGCGTTCATCGGGCTGCTCGTGCCCGTCCGGGAGTCCGGCTCGCTGCTGCCGCAGGCAGCCCTCGTGCCGTGGATCCGGCGCCGACCGGTGCGCAAGTGGGTGTGGGTCGCCGGCGGGGTCGGCCAGGCGTTGGCCACCGCCGCGATGGCGCTGGCCGCCGCCACCATGCGAGGGACCGCCGCCGGCCTGGCCGTGCTGGTCGCCCTGGCGGTGTTCGCGCTGGCGAGGGCCCTCTCGTCGATCGCCTCCAAGGACGTGCTGGGTCGCACGGTCCCCAAGGGGCAGCGGGGACAGGTCAACGGGTGGTCCACCGTGGCGTCCGGGCTCGTGGCGGTGACGCTCGGCCTCGCCATCCGAGGCTTCGGGGGCGACGACGCGAACGTCGCGGCGTTGGTGGCCATGTTGGCCGGAGCGGCGCTCACGTGGGTGGCGGCGTCGCTCGTGTTCGCCTCGGTCACCGAGCCGGCGGGCGGGTCCGACGCCTCCCTCGAGGTCGGCTGGTTGGCCCATGCCGTCGGCCTGCTGCGCGCCGACGTGCCCTTCCGCCACTTCGTCGTCGTGCGCACCCTGCTGCTCGTCTCCGCGCTGAGCCCGCCCTTCGTCGTGGCCCTCGGCGCCGCGGAGGCCGGCGTGGACCTCGCCAGCCTCGGCCCGTTCGTGGTCGCTTCCGGGCTCGCCAGCGCCTTCGGGGGCGTGGCGTTCGGGCGCCTGGCGGACCGCAGCAGCGACACGCTCATGGTCGTGGGAGCGGCGGTCGCCTCCCTGGTCATCATCGTGCTGCTGGCGGTACGGGTCGTGCCGTCCATCGCCGCGCTGTGGTGGATCTACCCGGCCGCCTACCTGCTGCTCGTCCTCTCGCACACCGGCGTGCGCGTCGGACGCAAGACCTACGTCGTCGACCTCGCCACCGGGAACCGCAGGACGGACTACGTCGCGGTCTCCAACACCGCGATGGGAGTCCTGCTGCTCCTCACGGGAGGGCTCAGCAGCATCCTGGCGGCGATCGCGGTGGAGGCTGCGCTCGGGTTCCTCGCGGGGATGGGGCTCCTGGGCGTGGTCGTGGGGCGCTCCCTGCCCGAGGTCACGACGGAGCCGTGAAGCCGCCAGCTGCACCCGCCGGGACGTTCCCCTCCGGGTGCGTCTCCCTGCTCCTCCCGCGCCCGCAGGTCCGCTCGGGCGCGACGGAGCCCCGGTCACGCCACCCCGTCTGGGGCGGCGGCGCCGGGGCTCCGCTGGTGGGCCGGTGGGCCGGCCGGGTGCGTCAGGCCTGGCCGGGCACGGTGCCGCTGGTGGGGTTCAGGCGCTTGGCCTCGCGCTCGGCGTCGAGGAGCTCGGCGAGCTGGCGGCGACGATCCGCGTGGGCGGGGTCGTCGGCCAGGTTCTCGAGCTCCATGGGGTCGGCGGTCACGTTGTAGAGCTCGAACTCCTCGGGCTCGGGCTCGTACTTGATCCGCATCGTCGTGGGCACCTCGACGGTGCCGACGGCGCCCTCGGGGGCCTCGCCGACGTGCTCCACGACGTCCTTGGGCTCGCCCTGCAGCGGTGCGGGGTCGCTCCAGAACTGCACGTTGTCGAAGTACCGGGCGAACTTCCACACCTCGCCGTCGAGCTCGGCGATGACGCACTCGATGTGGTTCGGCTGGGCGACCGAGTCGTAGCCCACCCCGAAGATGTTCTCCTGGCTCGAGCCGCGGCTGGGCTCGTCGTCGGTCATGAAGAAGATCGGATCGCTCAGCTCGGTCACCTCGCCGGTCACCACGGGGCTCAGGTCACGACCGACCGGGA
The DNA here is from genome assembly GCA_964404245.1 of uncultured Sphingosinicella sp. Classification (GTDB taxonomy): domain Bacteria; phylum Pseudomonadota; class Alphaproteobacteria; order Sphingomonadales; family Sphingomonadaceae; genus Allosphingosinicella. The sequence continues at coordinate 1,335 of CAYOJN010000225.1, read as the reverse complement.
GCTCCACGTCGCTGAAGCGCTCGGCGAGGACCTCGGTGTGCTCGGCCGGGTCGACGCCGGTGAGCGAGAGCAGCGTGGGGACGAGGTCGGCGTGGCTCGTGAGGCTGTTCACCTCGCGCACGACGCCGTCGCCGCCCTCGGCACGGGTCTCCGGCAGCGAGATCAGCATCGGGACCCGCAGCGCCTCGTCGTAGGCCTGGTGCCACTTCTGGTGCATGAAGCCGTGCGATCCGAGCAGGTCGCCGTGGTCGGAGGTGAACACGATGATCGTGTCGTCGTAGAAGCGGCTGGCCTTCAGGGCGTCGTGGACCTTGGCGATCTGCGCGTCCACGCGCTTGTGGAGGCTGTAGTAGTAGCGCAGGTAGTTCTCGGGCGGGACGTCCTGCATCCAGTCGGCGTAGGTGTCCCGGTAGCTGCGCTGGGCGGCCGGCTTGGTGGCCAGGTCCTCGTTCATCGTGCGACCGAACATGTCGGTGTCGAACAGCTCCTCGAAGGGCGGCACCGACTCGTCGACGCTGAAGTCGAACAGCTCCGAGCGCTGGGTGCCGTAGCCCCAGAGGGCGATGTCGTGGGGGTCCACGAACGAGGCCACCAGGAACCACGGCCGGTCGTCGTCGTCGCCGTCGAGGGTCTCGATGAGGTCCACGAGCTGGCCGGCGTAGCCCTGGTCGCGGCCGAGCTTGCCGTCGGCGGCGCTGGATGCGGAGTTGAGCGGCTTGGACCCGTGGGGCTCGGGCCCGACCCAGCCCTCGAAGCCGTACCCGGCGAGGCGGTCGGCCTCGTGGTACATCGCTTCGCGCTCGAGGTCGCGCTCGCCGGTGTCGGTGTAGCTGGCGAGGGGGTTGCGGGAACCGGGCACGGCCATGTCGGCGTCGGAGATGTGCCACTTGCCGCGGTAGTAGCTGCGGTAGCCGGCGGACTGGAAGTAGTTGCCGAGGGTGGGGACGCTGTTGAACGCCAGCCAGTACAGGTCCGGGTCGTCGGAGGCCTTGGCGGCGCCGCTGGTCTGGGTCACGCCGTGGAACGAGGGGTAGTGGCCCGTGAAGAGCGACGTGCGGGCCGGGCCGCAGGCCATCGACGACGTGTAGTGGCGGTGGAACTCGATGGCGCCCTCGCGCAGCGCGTTCTGCGCGGGGAGGTGCTCGGCACGCCAGCGCTTGAGCGCCTCGGCCTCGTACACCGGCGGGTACCGCATCTCGTCCACCATGACGAAGAGGACGTTCGGTCCCTCCGGGACCGGACCCGAGGTGCCGTTGCCGCTGCCGCTGGCGCCCTCGCCGGACCCGTCGCCGTCGTCGCCGGAGCTGCGACCGATGGCGAAGCCGGCTGCGCCGG
>CAYOJN010000224.1:0-3281 GCA_964404245.1 uncultured Sphingosinicella sp. | reverse complement strand
GGGAGAGCCCCACGCTGGGCGCCTGGGGCCTGGGCTGGGAGGTCTGGTGCGACGGCATGGAGGTGACCCAGTTCACCTATTTCCAGCAGATGGGCGGCTTCGATTGCCGGCCGGTGTCGGGTGAGCTCACCTACGGCCTCGAGCGCCTCGCCATGTACATCCAGAACAAGGACAGCGTCTTCGATCTCGATTTCAACGGCGAAGGGGTCACCTATGGCGACGTCTTCCTCGAAAATGAAAAGCAGATGTCGGCCTGGAACTTCGAAGTGGCGGACACGGACAGCCTGTTCGAACTGTTTCGAAAGGCGGCGGCCGAATGTGAGAATTGCCTGGCGTCGGGATTGCCGATCCCCGCCTACGAGCAGGCGATCAAGGCGAGCCATGTCTTCAATCTTCTGAACGCCCGCGGAGTCATCTCCGTCGCCGAACGGCAGGCCTATATCGGCCGGGTACGCGACCTTGCGAAGGGCGCCTGCCAGGCCTGGATGGACAATAACGGGTGGAGCAATGGCTGACTTCCTGCTCGAGCTCCTGTCCGAGGAAATACCTGCACGGATGCAGGCGCGCGCCTGCGCGGATCTTGCTCGACTGCTCGGTGAGCGTCTGTCAGCCGCAGGGTTGGAAGCGGAGCGCACGGACACCTTCGCTACCCCGAGGCGGCTTGCAGTCATCGTCCGCGGCCTTCCGCCCGAAACGGCTGCAGTGAGCGAGGAGGTCAAGGGACCCCGAAGCTCGGCTCCTCCCCAGGCCCTTGACGGCTTCCTTCGCAAGACGGGCCTGGATCGCTCGCAGCTGGTCGAACGCGACGGCGTCCTCTTCGCGGTGATCGACAGGCCGGGACGATCCACCGCCTCCGTTCTAGCCGAGACGGTGCCGGCTATCCTTCGCAATTTTCCCTGGCCGAAATCGATGCGCTGGGGCGAACAGTCAGTCGTTTCCGAAAGCCTTCGCTGGGTTCGTCCGCTTCATGGGATCCTTGCCTTGCTGGGCGAGGAGGTCGTCGACTTCGAGATTGCGGGTCTTCGTTCCGGCGCCGCCACATCCGGCCATCGATTCCATCATTCGGGGCCGATCACCATCGGAAGCGCCGGCGATTATGCGGAAAAGCTTCGCGCCTGCCATGTCATCCTTGACCCGGCCGAACGCCGCGACCTGATCGCTGCCGGCGCTTCCCGGGCAGCCGCCGGAGCGGGGCTGACGCTGGTCGAGGACGAAGGATTGCTGCAGGAAAATGCCGGCCTGACCGAATGGCCGGTACCCTTGCTCGGAACCTTCGATCCGGCCTTTCTGGATGTCCCGCGCGAAGTGATCCAGCTCACCATGCGGACCAATCAGAAATATTTCGCACTGACCGATCCCTCGGGGGCGCTTGCACCCAACTTCGTCTGCGTCGCCAATATCGACTCGTCGGACGGCGGAAAGGCGATCGCCGAAGGCAATCGCAAGGTTCTTGCAGCGCGGCTCGCCGACGCCAAATTCTTCTGGGAAAACGACCTCAAGGTTCCACTCAAGGTGCGTGCCGAGAAGCTGGAGCAGATCGTCTTCCACGAAAAGCTCGGAACCCTTGCCGACAAGGTCGAGCGGATCGTTCGGCTTTCTCGCTGGCTGGTCCAGGAACGGCTCGTTCGAGGCGTCGACGGGGCTGCGGTGGAAAAGGCAGCCCGACTCGCCAAGGCGGACCTCGTCACCGAGATTGTCGGCGAATTCCCGGAATTGCAGGGAACGCTCGGCGCCTATCTGGCAAGGGCCCAGGGCGAAGAGGAAGCGGTGGTCGAAGCGATCCGCGATCATTACCGGCCGGCAGGTCAGGGGGACGAGGTCCCGGCCGATCCGGTCACGGCCATCGTCAATATCGCCGACCGGATCGATACTCTGGCGGCCTTCTTCGCAATCGGCGAAAAGCCTACCGGTTCACGCGATCCCTTCGCCCTTCGCCGCGCTGCCCTCGGGCTGATCCAGATCCTCGTTCGAACGGGTCTTCGGCTGCCCCTTCGGGAAGTGCTGGTCCAGGCCGTGATCCTGCTCAAGCTGTCGAGGCTTGGAGCGCTCGGATCGGTCTCCTTTCCGGACCTGCTCGATGAAGAGGAAGGGGATCACCAGATCAGTGCCGAGGTGGGCTCGTTCACCTATCGCTTCGGAAGCCGGGTCGCGACCCGGTGGAATTCGGCCCTGACGCCCAGTCTCGAGCGCGGACGCTTCATCGAGGACGTGATCGACGTCCAGGAAGCGGTGCTCGACTTCTTCGCCGATCGACTGAAGGTCCAGCAACGCGAGGCAGGCGTTCGCCACGACCTCATCGACGCGGTCTTCGCCCTTGGCGACGAAGATGATCTGGTCAGGCTTCTGGCCCGGGTGAAAGCCCTCCAGTCGTTCGTCGAATCGCCCCAGGGTACGGACCTTCTCGCCGGCTACAAGCGCGCGGCCAACATATTGAAGAAGGAAAACTGGTCGGCGAAGCGAAGCGAAAAAGCGCTTTCCTACGCTCCGCTGCCGGAGGAGAGCGAGCTTGACGATGCGCTCGACGCCGCCGAGCCGCGGGTCCGAACGGCGGTTGCGGACGAGGATTTCGAACGGGCGATGAAGGTGCTTGCCTCGCTTCGCGGACCGGTCGACCTCTTCTTCGACAAGGTGACTGTGAACGATCCCGATCCCGCCCGGCGGGAGGCCCGGCTCAACCTGCTCGCCAGGATCCGGGACGCCGTCCACCAGGTCGCCGATTTCTCGAGGATCGAGGGATGATGGTCCGCGTTCCCCGACAGCCCTTCGTGCATTCGAACGCGAGAAACTCTTGATGACGCAATATGTGTTCCGGTTCGGCGGCGGCGTTTCCGACGGCGAATCCGGCGACAAGACCCTGCTCGGCGGCAAGGGAGCCAATCTGGCGGAGATGGCCTCGATCGGTCTTCCGGTTCCCCCCGGTTTCACCATCTCGACGGAGATGTGCGCGCGTTACTATCGCGATGGCGAGCGTTTCCCCGATTCGCTGCGCGAAGAAGTGGCCGCCGGCCTGGCCCATATCGAACAGGTAACCGGCAAGTCCTTCGCCGATGCCGCCAATCCCCTGCTCGTGTCGGTGCGTTCCGGTGCTCGTGCGTCGATGCCCGGAATGATGGACACGGTCCTCAATCTCGGCCTCAATGAAGAAACCGTTCGCGGGCTTGCCGAGGAATCCGGCGATCCGCGCTTCGCCTGGGACAGCTATCGCCGCTTCATCCAGATGTATGCCAACGTCGTGCTCGGGCTTCGTCACGACGGTTTCGAGGAAGCGCTCGAGATCGCCA
>CAYOJN010000223.1:0-3327 GCA_964404245.1 uncultured Sphingosinicella sp. | reverse complement strand
TGTCCGGCCCGGCCATTGCCCGGCGCACCAGTTTCCTTCTGGGCCGCGAAGAGGACGATCTGTTCCCGGTCGATCTCGCCCTCGTCGACGACCCGCACCGCCGCCGCGGCCTGCGCTCCAGGGCCTTCGACGGGGAAGGGGTCGCAACCCGGCCTCGGCGGCTGGTGGAGGGGGGCCGGATCACCGGCTGGCTTCTCAACTCGGCCTCGGCCCGGCAGCTTGGCCTGGAATCGACTGGCCATGCGACTCGTGGAATCGGTGGATCGCCCGGTGTCGGCGCGACCAATGTCCATCTCGAACCCGGGACAGTCACGCCCCAGGCCCTGATGAGCGACATTTCCAATGGGCTCTATGTCACCGGGCTGATCGGCCAGGGCGTCAATCTCGTTACTGGCGATTATAGCCGCGGCGCTTCCGGCTTCCTGATCGAGAATGGCGAGATCATGGCTCCGGTCGAAGAAATCACCATTGCCGGCAATCTCCCCGACATGTTCCGCCGATTGAGCGCGGCCGATGACCTGGACCATCGCCGGTCGATCAACGTTCCGACGCTCAGGATCGAAGGAATGACAATCGCCAGTGCTTGAGGAGGTCGCGAAAATTACCGCGGAAGCGGGCCGGATCGCGGCCGGGCGATGCGGAACCGGCTACCGGACCTGGGAGAAGGTGCCGGGCCATCCGGTCTGCGAAGTCGACCTGGAAGTGGATTCCTTCCTTCGCGACCATCTGGGGGCGCTGGACAGCAAGGCGGGCTGGCTTTCGGAAGAGACTCTGGACCGGTCGGATCGGATCGAGCGGCGGCGCCTCTGGGTGGTCGACCCGATCGACGGCACCCGCGACTATCTTCGGGACCGGCCCGGCTGGTGTGTCTCCGTCGCACTCGTCGAAGACCGGGTACCGGTGATCGGGGCGCTTTCGGCGCCGGCCCGGGGGGAAATGTGGACTGCGGCGAGGGGCGAGGGAAGCTGGCGCAACGGTCAGCGGCTCTCCGTGTCGCCGCGGGTCGATCTCTCCGGCGCCCGTGTCCCCGCCGATCAGCTCCCCGAGGTCGACCGGGATCTCACGCCCGTCGCCAGGCCCAATTCGATCGCTCTTCGAATCGCTCTGGTCGCCGCCGGCGAGGCCGACCTGGTGGCGACCCTCAAATGGGGCTTCGAATGGGACATTGCCGCGGCCGCGCTGATCGCCGAGGAGGCCGGAGCGAAAGTGAGCGGGGCGCTCGGCCAGCCGCTCGCTTTCAACACCGCCAGCGGCGAAGCCTTCGGGGTGCTGGTGTCCACTCCCGGGATCCATGAAGCGGCAGTGGAACGTCTTCGCGAACGGGCGATGGCGGTGGTCTGACCGAAGCGGCCATTGCCGGCGATCGAAAAATTGATCACTCGCCGACGGTCGGGACTCCGAGGCGGGGAATCTCGATCTTGGGGCAGCGGTCCATCACCACCTTCAGCCCAGCCCCCTCGGCTCTTTTCGCGGCGTCCTCGTTGACCACGCCGATCTGGAGCCAGACCGACCGGGCGCCCGCCGCAATGGCTTCGTCGACGGCCTCGCCGGCAGCGATCGGGCGGCGAAAAATGTCGACCATGTCGATCGGTTCCCCGATCTGGGCGAGTTCGCGCCAGACATATTCGCCATGGACATGCTCGCCGGTAATCTGCGGATTGACCGGGAAGACCCGGTAACCGCGGCCCTGAAGATAGGCCATCACCTGGTTGCTCGGCCGGTCGGGCCGGTCGGAAGCGCCGATCAGGGCGATCGTCCTTGTCGAAGCCAGAAGATCGAAAATTTCCTCGTCACTGGTGAGTGGCATGAGCCTGCCTTTCCATCTGTTCGAGAAGGTCAACGGCCAGGCGGCGGAAGATGTCCGAATCCTCGCCTTCGCCCGCGGCCGGGGGCAATCCCTGGTCCGAAGCTTCCCGGATCGAGAGCCGGAGCGGAATCCGGCCGAGAAAGGGAATATCCATCACGCCCGAAGCGGCCTCGGCGCCGCCGGCGCCGAACGGATCGCTGATCTCGCCGCAATGGGGACAGGCATAACCGGACATATTCTCGATGAGGCCGATGGCCGGCACATTCATTCGCTTGAACATGTCGATCGCCCGAGTAGCGTCGATCAGTGCGAGATCCTGGGGGGTCGAGACAATGACGGCACCGATCGGCCGCCATTTCTGGACCAGGCTCATCTGGATGTCGCCGGTGCCTGGGGGAAGATCGACGATGATGATCTCGGTATCGCCCCAGTCCGCGTCCATCAGATTGGCGAGTGCTCCGGCGGTCATTGGCCCGCGCCAGGCGACCGCCGTTCCGGGTTCGATCAGCTGACCGATCGACAGCATCCGGACCCCGTGCGCAGCAACCGGTACCAGTTGCTGGTCGGCCAGCTCGGGCCGGTCATAGGCCCCCATGATCCTCGGCTGCGACGGCCCGTAAATGTCGGCATCGACCAGCCCGACCGTCTTGCCCAGCCTGGCCAAGGCGATGGCGAGGTTGGCCGAGACGGTGGACTTGCCGACACCGCCCTTGCCGCTCGCCACGGCGACGATCCGCCGTTCGACCTTGTCCGCAGTCATCGCGATTCGAACTTCGTCGATCCCGGCGATCCCGACCAGGGCGGCCCGGATGCGGCGCTCCAGGTCGGCCCGCTTTTCGGCCCCGAGACCGGTAGCGTCGACCAGAAGCCGAGCGACACCCTCCTTCATCCGGGCCGAGCCCAGCCGGTGACCGAGCCCTTCCACCTTCGCCAGCGCGCCTTCGATTGTCCCGTCAGTCATGCTCATGGCGAGTCGAATAGGCAAATGCCCCGCCCTTGCCACTGTTTTTCCGCGATCTTGGTTCCTATAAAGCCAGTATGAGAAACCTGATTGGGTGGGGCCGGCGTTTCGGCGCCGTGATGAGTGACAACCGAAACGGCCCCTGGGGCGGTGGCGGCGATGGCGGTGGATCGGGCGGCGACGGCGGCGGGCCCCGCAATCCCTGGGGTCGGCCTCCACGGCGTCGAAAGACCGGACCGGCCGGCGATGTCACGTCGCTCGACGAATGGCTGAAGAAGAGCCGCTCGCGCTTCGGCGACGGTTTTCCGAAGGATGGGCGGCCTTATTGGCTTTACGGTCTGCTTGCCTTCGTCCTCCTCTGGCTACTGTTCACCAGTGTCCACCGGATCGGGCCCCAGGAACGCGGGGTTGTGACTTTCCTCGGCGAATATAGCCGAACCATGCCGCCCGGGATCGGCTTCTCCTGGCCGTCGCCCTTTGGCGGTGTGCAGAAGGTGGATGTCGAGAATATCCGCGAAATTCCCATCCCTGAGAATGAAGGCTCCGAGAACCTGATTCT
>CAYOJN010000222.1:0-3337 GCA_964404245.1 uncultured Sphingosinicella sp. | reverse complement strand
TGGCGCGACTTGAGGGACTTCAACGAGTTGCGGATCTTCATGGCCGAAACGCCTGCCTGTCTCTATCGATGCTGTTGCTGAAACGAGGCGCTCACCTAGTCAGCGGCAGTGGCCAAGTCAAGCCGTTCACTCTGCGATATAGCGCCACTCATCCTGTGGCGAATCGCGGCGCCAGATGGTGAAGAAGGGGATTGCGGCCGGATGTCCTTCCGGGGGTGAGGAGTTGGGTGCGGATCATCCCGAAGGTGATGCCGAGAGCGCCGCTGGACGCGACCAGCGCCTCGTCTGCCTTCCAGTTCACGGGTGACGGCGGGGTTTCGCTTCCGACCATCCGGGCGATATCGGCCGGCCCGACGACCAGGCTCGGCCCGCTGCCAAGATGAATGGCATCGTCGCGCCCGTTGCGGATGAAGGCTGGAGACAGGCCAATCCTCTGGGCTTCGTCGGAAAAGGCCTGTTCGGCCCTGATCAGCGAGCCCCGGTACCGGTCGAGCGATTCGGGATCCGGATCGAGGGGGGCAATCCGGTCGGGAAGCAATGGCTCCATGAGGTCATATCGGACCTCGCCGTCGGGCCGGGCCAGCCTCATGTAGGCGGCGACTTGCCAACCCCCCGCGCTTCTGACCCAGTAAGCGAGATACTTGCCGAGGCGAGCAATGCCGTCAGTGCCGGTGAGGGCGATGTAGCCGATCGTGAATCCATGCTGGCCATCGGCCGAAACCCCTGCCGGACTGGAGTCCATCTCGCCCGGGACGTCCTGTTCAGGGCATTGGCTCGAAGCGCCTCCAGGGCTTGAGCGCGTCCTCGGGCAAAGCGACCATCGGGCCGCGGCATGATCACGTCCTCGCGGAAAGGGTCGCCAATGGCTGACGCCATATCCTTGTCCCCGGCCGCCGCTGCAAAGCCGCGGTCCACGGCGATCAGCTCGTCGGCAGCGATCCGGGCCGACTCGGGCGCGGCCAATGCGCCAGCCTCCGACGCGCCTGTTGCGAGGCCGAGTGGAGCAATTGCCAAGACGAGGCTCAAATACCCGTTCATGCCGGGATCCGCTGATTGACCTGGAAGCCTTGCTAGACGAGGCAAGCGAAGGATGGGATGGGTGTGGCTGCTCCTTGCCGAATAATCGGGCCTTTTCGTCGAAAGCCGGGCCTCGGCTGGCAGCGAACGGTTCGGCTCGAGGCAGGAGGCCTTTCGCGGATCCAGGGCGAGCCCCTGAAACGAGAGATTGCGCTAGGAACGATGGACCGGACCGATTTGAAGATCCTCGCTATCCTCCAGGAGGATTCGTCGCTGTCGGTGGCGGAGGTGGCGTCTCGAGTGAACCTTTCGCAGACCCCCTGCTGGCGGCGGATCCAGCGTCTGGAAGCCACGGGCGTGATCCAGCGCCGGGTGGCCCTTCTGGACCCTCAGGCGATTGGCCTCGACCTTTCCATCTTCGTGGAGATTCAGGCACCCGATCATTCCCCCCAATGGCTGAGCCATTTTGCCGAGACGGTGGCGGCAATGCCCGAAGTGATGGAAGTGTATCGGATGGCGGGCGAGGTCGACTATCTGCTTCGGATCGCCGTCGGCGACATGGCCGAATATGACGAATTCTACCGGCGGCTGATCGACGAGATACCGCTGAAGAAAGTCACCTCTCGCTTTGCCATGGAGCGGGTCAAGAGCACGACCGCCTTTCCTCTTCAGAGGCGACTGGAAGCCTGAACGACAAGAGCCCCCGGACCATGGGTCCGGGGGCCAGTCGCCGCTTCAATCCTGGGAGACCTGAGGCGGGAGGAGGCTATTGACTGTTGCCGCTGGCATCGGTCTCGGCCGAGCCGTCGACATCAGCGGAATTGCCGAGTTCGTTGCCCTCGAGCGCGGGATCGCCAAGCCCGTTGCCGAGGCTGTTGTCGAGACCGCTGTCGAGGCCATTGTCGAGCGCAAGGTCACCGGCGCCGACATTGTAGAGATCTTCGGCCGCCGCATCGTTGGCGACGACATTTTCCTCTGCCCCGCCACCGCAGGCGCTGAGAGCGACGAGGCTTGCAGCGAGCGCTGCTGTGGAAACCAGTTTCATGTTCAATCCCCCTGTTGCTGAGATTCGTTGGCGGGGGTGAAAAGACCATTGCGAGGGCTTCGCGGCAATGCTGCGGTGACCGGAAGACGAACTTTGCAAGACGATCCTCATCCGAGCGTCGAAGACGACTGCTTCCTGCCCTGTCCGGATGACGGATTGGAGGAATCTTCTCCCTGGTCTCGGCGACCGCCCGACCCGATCCGGCCTTAGCCGCGTTCGGCGAGCTTGCGCTCCCAGGCAAGCGCGTCGTGGATGATGGTGTCGAGATCGTCCCTCGCCGGTCGCCACTCAAGGGTCGCGAGGATCCGCATATTGTCGGCGATCAGCGCGTCCGGATCGCCTGGGCGGCGGGACTCCATCCGCCGCTCGATGGGCTGGTTGGTGACCCGGTCGACCGCGTCCAGCACCTCCAGAACCGAAAAGCCGCGGCCGTAGCCGCAATTGAGAATATGGCTACGCTCCGGGTCTGTCCGCAAGGCCTCGAGCGCGTGGACATGGGCGTCGGCAAGATCGCTGACATGGATATAGTCGCGGATCCCGGTCCCGTCGGGCGTGTCATAATCTGTCCCGAACACGGAGACATGCCTGCGCTTCCCGGTCGCGGCCTCGACTGCGACCTTGATCAGGTGGGTCGCTCCGGCTGTCGACTGGCCGGTCCTGCCCTTCGGATCGGCGCCGGCGACATTGAAGTAGCGAAGCGCGCAGAAGTTGATCGGATGAGCAGCGGCGACATCCGAAAGCATCCGCTCCGTCATCAGTTTGGACCAGCCATAGGGATTGATCGGGACCGTCGCCGACTGCTCGTTTACCGGCACCCGCTCTGGGATGCCGTAGGTCGCCGCAGTCGAGGAGAAGAGGAAGTGCCGGACACCGTTCTCGACCGCACTTTGAAGCAGCGAGCGGCTCCTGGCGGTATTGTTGTCATAATATTTGAGCGGATTCTCCACCGATTCCGGGACCACCACCGATCCGGCGAAATGGATGATCGCGCCGATTCCGTGGTCCTTGATCAATCGGGCAACAAGCGCCTGGTCGGCAATGTCTCCAACGACCAGTGTGGCTTCAGCCGGGACTGCCCAGTCGAAGCCCGTGGACAGATTGTCGATCACCACGACCTGCCAGCCCGAATCGATCAGTGCGTGAACCGTGTGACTGCCGATATAACCGGCGCCGCCGGTTACCAGTACCGGGGGCCGAGGTCCGGAATGGGTCATCCTGTCTCCGATGCAGCTTATTGTCGGGAGGATTGTTACACCTCCCATACATTCCTCTTCG
>CAYOJN010000221.1:0-3347 GCA_964404245.1 uncultured Sphingosinicella sp. | reverse complement strand
CTTCACCTTGACCTTGAACGGGGCGAGATCGAGCTCGTCATAGAAGACGGTGATGTCACCGGCTTCCTTCTTGAAGAAATCCATGGCCGCCCGGACGGACCGGCCGCTGTCGTTCATGAAGGTGGCCGGTTTCAGCAGCAGGATTCGCTCGCCACCGATCCGGCCCTGCTGGGCCCAGCCCGAAAAAGCCTTTTTGGCTGGCTCGAAGCCATGGATCTCGCCGATGGCATCGGCTGCCATGAAGCCGACATTGTGCCGGTGCATCGCATATTGGGCACCGGGATTGCCGAGGCCGACCCAGATCTGCACGGGCTCGAAGCTCCCCCAGTCATCAGCGGCCGGGGCGTCCGCCGGCTGGCCATGAAGCTCGACGTGCCGAGGCGCGAAGAGCGAGGCCAGCCAACGGAGCGACATCCGCGACCCTAGTCTTCCGACTTTTCCTCTTCGCCGACCAGCGGCACTTCGGCCGACGTCGGCACGTCCTCTTCCTCGGCGGCTTCGGACTTGAGGCCGGACGGAGCAACGATCGTGGCGATCGTGAAGTCGCGGTCGGTGATCGCCGAACTGCTGCCCTTAGGAAGAGTGACCTGGCTGATGTGGATCGAGTCGCCAATATCGGTTCCGGCAAGGTCGACGACGACCTCGTCCGGCATGTCGGCTGCGTCGCAGGCCAGTTCGAGTTCGTGGCGGACGGTGTTGAGAACGCCGCCGCGCTTCAGGCCAGGCGACTGCTCTTCATTGATGAAGCGGATCGGAACCGCGACGGTTACCAACGCATGTTCGGAGATGCGCAGAAAATCGACATGGAGCGGCCGGTCGTTGACCGGATGGAACTGAATATCCTTCGGTAGGGTGCGATGGTTCGCCCCGCCAGCATCCACCATGACAACGGAGTTCATGAAAATGCCGGTGGAAAGAGCCTTGACCAGCGCCTTTTCCTCGACGTGGATGGAAAGGGGTTCCTGCTTGTCGCCGTAGATGACGGCGGGGACTCGGCCCTGATTGCGCAGTGCACGGGAGGCTCCCTTGCCAGCCCGTTCGCGCGTTTCGGCCGACAGCCTCAGCTGTTCGCTCATTGCATGTCTCCAGAAAATGCGGGTTGTCTTGAATTCCCGCCCACGCCTCCAGGGATGAATATGGGCAAGGAAGGCGCGGCCTATAAAGAAGAGGGGCGTGAAATGCAAACGGCCGATCGTCTCCGAACCTGATCAAAAAGGCCCCCTCGCCAGCGCTGGCGAGGGGCCCTTCATTCCCCTGTTTCTGCAGGTCAGGACGCCGGCTGGCCAGGCGACGTTCCCTCTACCCGCCGGGATTCGATTCCGCGTCCCGCAAGGACGTCCTGGACGCTGTCTTCGCCAGCGAGATGCCCAGCGCCGACGGCGACGAAGACGGTGCCCGGACGCTCCAGCCGTTCCTGCACCCATTCGGCCCAGGTCCGGTTGCGGTTGGTGAAGATCAACTCGTGAAGTTCGGCATCCTGCGCCTGGCTTTCCTTCATCAGTTCGACGAGGCCTTCGACGTCCCCGGTCGACCAGGCCGCAAGCATCGGCTCAAGCATGTCATCGAGTTCTTCGAGGCTGTCGAGCGTCTGGCGGAGCTGTTTCAGCTGCTGTTCCTCCGACATTTCGTCGAACAGGCTCAATTGCCATTCGACGCCCTCAAGCTCCGAAACCGGGATCCCCCGTTCGCGGGCAGCGCCGATCAGGATCGTGTCGGCCCCATGTTCGGGACGAATACCCATCTTCTGAGCAGCCACATTGACCAGAGTGAGCGACGCGAACCAGGGTTCGAGCGGATCGAGGGCATTTGCCGGAAGTCCCATTTCGGCCAAGGCATCGGCGAAGGCCTCGTTCTGCTCGGGAGACAGTCGGTCGGACAGTTTGCGCCCGTCCGGGTCCACTGCAAAACGCAGGATCAAGGGCTGGAGCTCGCTCGGATCGTCGGGAGTGATCGCCTCCACCACGAGCTCGTCGGATTCGTCGAAGGCGGTCTTGACCTCATCGTTGAACCAGGTCCGGCCGTCCAGCATGTGGAAGGTACCGAACAAATAGATGGTGGTGTCGTCGTCCCGAACCACCCACATTGCCGGATCTGCATCAGCGTTCGCGGCGGCCCTGGCTTCGCTGGTCGCGGGCGCCGTCTGGGCAGCGAGCCCGGGAGTGAAGGCCAGGCCGGGCGCAAAGGCCAGGGTGGCGGCAAGCAGAAACTTCTTCATCGACATTTTACTCCTTGATCCTGAAGGGTTTAGCGAAAGCTGTAGAAGATGGAAGAGACCGCCAGAGCGACCCAGAAGAGAATGAACAGCACTCCGTGCATCGGTTCGCGAACCAGGTCCGCCATCCACAGCAGAAACCAGGGCGGATAGACGATCGCATAGGTCCCTGCGGCAAGGCTCGCAGACTTGTAGCGCGCCTGGATCTCGAACTCGTCGGATTGCCGGGACATGGCGATGCCGCCACCGACCACCGCCGCAAGATAGGCGCAGGCAAGACCGATCGACAGAGGCGCCGGCCAGGTGCCGGTTCCCTCGAGCAGGCTCTCGACCTGGGTGAAGCCGGTGATGATCCCGCCGATGAAGCCGACGATGAAGATTCCACCGATGATGATCTGCTTTCGACGGCGACGTGCCCTTTCCAGCTGTTCGCCCGTTCCCCGCGCTTCAGTCACCTTGTTGCTCCATGCCCTGGTCATCTTCGAAAATTTCCTCGATCCTTAGGCCGAACAGCCGCGCGAGCCTGAAGGCGAGTGGAAGGCTTGGATCATGTTTGCCGGTTTCGATCGCGTTCACCGCCTGTCGCGAAACGCCAAGGCGCCCGCCCAGCTCGGCCTGGCTCCAGCCCTTTTCCGCCCGAAGCACCCGCAATCGGTTCTGCATGGTCCAATCCCCGCCTGGCTTGCGCCAGATGTCAGCACATATTGACTTTGTGTCAGAGAAACCTGACTAGACAGGCAAATCGGGGCTGTCAAGTTAGCCTGACATAGTGTCGCGACTTCCTGACTTGCCGCAGGCCAGCGGCTCCTTGACCCACTTTGTCCCATCCGCCAAAGCAGGGCCTGATGTTGCACCCGCGAAGGCAGGGACTTGGAACGGCCGCTCACCTTTCAGAAACTGATCCTGACCCTCCATGAATATTGGAGCGACCAGGGCTGCGTGATTCTCCAGCCTTATGACCTCGAAATGGGGGCCGGGACCTTCCACCCGGCGACCACCCTTCGGGCCCTCGGTCCGGACCCGTGGAAGGCGGCCTTCGTCCAGCCGTGCCGGCGACCGACCGACGGGCGCTATGGCGAGAATCCGAACCGCCTCCAGCATTATTACCAGTATCAGGTGATCCTGAAGCCCAGTC
>CAYOJN010000220.1:0-3368 GCA_964404245.1 uncultured Sphingosinicella sp. | reverse complement strand
CGATGAGGAGGTCCGCGGTGCAGAAGCAGGCGCGCAGGCAGCAGGCGCGGCTCCGGGCTCGGCAGGCTCGAGCGAAGGCGCGCGAGGAGCAGGCCGAGAAGGAGCGGCGGCTGGCCCGGTGGGGCGCGGCGGTGGTCGCGGCTCTGGCCGAGCGTGACGCGGCGGTAGCCGAGTACGAGCAGCGAGCAGGGCGAGCTCTTCGGTCGTTGACCGCGGAAGAGGGACTGCAGACGCAAGTGGCGCTGGCATGGTGCGGTTCCGAGACGCTCACAGTACGAGAGGTTCGCCGGCTCATCCGAGGGGTGGTCGACGGTGCAGAGGGCGACCACCTAAGCAGGGCGAGCACCGCACCCGGACATCGGTGACCCGGGCTGATCGCACCGCGTCTTGAGCCGGCGGGGTGAGCTCGTTACTCAAGGTTCCCGTCGAGAGTTGAGGCGGAACACGTAGGCCCCTGCGGTGTAAAGAGCGACGCGCAGAAGACCTGCATGTGAGCCAATGGCTAGGCTGGCGACCAGTGAATACCGGTAATGACGACCCGAGGCTGGCGGCGGAGCAGCGTGCGCGCGTGCTCATCGATCGCCAGCTCGATGATGCCGGTTGGTCGGTGCAGGACAAGAAGGCACTCAACCTTTTTGCCTCCGAGGGCGTCGCCTGCCGCGAGGTCGTGATGAAGCAGGGGCATGGCAGGGCCGACTACCTGCTGTATGTCGACAAGCAAATCGTCGGTGTCGTCGAGGCCAAGCCGGCGGGTACGACCCTGTCTGGGGTGGAGTGGCAGTCTGCGATGTATGCGTCAGGCCTCCCAGCCGAGGCGCGTTTGCGCGCGGTGACGGTCGACGAGCGTCTGCCATTCGTCTTCGAGGCCAGCGGGACCGAGACGCACTTCACCAATGGCTATGACCCTGAACCGCGTGCCCGGCGCGTCTTCAATTTTCCCAAGCCTTCCACGCTGGCCCAGATCGTCCGTGATGCCGAGGCCGACCCGGACAAACCCACTTGGCGAGCCAAGGTCCAACATCTCCCGCTTCTGGACGAGGGCCCGCTTCGACCTGCGCAGATCACTGCGATCAAAGGCATCGAGAAGAGCTTGGCTGACCAGCACTTCGACCGGTCGCTTGTCCAGATGGCCACCGGTGCAGGCAAGACCTTCACGGCTGTCACCACGGCGTACCGGCTCCTGAAGTTCGGCGGTTTCCGCCGCGTCCTCTTCCTTGTGGACCGCAACAACCTGGCCGAGCAGACGATCGCCGAGTTCCAGAACTACCGCACGCCGGGCGACGGACGACGCTTCACCGAGCTCTACAACGTGGACAAGCTCACCAGTGCAGGGATGCTCGGCTCCTCCGACGTTGTGGTCTCGACCATTCAACGCGTGTACTCGGTCCTCCGGGGCAAGGAGGTCACGGAGGGCGACGACCCGAACCTGGACGACTTCGTCCCGGATGCTCCGGTGTCCGTCACCTACTCGCCGGCGTTGCCCCCGGAGGCGTTCGACCTGGTCATCGTCGATGAGGCGCACCGCTCGATCTACGGGGTATGGCGAGGCGTACTGGAGTATTTCGACGCCCACGTCGTCGGGCTCACCGCAACCCCTGGCAAGCAGACCTTCGCTTTCTTCCGGCAGAACCTGGTGTCGGAGTACACCTACCCGCAGTCCGTCGCCGACCGCGTCAACGTCGACTTCGACCTGTACCGGATCCGCACGCAGATCAGCGAGCAGGGCGGCAAAATCGAGGCCGGAACCATCGTCCCTAAGGTGGATCGGCGCACCCGCAAGCAGCGGCTCGAAGCGATCGAGGAGGACTTCGAGTACACACACAAGCAGCTCGACCGCGCGGTGACGGCGAAGAACCAGATCCGGCTGGTCTTGGAGACCTTCCGCGACAGGCTCTTCACCGAGATCTTCCCAGGCCGCTCCACCGTCCCCAAGACGCTGATCTTCGCCAAGGACGACCCCCACGCGGAGGAGATCGTCACCACCGTGCGCGAGGTCTTCGGAAAGGGCAACGACTTCGCCGCCAAGATCACCTACACCGCCCGTGACCCCAAGGGGAAACTGCAGGCGTTTCGCACCTCGCCGTCTCTGCGGATCGCGGTGACGGTGGACATGATCGCAACAGGTACCGATGTGAAGCCGCTGGAGTGCGTGATGTTCATGCGGGACGTCCGCTCGGCTCAGTACTTCGAGCAGATGAAGGGTCGTGGTGCTCGCACCATCGCTCCAGCAGACTTCCAGTCCGTCACCCCTGACGCGTCGGCCAAGACCCGCTTCGTCATCGTCGACGCAGTCGGGGTCACTGAGCATGACTTTGTGGATCCGCCGCTGAACCGCGAGAAGGGCGTCTCGCTGAAGAAGCTGCTCGACAAGGCCGCCACGCTCACGCTCACCGAAGACGAGACCGCCACTTTGGCCTCGCGCTTGACCAAGCTGGAGCTCCAGCTCACACCGGAAGAGCGGGAGGAGCTGGACGAGGTCGCTGGCGGCTCGGTGCGAGACATCGTCCGCGGGCTCGTGGACGCGGTCGATCCGGACACCCAGGCCAAGGTGCTGGAGGGTGCCGCTGACCCAGAGTCCGCACGCCGGGAACTGATCGAGCGTGCTGTCGAGCCAGTTGCCGCGAACCCCGAGCTACGCAACCGCATCCTGGAGCTACGCGCCACGCACGACCGACTGATCGACGAGGGCATCGACGTGCTCCTCGACGCCCATGGAGTCGTCGACCCGAGCCGAGCGAAGTCCGTCGTGGAGTCCTGGATGCAGTACCTGCTCGACCACCGCGACGAGATCACCGCGATCCAGCTCGCCACCGAGGCGAAGGAGCGGCGGATAGCCTTCGCCGACATCCAGGAACTGGCCGACCGCATCGCTCGCCCCCCGCACAACTGGACACCCGACATCATCTGGCACGCCTACGAGGCCGTCGACGCAGACCGGGTGCGACGCAGCGACCGACACACCCTCACCGACCTGGTGTCACTGCTCCGCTATACCGTCGGCCTCGACAACGAGCTGGTCCCGTACGCTGCCCGCGTCCAGGAGCGGTATGCCGCATGGCTGGCTCAGCAGGAGCAGGCAGGTACCGAGTTCTCGCCCTTGGAGAGGTGGTGGCTGGACCGCATGGTCGACGTGATCGCATCCTCGGCCGGCATCACCGCCGACGACCTCGATAGGTCGCCATTCACCGACAGGGGCGGAGTCGACGGTGCCCTCCGAGACCTCGGCGACCGCGCCGGGTACCTCCTCGAAGAACTCAACACGGAGCTCACCGCGTGAGGACAACGCCTGGCGGCTGGACGGTGGCCCGTTTCGGCGATCTCCTCAAGCCCAACTACGGCAAGGCACTGCCAGTCAGCCGACGTGATCC
>CAYOJN010000219.1:0-3447 GCA_964404245.1 uncultured Sphingosinicella sp. | reverse complement strand
AAAGAGCGGCGCTTCACTATGCCGAGCGCTACGCAACGACAAGGGCAAAGCTGGCCGCCTATCTGCGGCGGAAGGTGAGAGAAAGAGGGTGGGCAGCGGACGGCGAACCCCCAATCGACGATCTCGTCGGCCGGATGGCGTCGCTCGGTTATGTCAACGACCGCGCCTTTGCGGAGGCGCGCTCGGCGTCCCTTTCCAGGCGCGGCTATGGCGAACGGCGGGTCGATGCGGCCATGCGGGCTGCCGGGGTCGAGGACGTGGACAGGGAAGCCGCGCTGGAGACGGCGAGGCCGGCCGCCTGGTCAGCCGCCCTTCGTTTTGCCGAGCGCCGACGGATCGGGCCCTTCGCCCGCTCGCCGTCCGACCGGGCCGCCATCCAGAAGGCCATCGCGGCAATGCTTCGCGCCGGTCATCCCCTTTCGCTTGCCCGACGGATCGTGACTGCACGCCCAGGTGAAATCCCGGAAGCGGACAGCGACTGAACTCTCACTGGTTCACAAGATGAAAAACCGTGATACCACTAGGGGCTTATATGGTGGATCGGCCTGTAACCATGTCGCGTCGCGAGATGAACGAAGGAGAGCTGCCGTCCAGGACGGACGGCGATGCCGTCGAACAGGACGGATCGCTCGCGCGCGTCACCGGGACCGTCAAATGGTTCGATGCCACTCGCGGCTTCGGCTTCGTCGTCAGCGAGGAAGCCGAAGGCGACATCCTGATCCATTTCAGCATCCTCAAGGAACATGACCGGCGAAGCCTTCCCGAAGGCGCCATCGTCGAGTGCCTCGTCGCCGAGCAGGAGAGGGGGCTTCAGGCCCGGCAGGTGCTCAGCATCGATCTGAGCCAGGCGGTTGTTCCGGATCCCCAGCGCGGCGTTTCTCACCAGGACCGGGTCGATCCATCCAGCCTGGTCGATGATGCGGGTCCGTTCGAGCCGGTGCGAGTGAAATGGTTCAATCGCCTTCGCGGCTATGGGTTCGTCGTCCGCGAAGAAGGCAGTAGCGAGGACATCTTCGTCCACATGGAGACCGTCCGCCGGGGCGGCCTCGTCGATCTACTGCCCGACCAGCCGCTTCGGGCCCGAATCGCACAGGGCCGCAAGGGGCCGCTTGCAGTCGCGCTCGAAAGCGACTGAGGCGCGAAGCGGCTTGCGCGGCACCCGGCTTCGGCGCTAGGCGCAGCCGCCATGGGTGTCTTCAAGAATCTCTTCACCTGGTGGGAAGGCGCGACCATCGGCACCGCCCTCTTCAGCTGGCGCAATGGCCGCAAGGTCGGCCAGGATTCGCTCGGCAACGTTTATATGGAGACGAAGAAGGGCGATCGTCGCTGGGTGATGTATGAAGGGTCCAACGATGTCAGCCGGGTCCCGCCCGAATGGTATAGCTGGCTCACCCGCCAGATCGAGGAGGTGCCCGATATTGCCCTTCCCGCGGCGCCCAAATTCCTGAAGCCGCCGACCGGCAACCTGACCGGGACTCCATTGGCCTACCGGCCGTCCGGAGCTCTCGAGCGGGGCGGACAGCGCCAGGCGGCGAGCGGCGACTATCAAGCCTGGACTCCCGATTGAACCGATGCGCGCCCGCTCGCTGACGCTTCTGCTTTCGATCGTCCTTCTCGGCGGCTGCGATCCTCGCGGCGCAGCGGAGCAGAACCAGCAGAATGAAGTGGAGCCGGAAGTGGAGACGGTCGACGTTCCCCAGACGGTGGAGCAGCTTGCGCCCGGAACCACGCCGATGGCCGAGCGCGAGGCCGTTCTCGGCTTCCTGAACAAGCGCAACGGCCTGTCGCGCGATCTCACCCTTCGTCCGGGCCAGGCGGTGAGGATCGGCGATGCCATCGTCCGTCTTCGCGCCTGCGAGACGACCGCCCCCTGGGAGATCCAGACGCTGACCGGAGCCTTCGTTCAGCTGGACGTTCGCAACAGCGAAGGCAATTATCAGCGCGTCTTTTCCGGCTGGCTGTACAAGGAGACGCCGTCTCTGAACGTGGTCGAACACCCTATCTACGATGTCTGGCCCAAAAGCTGCGCGATGAGCCATCCCGAGGGCGGGGAATCGGGAGCGGAACCGGCTCGACCGTCAAGCAGCCGGTCGAGCGCTCCGAATTCGGGTCCCGCATCCGCCACGGCAGCGCCGGCCCCGGCTGCGCCCGACGACGAGGATGAGGGGGAATCGCCCTCCGCCGGTGAAGCCACGGCTGCGGAGAGCAACTGAAGATAGGCCTTCTGCTCGATCTCGATCGCACCCAGGCTCTTAAGATGTTCGGTCATGAACTGGCAGTCGAGCAGCCTGAAACCTCCCACGATCAGCCGTGCGACCAGCCAGGCCAGGGCGACCTTGGAGGAGTCCCGGGCGATCGAAAACATGCTTTCACCGAAGAAGGCGCCGCCCAGCTTCACGCCATATAGACCGCCGACCAGCTCCGCGCGGTCCCTTGCGCTCCACACCTCGATCGAATGCGCATGCCCATTTCGGTGAAGCAGATTGTAGCTCGCTTCGATCTCGGCGTTGATCCAGGTGTCTTCACGATCGGCACAGCGGCGGACGACCTCGGCGAAAGCCTGGTCCCTGGTCACGGTGAAACGATCCGAACGCAGAGTCTTTCGAAGCGAGCGCGACAGCTGAAAGCGGTCCAGTGGGAGTATCGCCCGCCGGCGGGGCTCGACCCAATAGAGTTCGCTGGCCTGCCGGCTGTCGGACATCGGGAAAATGCCGATCGCATAAGCGCGCAGCAGGAGATCCGGGTCGAGCAGCTTCATTGCGGCGCCTTGATCTCTTCTCTCTTCCGCAGGAGCAATCCCGGCTTCAACTCAGCGAGCCTCGCCCGATAGCGGACCCGAGAGCGAATCAGAGGATCTCGCGGACCTTTTCCACCGGCCTGGCAAGCCTTACGCCCTTTTCCGTCTCGACCAGTGGACGTTCGATGAGCACCGGATTTTCGGCCATGGCGTCGAGGATCGAGCCATCGTCCGTCCCCGGCTTGCCGAGGCCAAGCGACTCGACCAGCGGGTCTTTGGTCCGAAGTCCCTCGCGCGGAGTGATCCCGGCCCGCTCATAGAGTCGCTCGAGTTCGGCCCGGCTCGGCGGAAACTTCAGATATTCGACGATGGTCACGTCGGCGCCCTCGGACTGGAGAAGCTCCAGGGTACGACGCGACGTGCTGCATTTCGGATTGTGCCAGATCTTTGCCTTCATTGTCCCTCGCTATCGCGGGCGAGCCAGTCTTCCAACCATTTGATGGTGTAGTCGCCGTTGAGGAATTCGGGGTCGCGGATCAGGGTCTGGTGGAGCGGGATGGTCGTCTTCATCCCCTCGATGACGAACTCCTCCAGGGCCCGGCGAAGGCGCATGATGCAGCGTTCGCGGGTCGAGCCATAGACGATCAGCTTGGCGATCATGCTGTCATAATAAGGCGGCACCCGGTAGCCCTGGTAAAGGCCGCTATCGA
>CAYOJN010000218.1:0-3455 GCA_964404245.1 uncultured Sphingosinicella sp. | reverse complement strand
GACGAATTCGCCATTGTCCAGATCAGCCCGAAAGGCGAAGCGGACATTCGCCGGCTGTGCGAGCGGATTATCACGGTGATCCGCGAACCCTTTCTCCTGGGAGGCCGGGAGGCGAGGGTGGGGGTTTCCATCGGCGCCGTCTTCGCTTCGAAGGAAGTGACCGAGGCGTCCGAGCTGATGCGCAAGGCGGACATCACCATGTACCGGGCCAAGGCCGCGGGCAGGGACTGTTTCCGGCTCTTCACCGAGGCCATGGATGCGGACGTCCAGAGGCGCGACCAGGTCGAAAGTGCGCTTCGGGCGGAGCTCAAGGACGGCAATTCCATCCGGCTTCAATATCAGCCGGTGATCGGAAGCCGCGGCCAGGTGATCGGCGTTGAAGGCCTGCTTCGCTGGACCCATCCGAAACTTGGCCAGGTCCAGCCCCTCGAGCTGATCCCGGTGGCCGAGGAAAGCGGGATGATCGACGAGGTCGGCCAGCTCATCTTCCGTGATGCCTGCCGAACCGCAAGGCGCTGGCCGGAACTTTCGGTGGCCGTGAACCTGTCACCGCTGCAGTTCCGAAATCCCGGTTTCGCGGCTCATCTGCGCGATCTCGCCGCCGAACATGGGGTCGATCCCCGGCAGATCGAACTCGAGATTACCGAGAGGCTGTTCATCGAACATGATGCGCTTTGCGGTGCAGCGATCGAGGAGCTTCGCGATCAGGGATTCCGGGTCGCCCTCGACGATTTCGGCACCGGCCTGTCGTCTTTGTCCTGCCTTCGCCGCTTCCCGGTCGACAAGATCAAGCTCGATCGAAGCTTCGTCGATACCGCGGCCCGCGACGAGAGCGTTGCGATCATCCGGGCCGCAGTCACCCTCGGTCATGCAATGGGCCTCGAAGTCGTGGCCGAAGGGGTCTCCACTCCTGAAGAGGAGCAGATTGCACTGGAGGCCGGATGCGATGCGCTCCAGGGCTATCTCTATGCGCCGGCGCTCGGGCCGGAAAAACTCGACGCCTATCTGAAGAAGGCCGGCGCAACCCCGGTCTCGGACGCCGCCTGAAGCCGCCGGCCAGGCCTACCGTTCGTAGGCGTTGGGCAAGGCGCCTTCGCGGGCTTCCCGGTAGCGTTCGCGAAGCTTGCTCTGCCGGTTCTCCAGCGACTGCTCGACTCCATCGATCCAGACCGCCTCGACTCCGCTTGCAAGCTCCAGCGGATCGCCGTTCCAGATCACGACATCGGCCCGAAGACCGGGCCGAAGCGACCCGATCTGATCGCCGAGGCCGACCGCTGCCGCGGGACCTGAGCTGATCGCCGCAAAAGCTTCGCCCCAGCTCAACCCCTGATGGCCGGGAATACGGCTGATGGCGACGAGATTGCCGGCATATTGGGTCGACACCCTCGCCATTCTCGCTTCGTCGTCATTGATCATTCCGATCGCCACCTGGACTCCGGCAGCGCGCATCCTGCCGACATTGGACTGGGTCGAGGCGAGCTGCTCGAAGCTTTCAGGAAGGTCCTCGAGCGCATTGGCAATGACCGGGATCGAAGCGGCCGCGATCCGGTCCGCAACCCGCCAGCCTTCCGAAGCGCCGACGAGCACAAGCCTCAGGCGCGGGAATTCACGCTGAAGAGCGAGCGTCTGAAGGATGTCGCTCGCCCGTTCGACATGAACCAGAAGCAATTGCTGCCCCTCGAGCACCGGAACCAGTGCGGCGGCGTCGAAGCGGGTGAGAAGGACGTCTTCGGACCGCTGCGCATCCGGGAGGAGATAGGGATTTTCCTCCAGATCCTCGGGCGGCGGCACCGAAGCGGACCTCTGGCCTCGAGCGACACTCCGGATCGGCGCCCTCAGGTCGCGCGCCTCTCGAAGCGCATTGCGAAGGAGAACATGGGCCGAGGCCCGCGAGCCACCGGCGCCCCGGGCGCCCTCCTCGCCAAGTTCGATGAACTGGAAGGCTCGGGCCAAGGTGATCGGCTCCATGTCGTCGCCCAGGTCGATGACTGCGCCCTGGCCGGCGAAGATGCTGCGCCCGGCAACTGGAGCGACGACCGCCCGGGTGATTCCGGCGGCCCGGTTGATCGCGATCGGCGACGATTGGGGATTGATTGCGGGTGCGATGTCGATCGCCGCGCTGAACGGGGAATTGGCCGCCTGGGAATCGTTGGTCTGGGTGACCGCATCCACTTCGACCAGGCCCATCCGGGTGAAGCCGGCGACGATCCCGGGAGTGATCCAGCGCCCCTCCGCATCGACCCGGGTTGCCCCGGCCGGAATCGTGACATCGGCACCGGCAGCGACGATCCGGCCATCGCGGATGACCACCGTTCCGCGCTCGATCGGCTCCGAGCCGTCGCCGATCACCAGCCGGCCCCCTGTGATGGCGACGGTCTGGGCACCGGCGGCGACCGAAGCGAAGGCTGCAACCCCCACCAGATATCGTGCGAGGCGCTTCATTTCACGTCTCCCTCGCCCGGCTGGCCAAGCTCGAAGTCCGATACCGGCCGGAGCCGCGTATTGTTGCTGTCATAGAGGAGGGCGCCGTCGATCCAGACCTGCTGCGGTCGCGAATAGACGCTGAGCGGATCGCCGTTCCAGAGCACGACGTCGGCGCGCTTGCCAGCCCGAAGCGAACCCGTTTCCTCAGCGATTCCCAGAGCCCTGGCCGGATTGATCGCAAGCCAGGTCCAGGCGACCTCGTCGCTGATATCGAGGCCCATTCGCCGGCCGTCGTTCAGCGCCTTGGCGGCCTCCTGGTTGAGACGCTGGATTCCGTTGGCATCGTCCGAATGAACGATCGCGCAGGCGCCCGCCTTGTGGACAAGCGGGATATTCTCGTTGACCGCGTCGTAGGATTCCATCTTGAAGCCGTACCAGTCGGCCCACATGGCCGAGCAGACGTCATTCTTCGCCAGCAGATCCGGGATCTTGTAGCTTTCGACCGCGTGATGGAAGGTTGATATCCGGAATCCGAATTCGTCCGCCATGTCCATCATCAAGGCCATCTCGTCGGCGCGATAGCAATGGTTGTGGACCAGGATTTCGCCTTCGAGCACTTCGACCAGAGTTTCCAGCGCGAGGTCCCGAGCCGTGTTTCGGTCGCGAGCCCGGCGGTCGCGATATTCGGCGGCCCGCTGCCACGTCTGGCGCATCAGGGCGATATTGCCCATCCGGGTCTGCGGCATCTGGTTGCGGCCGCCATAGACCCGCTTGGGATTTTCGCCGCAGGCCATCTTCAAGCCTCGAGGAGCGCCCGGGAAGCGCATCTGCTGGACCGTCCTAGCAGGAACGTTGCGCAAGGTGACTCCGCGACCGCCGAACAGGTTGGCCGAACCCGGAAGGATCTGGAGTGTCGTTACTCCGCCATTGACCAGGGCCCTGGAAAAGCCGGGATCCTGCGGCCAGACGCTATGTTCCGCCCACACTTCGGGCCGGACCGGGCTGGTCACTTCATTGCCGTCGGAATGGGC
>CAYOJN010000217.1:0-3460 GCA_964404245.1 uncultured Sphingosinicella sp. | reverse complement strand
GTCGTCAGGCCGGTCACGACCTGGTCGTCGGCCGTCGTCACTCCGAGAGTCCCGATGCTTGCGGACGGATGGCCGGCCATCCGCCACAATTGCCGGCAAAGCTCGACATTGGAGGTCTTGCCGTTGGTTCCGGTCACGGCAGCGATTGTCGGCGGGAAAGGTCGAAAGAATTTGGCCGCCAGCTGGGCGAACAACTGCCTGGGCTCTTCGGCTGCCAGGTGGACCGCGCCTGAAGGCGGCCGTGCCTGCGGTCGGGAGACGATCGCGACCGCGCCCGCGGCGACAGCCGAATCGATATAGTCTTCGCCATTGAACCGGGATCCCGGAAAGGCACCGAAGACATTCCCGGCGGCGATCTTGCGATGATCGATGGCGAAGCCGGTGACGGGCCTCACATCGTCGCTGCCGATCAGCGCGCCCAGACGCATCAGCGCCTCGAATCGGCGAACAGCGGCAGCAGATCTGATGTGTCGATGTCCCTGTGGGACTCGGGGATGATCCCGAGCAACGGTCCGGAGCGGGCGATGACTCGCGACACCACGGGCGCGGCCGTCCAGGCGGCGGTGGTCAGGAAGTGGGTCTCCTTGGTGCCCTTGGGTGCATCCATCATGACGATGACCACATAGCGCGGTTCGTCCATCGGGAAAGCCGCCGCAAAGGTCGAAACGTTCACCCGCCGCGAGTAGCCACCCCCGCTCGCGACCTTTTCTGCGGTTCCGGTCTTGCCCCCGACCCGGAATCCCGCCGCTTCGCCGCGCCTTCCGGTGCCATGGGTAACGATCATCCTGAGCAACTGGCGAAGCCTGTGGCTCGTCTGCTCCGAATAGACCCGGCGCCCCTGGGGCGCGTGACCCGGCTCGACCCGCATCAGCGTTGCCGGACGCCAGATGCCGCCGTTCACGAGCGCCGCATAAGAGCTTGCGAGATGGAGCGGAGTGATCGCGAGCCCATGGCCGAAGCCGGAGGTGAGCACTGTCGCCCGGCCCCAATCGCGCGGCCACAGGGTCCGGCCGCGTTCCGCGAGTTCAACATGGGCCGGTTCGTGAAAACCGACGGCCCGGAAGGCCGCCTGCATGCGTTCGGCCCCCATTGCATCTGCAATTCGGGCGCTAGCGATGTTCGATGAATGAACCAGGATTTCCGGGATGGTCAGCGCCCGCCCCTGGGCATGGTCGTCGCTGATCCGGAAACGGCCGATCGGCAGCGGCGCGCTTGCATCCCAGCGCTGGCCCATCGATGTGACCACTCCGGCTTCGAGGGCAGCAGCAACGGTGATCGGCTTGAAGGTGGAGCCCAGTTCATAGACGCCCATCGTCGCCCGGTTGTACAGGGCGTTCGGATCGGATCGGGCGACGGCATTGGGATTGAAGGTAGGCGCCGAGGCCATTGCGACGACTTCGCCGCTGTGAACGTCGAGGACGATCCCGGTGCCGCCCTCCGCCTGATGCGCTTCGACCGCCGAACCCAGTTCGAACTCCATGGCCGCCTGGACCCGACTGTCGATCGACAGCGCCACCGGCTTGCCGCGAAGGCCTTCTGCGGTCAGCCGCTCTTCGAGCACTCGCTCCATGCCCGCAACGCCGCGACCGTCAAAATCGGTCCAGCCGAGTATGTGTCCGGCAAGTGCGGTCTGGGGATAGAGCCGCTCCGGCTCGCGATTGAACACGATCCCGGGCTCGCCGAGCGCGTTGACCGCAGTGACGAGCTCGGGAACCGCCCGACGCGCGAGATAGAGATAATTGCTTCCGGAGTTCAGAAGCTTGAAATAATCGGCGACGCTTCGATCCGGAATCAGCGCATTCAGCTTCATGGCCAGTTCGCGACGATCGCCGATCACCCGGGCCGGATGAACACCGATCGTCCAGGCGTCGATGGTCCTGGCGAGCGCAATCCCGTTCCGGTCGACGATGTCCGCCCGCGGCGGGATCAGCGGGTTGCCGAGTTCGGCCGAAGCGGACCGATCGGTGAAAATCTGGAGATGAACCAGGCGCAGAACGATCAGGCTGGTCACGCCGACGAACAGCAACATCAGCAGCATCAGCCGCTGATAGGTGAGGGAGATTTCCTGCTTCTGCTCGCCGAGCGGCGCGGGCCGGTGCAGCTGAGCAGCAAGAGTAGCCATCAGTCGTCGTCTTTCGATCCGGATTCGGCGAGGGCCTGGGCAGTGAGTTCGCGCAGGGTGGATTCGTCGAGAAGCGAGGAACGGACCTGAACAGCAGCCGGCCGGACCGCCGGAATCCTCGCTTCCGGAACCATTTCAAGGCTTGCGCGGCGGACCAGCGATGGTTCGGCGGCCTTCGGGCCTTCGTTCGATGTCCGGGCTACGGCTGGACGGGCCGTCGAAACGGCCTGTGCCTGCGGCGCAGCCGAAGAGGGGACCGAGGCGGAGGCCAGCTGGACCTTCCCATGCGCGTCAGCCGGCTGCTCATCCACGTCGAAACGCGCGAGGGTAAGGCCGCTTTCGAGAAACTGGCCTGCGACGGGCGCCGACAGGGCAAGAACCTCGGCATTCCAGTGCTCGAGCTGCTGAAGTCGTCCGCGAGTACCGATCTCCGTCTGCAACGAGCGGATATCCTGCTGGGTGCGAATGATCTGGGTTTCCAGGCTCGCAAGCTCCGAGCGTTCGGCGGCGACCTGGAGCGAGAGCATGTAGCAACCGAGTGCCGCCGTTCCGACGGCGGCAACCCAGGCAACGGGTCTGAACCCCCTCGCGATCATTTCGAAGGTCCTTCCTGACTGGCGGCCCATGCCGGTGCGGCGGTTCTGAGCGCCGAGCGCAAGGTCGCGGAACGGGCACGGTTGTTTGAAGCGATTTCGGCGGGGCCGGGGCGAACGGGTTTCGCAACGGCTTCGAAGGTCGGGGGCGGCCCCCGAACGTCCAGCGGAAGGTGGCGCGAGCGGCCTGGCAGATCACCACTTCGGGTCTTCAGGAAGCGCTTTACAATGCGATCCTCGAGGCTGTGGAAGGTGACGACGGCAAGGCGGCCGCCGGGTGCAAGCACCTGTTCGGCGGCCGCCAGCCCGCCCTCGAGCTCGCTGAGTTCCTCATTGATGTAGATCCGGATCGCCTGGAAGGTCCTGGTCGCGGGATCCTTCTTCATTCCGGAATGGTGGCCGACCGCCTTGCGGACCAGGTCCGCAAGCTGGCCGGTCCGCTCGATCGGGCGCGAGGCGACGATCGCCCGGGCGATCCGCCGGGATTGCCGCTCCTCGCCATAATGAAAAAGGATGTCGGCGATTTCGGCTTCGTCAGCCTGGTTGAGGAAATCGGCGGCGCTTCGACCTTCGCGGCTCATTCGCATGTCGAGCGGGCCATCATCCTGGAAGGAAAAGCCTCTCTCTGCCTGGTCGATCTGCATCGAGGAGACGCCGATGTCGAGTGTGACGCCATCGACCGATTCCACGCCGTGCCGGGCAAGCGCCTGACGCATCCGGGAAAATCGTTCCGGAACAAGCGTCA
>CAYOJN010000216.1:0-3496 GCA_964404245.1 uncultured Sphingosinicella sp. | reverse complement strand
ACCGGCGAGATCCACCATGTCGACGGGGGCTATAATGTCATCGGCATGAAGGCCGAGGATGCGCCCGACATCGCCTTGGCGTGAACGGCTTTCGGCGATCCGGGCAGGCGCGGAGGCAGGGCCGGTGAGCTGCGCCAGAGTGAATGGCGCAGGCGTCCAGCCGCCCGGTCAGCCATGAGCATCAACAGTTTTGGCCGACTCCTGCGCTTCACCAGCTGGGGCGAAAGCCACGGTCCGGCGATCGGTGCGGTTATCGACGGCTGCCCCCCCGGAATCGCTCTTGGGGATGAGGATATCCAGCAGTGGCTCGACCGGCGCCGGCCAGGGCAGAGCGACCTCACCAGCCCCAGAAGCGAGCCGGACCGGGTTCGGATCCTTTCCGGGACTTTCGAGGGCCGGACGACCGGGACACCGATCAGCCTCCTGATCGAGAATGTGGACTCACGCTCCGGCGACTATTCGCCCACCGCCTTCCGGCCCGGTCACGCCGATTATTCCTATCAGGCCAAATATGGCCATCGCGACTGGCGCGGTGGCGGGCGGGCCTCGGCGCGCGAGACGGCCTCCAGAGTGGCTGCGGGCGCAATCGCCCGGCTCGTCGTCCCGGAAGTCAGCCTTGAAGCGCGAGTGGTCGAGATTGGCGGGTCAGGCAAGGAAGCGGACTGGCCCGATTTGATCGCGCAAGCGCGGGACCAGGGAAATTCGCTGGGCGCCATCGTCGAGGGTGTGGCGAGCGGAATACCGGCCGGCTGGGGCGCACCGGTCTACGCCAAGCTGGATGCCGATCTCGCCGCGGCGATCATGTCGATCAACGCCGTCAAGGGCGTGGAGATCGGCGCCGGCTTCGCCGCCGCGAGGTTGAGCGGCGAAGACAATGCCGATGCCATGAGAGCAGGCCCTGAAGGCCCGGTCTTCGAGTCCAACCAGGCCGGCGGAATTATCGGCGGGATCTCGACCGGCCAGCCGATCCACCTCAAGGCGGCCTTCAAGCCGACCTCATCGATCGCAAAGGCGCTGCCGACGATCGACGATGAAGGCCGGTCGACGGAGATCAGCACCAGGGGCAGACATGATCCCTGCGTCGGGCTTCGCGCTGCGCCGGTCGTGGAAGCGATGATTGCACTGGTCCTGGCCGATCATAAACTGCTTCATCGGGGCCAGTGTGGCTGAGGCGATGGCGGCGGTGACGAGGCATCTTCTGATCGAGGGCCGGGTCCAGGGAGTCTTCTACCGCGCCTGGAGCATCGAGACGGCGCAGGCGCTGGGCCTTTCCGGCTGGGTTCGCAATCGCCGCGAGGGAACAGTCGAAATGGTCCTTTGCGGAGCCGAGGATCGGATCCAGGCCATGATCGATCGCTGTTGGCGTGGCCCTCCGTCGGCCGCCGTCGAGCAAGTCCATGTCAGCCGCTGGTCCGGCCCGGTCGGCCAGGGTTTCGAGAAGCGGCCTTCCGCCTGAACGTCAGCCGGCACGAGTCCCGATCAAGGTCCCCTTGCTTCCGCAATGGCTGAGCGAAAAGCGGAAATCGGGATGGAGGCGCCGCCAGCGACGGGCGACGAAACGCTCTCCGGGCCGTGCGGCGTCGTCGAGGATCACCGTTCCACCAGGCGCGACATGATCGAACAGGGCGTCCGCTGCACCGCGGGTGAATGGGTGAATCGACCAGGGCGGACCATCGATCAGCATCAGGTCGATCGGCTTCGGAAGCGGTCCGTGGTCATACCACAGGCCCGGCCAGTCCTGCGACGGGCGAAGGGGCACTGCCCGAAGGTCGGCGGCCAGGCCATGGTCGGAAAGCCAACGCCGGGTCGAATCGACGAAGTCCTTGTGCTGGTCAAAGCTGATGAGCTGACCACCGCCCGCTTTCTGAAGCGCTCGGGCCAGGATCAGGGTGGACGCTCCGGTTCCGAACTCGACGACCCGTTTCGGCCTGTGTTCCAGAATGTGGTCGACAAGCAGGGTAAGGAGGCCCGTGTCCGCCTTCCAGCTGCCCAGATAGGGAAGGGCATCGTAAGGCAGGTCGAGACGGTCGAGCAGGGCGTGCTTGGCAGCAAGCGTGCCACCATGAAGGCTTCGAAGAAGCCATGGCCACTGGATTGCGCCAAAAGCGACTACGGCGAGGCGATCACTGAGGGACCGGCCATAATTGCCGAGCGTGTCGACCGGAATCGGCCTGGGCAGCAATCCGGTGGCTTCGCGGGTGGTCATATCGTCTCTCTGCAAAGCTGAATGATGGTCAGCCGGCGAACGGATCGCGAACCAGGATGGTGTCGTCCCGCTGCGGGCTTGTGGAAACCAAAGCGACCGGACACGCAATGAGTTCCTCTATCCGCCGGATGTACTTGATCGCCTGGGCTGGAAGCTGAGCCCAGCTTCGGGCGCCGTAGGTGGATTCCTGCCAGCCTTTCATCGTCTCGTAGACCGGCTCGACCTCGGCCTGGTCAAGCGAAAAGGCGGGAAGATGGTCAAGCAGTTCATCGCGGAGGCGATATCCGGTGCAGATCCGGATTTCCTCGAGACCATCGAGAACGTCGAGCTTGGTCAGGGCGATCCCAGTGACTCCGGAAACGGCCATTGACTGGCGGACCAGCACCGCATCGAACCAGCCGCAGCGCCGCTTGCGACCGGTCACCGTGCCGAATTCATGGCCGCGTTCGCCAAGCCGCTGCCCGATTTCGTCGTCCAGCTCGGTCGGGAACGGGCCGGAGCCCACCCTGGTCGTGTAGGCCTTCACGATTCCAAGAACGAAGCCTGCCGCCGACGGACCAAGCCCGGTCCCGCTGGCGGCCGTTCCCGCGATTGTGTTTGACGAGGTAACGAAGGGGTAGGTGCCATGGTCGACATCGAGGAGGACGCCCTGGGCACCTTCGAACAGGATCCGGTCACCGCGCTGGCGGGCGTCGTTCAGGGTCATCCAGACCGGTGCAGCGAATTGAAGAACGAAGTCGGCAATCTCGCCAAGATCATTTTCAAGCCGGCCACGATCGATCTTCGGCTCGTTGAAACCGGCGCGGAGCGCGTCATGATGAGCGCACAACCGGTCGAGCAGTGGGCCAAGCGCACCGAGATGGGCAAGGTCGCACACCCGGATCGCCCGTCGACCGACCTTGTCTTCATAGGCCGGGCCGATGCCGCGCCTTGTCGTCCCGATCTTGCCGGCGCCGCTCGCATCCTCGCGAAGCGCATCGAGGTCGCGGTGGAAAGGGAGGATCAGTGGGCAGGTATCGGCAATCTGGAGAGTTTCGGGAGTGACCGAAATGCCCTGTCCAGTAAGCCGTTCCGCCTCCGCCTTCAGGGCCCAGGGATCGAGAACAACGCCATTGCCGATCACCGACAGGGAACCGCGAACGATACCTGAAGGAAGAAGCGACAATTTGTAGGTCTGATCGCCGACGACGAGAGTATGGCCGGCATTGTGACCGCCCTGGAACCGAACAACGACGTCCGCCCGGCTTGCAAGCCAGTCGACGATCTTGCCCTTGCCTTCATCGCCCCATT
>CAYOJN010000215.1:0-3517 GCA_964404245.1 uncultured Sphingosinicella sp. | reverse complement strand
GGCCCGACGGGCACGATCCCGGTCGGATTAATCTGGCGGTGGCTTTCGTAATAATGGCGCTTGATATGCTCCATGTTCACCGTGCCCTTGATTCCGGGCATCTGGTAGACCCTTCGAGTGAAGGCCCACAGCCCCGGATAGTCGATGATCCGGCGGCGGTTGCACTTGAAATGGCCGTGATAGACCTCGTCGAAGCGAACCAGGCTCGTGAACAGGCGGATATCGGCTTCGGTGAACCGGTCACCGGCAAGCCAGAGCCGGCGTGACAGGAGCGTCTCGAGCCAGTCGAGCGTGTCGAAGACTCCGTTCACGGCCTCCTCATAGGCGGCCTGGCTGGTCGCGAAGCCGGCCTTGTAGACGCCGTTGTTGAAGCCCTCATAGACCCGCGCATTGACTTCATCGATCTCCGGGCGAAGCGCCTCGGGATAGAAATCCCCTTCCCTTGCGCCGAGCCCGTCGAAAGCGCTCGACAGCATGCGCAGGATCTCGGCCGATTCATTGTTGACGATCGTCTGCCGCTTCCTGTCCCACAGCAAGGGCACCGTCACTCGCCCGCTATAGTCGGACGATGCCGCCTGATAGACCTCGTAGAGGAAGCGGGCCTGGTGGATCGGATCGGGAATCACTCCCGGACCCTCGGCGAAGGTCCAGCCATTGTCCGCCATCAGCCAGTGCACAGCCGAAATCGGGACCATCTCCTCGAGGCCCTTGAGGGCTCGAACGATCAGGGCCCGGTGGGCCCAGGGACAGGCCAGGCTGACATAGAGATGATAGCGGCCGGGCTCGGCTTCGAAACCGCCTTCGCCGCTCGGGCCAGCGGACCCGTCGCCGGTGATCCAGTTCCTGAACTGGCTGTCGCTTCGGACGAATCGACCGCCGCTCGCCTTGGTGTCGTACCAGATGTCATGCCATTGGCCGTCGACCAGCATTCCCATGTCCTTGTCCCTCTCATTCCTGTCTTGCCATTACGGATGTTCGGGCTTCGACTCCTGGTGTAGAAGCGGCAGCCATGAACAAGGCAAGCGCGTCCCGGCCCGACTGGACCGTCCGCGACAATCCCGAACGAAGCCGGTTCGAGATCGATCTCGAAGGCGGCCCTGCGGTTGCGGAATATACCCTGCCCAAGGGCCTGATCATGTTCACGCATACCGAAGTCCCGCCAGCGCACGAAGGCAAGGGGATCGGCAAGGCCCTGATCCGGGCCGGCCTTCAGCACGCGCGCTCGAAGGGATTGAAGGTGATCCCGATCTGCCCCTTCTTCGCTTCCTATATCAAGGCCCACGAAGAAGAGCAGGACCTTCTCGATCCGACCTGGCGGCGCCAGCTCGGAATCGCCTGATCCTTCAGCGGCGAAAGCTCTCTTTTTGCCTTGCTTCCATCCTTGAGTGGATGTCCCTCCGGCGAGTCAGCTGATCCTTGCAACGCTGACTGGATCGCTTGCCGGAAACGTCTCCTCCAGTGCCAGGTCGAGCAGTTCGTCCTGCCTCTTCGCCGCCACCTGCCGTCGGCTCATCGCTGGGCTCGCGGCGACGAGGGTGGGCTGCGGGGCCGGCCATCCTCCATCAACATACATCGTCAGTCCTCCTTTGTGTCGTCAGCCAGTTCGAAGGCGGATCGATGTTCCCCAGGGATCGCGAAGCCGAAGCTCGCCCGAAAGCGCCGGCCGCTGCTCGTCGCTGCGGGCATTTCGGCGGACTGCCTCAAGCATCGCCTCGTCGACGAGGAGTTCGACTTCGGAAAGCCCGGTCGATCGATCGGGACGGACGCTCGCGCCCCGGCTGTTCCAGATGTTGCCGGCAAGCTGGTGATGATAGCCGCCGGATCCGTAAAAATTGGCGCCCGAATAGAAGCAGGTGATGTCGAACCCGAGCTGGTCACGGTAGAAGGCGTCGGCCTTCTCAAGGTCTCCAACCTGAAGATGGACATGGCCGATACTGCCGTCGTCGGGAAAGCGGGACCAGTCCTGCCTCGAAGCCCTGACCAGGCCGCCAAGGTCGAGCGGATCGCTGGCCATCTCGATCAGGCCATCGGACTTCGCCCAGCTGTCGTCCGGGCGATCGGCATAGATTTCGATCCCATTGCCCTCGGGGTCGTTGAGG
The DNA here is from genome assembly GCA_964404245.1 of uncultured Sphingosinicella sp. GTDB lineage: Bacteria > Pseudomonadota > Alphaproteobacteria > Sphingomonadales > Sphingomonadaceae > Allosphingosinicella. The sequence continues at coordinate 1,418 of CAYOJN010000215.1, read as the reverse complement.
TAGACGGCTTCGCTGACCAGGTGATCGGCAGCGCCGGTCAGCGCAATGCCCTCCTCCATAGCAAAGGCCAGCCAGGCACCGAGCGCGCCGCGGTCCGGAAGCAGGAAAGCGGTGTGAAAAAGCCCTGCATCCCGGCGGCCGCGAACAGGGGCCTCCGGATCCCGATCGAGGGCAAGGAGCACCGAGCCATCGGTCCCGAGAAGGGCCCGTTCGCGGCCACGCTCGAGAATCTGCAATCCCAGCCGCGACCGGTAGAAATCCGCGACGAGGTCGAGATCGCGGACGACGAGCGACACCTGACCCACCCGATGCGGTGCTCTTGAAAGCAGTGTATCGGAACCCTGATTAAGCGTTTCGGCAACAGCGGTTGTCATCTCTCATCCTCCTCGAAACCCATCCTCGCTGACTTCGATATGGGGTCGACCAGCATTCGATTTCAGAGGAGAAATCTCGACCTCAGCGTTCGAGATTCTGGAACAGTTCGGGGCTCGCGGATCAGGCCAGCGCCGGTTCCCTTTCCTCGGCAAGGTCGATCACCGTAGCCCGATAGTCGCTGGGCGTTGTCTCGGCCGCTGACCCGCGAGCCTTTTCAATCCCCTGGGGAAAGCCGCTTCGGTCCGAATAATCGCCGGACCCGCCTCGGCTTCGGCTTCGCTCCGAGCCGAGCCGGGCAGCGATCAGCGAGTCGACCAGAAGGAAGCCGCCCAGAGCCGCGAGGCCGAAAGTGACGTTTCGGCGCTGATCGGGATCTTCGCTTCGAAGGCCGGTCGCAAGGGTCGCAATATGGACGAGATCGCCAGCGGCCCGGCTCCACAGTGCCGGCGCCGGTTCGGTCGACAGGGCGCCCATTCCGGCAAGGACTTCCTGGGCCCCGAAACCGCGGACGAGGGCCTCCTTTCCTTCCAGGCCGAAGCTTTGGGTGATCCGCCTCGGAGCGAGCAGGAAAGCGGCGGCAAGGCCGAAGCTTGCCCAGCCCATCATCCGGGCAGCGCGAAGGCCCGGAGTCATGCTTCGATCGGCGGGCCCGCCCGACAGGGTGGCTGGATTCATCTTCTCGTCTCCCTTGGATTACGGCTTCAGAACGACCTTGACGCAGCCGTCCTGCTTGTTTCGGAACGTCCGGTAGAGGCCCGGGCCTTCGGACAAGGGCGCATTGTGGGTGATGACGAAGGAAGGATCGATCTGCCCTTCCTCGATCCTCCGGGTGAGATCGTCGGTCCAGCGGCGGACATGGGTCTGGCCCATCCGCCAGGTCAGCCCCTTCTGCATCGACATTCCGATCGGGAACTTGTCGACGAGACCGCTATAGACTCCAGGGACCGAGATCACTCCGCCTGCCCTGCAGACATAGATCATCTCACGAAGCACATGGGCCCGGTCATTGGCCATCATCGTCATCTGCTTGGCCCGGTCCATCA
>CAYOJN010000214.1:0-3540 GCA_964404245.1 uncultured Sphingosinicella sp. | reverse complement strand
AAGGTGATGATCCGGACCCGCAAGAAGACGATCGTCCCGCGCTCCAAGACCCAGGCCGTCTATATGGAGGCGCTTGCGCGCGATGACATGATCTTTGCGCTCGGTCCCGCGGGTACCGGCAAGACCTATCTGGCGGTTGCCCAGGCGGTTCAGCAACTGATCGGTGGAAGCGTCGACAGGCTCATCCTTTCCAGGCCTGCAGTCGAAGCGGGAGAGCGGCTAGGCTTTCTTCCCGGCGACATGAAGGAGAAGGTCGACCCCTATCTTCGACCGCTTTACGACGCTCTCTACGACATGCTCCCAAGCGAGCAGGTCGAGCGGCGGATCGCTTCGGGGGAGATAGAGATCGCTCCGATCGCGTTCATGCGCGGCCGCACGCTCAACGATGCCTTCATCATCCTCGACGAAGCGCAGAACACGACTCCCGCACAGATGAAGATGTTCCTGACCCGGTTCGGAATGCGAAGCCGAATGGTGATCTGCGGTGATCCTCAGCAGATCGACCTTCCGGAACCCGGCCGGTCCGGCCTCCACGATGCGGTGTCGAGGCTGGAAGGAATTCCAAAGCTCGCTGTCGTTCGCTTCGGAGCCGGCGATGTCGTTCGGCATCCGCTGGTCGGGCGCATTGTCGAGGCCTATGAAGGCACGACCGACTGATGCTCGTCGAGGCCGACATATCCGAAGAATGGGACAGTCGCACCGACTGGGCCGTCCTTGCGACGCGATCGGTCCGGTCCGCCGTTGCTCATAGCCGCCATGCCTTTCTCGCCGACGGCGAAGCGGAAGTTTCCGTGAAATTCACCTCCGACGAAGAGGTCAGGGCCCTGAATGCAGCCTGGCGCGGCAAGGACAGGGCCACGAATGTCCTCTCCTTCCCGATGGCGGACTCACAGGACATCGCGACTTCACCGATGCTCGGGGACATCGTCCTGGCTCATGGCATCTGTTCGGCCGAGGCGGCCGAAAAGCGTATCGAAATCGAGGCCCATGCCTCGCATCTCCTGGTGCACGGCGCCCTTCACCTGTTGGGGTATGACCACGAAACGGGGGATGACGAGGCCGAGGCGATGGAGGCGGTGGAGCGTCAGGCGCTTGCCGCACTGGGCATAGGCGATCCCTATCAGTCGACAGAGGTTGAAACCTGAAATCCATGGAAGACGACAGTAGCGACAATCGCGAAAACGGCCGTTCGGTCTGGGGCGGCCTTAGAGCCTTTCTGTTCGGGGACGACGGCGAGGCCACCCTTCGGGACGAGATCGAGGAAGCAATCGAAAGCCGCGAAGGGGAAATTCCTCGAGTAGGCGATCTCTCTCATGTTGAAAGGCAGATGCTTCGCAACATCCTGCATTTCGGGGAAAAGACGGCGAGCGACATCGCCGTTCCGCGCGCCGACATCATTGCCGTTCCGGTCACCATCGCTTTCGAGACTTTGATCAAGACCTTCGCCGAGGCCGGTCACAGCCGGCTTCCGGTGTACGAAGACGATCTCGACACCGTCATCGGAATGATTCACATCAAGGACCTCTTCAGTCTTCGGGAATCGTCCGCCCAGCCCCCTGAGGACATTCGGTCGCTACTTCGTGCGCCACTCTATGTGCCGGAATCGATGGGGATGCTCGATCTGCTCGCCCGGATGCGCGCCGAGCGCGTTCATCTGGCGGTCGTCGTCGACGAATTCGGCGGTACTGAAGGCCTGCTGACAATCGAGGACGTGGTGGAGGAAATTGTTGGCCAGATCGAGGATGAGCATGACGAGGAGATGCCGGGCCTGCTGACTCCGCTCGACGGTGGCGGATGGGAAGCGGATGCCCGCGCCGAACTGGAGGAAGTTGCCTCCGCCATCGATGCGAGGCTCGGAGTCGTGGAGGAGGATGTCGAGACCCTCGGCGGGCTGGCCTTCATCCTGGCGGGCCGGATTCCGCAGGCGGGGGAGATTCTGGAGCATCCCAGCGGCTGGAGGCTTGAAGTGATCGAGAGTGACAGCCGGCGAGTAAGCCGTCTCAGGCTCCATGCGCCGCCCGAGCCGTCGCCGCCTAATGAAGGGTGAAGGCGATCGGTGATCCGGTGCCGCCGCGTCCGCTCCCTGGGAGAAAGCGAGTTGCGGACGTCGCCGTGACGTGACAGCCTGCGGCGATGACGTTCAGGACCATAGAGCTCGAACATAGCCCCGCCGGAGTCGCCTCCTTGCGGCTTAATCGCCCCCAGTCCCTCAATGCGCTCGACCTTGTCATGGTCGAAGAACTGCTTGAGGCGCTGGAAACGCTTGCGCCTTCGGGTGCAAGGGCGCTTCTGCTCACGGGACAGGGCAGGGGTTTTTCCAGCGGGGCCGACCTGATCTCCGGCGGCGGCCTTCCGTCCGATGCCGGCCATTTCCTGGAGACTCATCTCAATCCGCTGGTGGAGCGGCTCTTCGCGCTTGAAATCCCGGTTGTGGCGGCCGTGAATGGTCCCGCCGCCGGTGCCGGCTGTTCGATTGCACTTGCAGCCGATATCGTCATCGCTGGCCGGTCGGCCTATTTTCTTCAGGCCTTCGTCAATGTCGGCCTTGTTCCCGATGCCGGTGCGACCTGGCTTCTGCCCAGGCTCGTGGGCCGCGCGCGCGCGCTTGAGATGATGATGCTCGGTGATCGGGTTTCGGCCCAGCAGGCCGCTGATTGGGGGCTGATCAGCAGAGTGGTTCCCGACGAGGATCTCCAGTCGGAGGCCATCGCCCTTGCCACCCGTCTTGCTGCGGGTCCAACCGTTGCACTCGCCCTGATCCGCCAACTAGCCGGCGATGACAGCAAATCGGGCCTGGCTGACGCACTTCGTGCTGAACGCGTCGCCCAGCGAAGGGCCGGCGAGTCAGCGGATTTCAAGGCCGCCGTCCTCGCCTTCGCCGAGAAGAGGCCGGCGGTGTTCAGGGGCTGCTGAAGGGGCAGCCGGCCACCGGCCCCGTTCCTTTCAGGGGCTGGGCGGGGGGATCGGCAACTGCGCGCGTTGCCTCACCGCCATCCCCGGAATAAGGACCCCAGCCATGGCTACGACAATAGAAGAGCTCGAACGTCGGCGTGAGCAGGCGCGCCTGGGTGGCGGAATCAAGCGGATCGAGGCTCAGCATGCCAAGGGGCGCCTGACGGCGCGCGAGCGGCTGACCGTGCTTCTCGATCCGGATTCCTTCGAGGAGTATGACATGTTCGTCGAACATGGCTGTTCCGATTTCGGAATGGAGACCCAGAAGTTCCCCGGCGACGGAGTCGTCACCGGATCCGGGACCATCAATGGCCGTCTCGTCTACGTTTTCGCTCAGGATTTCACCGTTTTCGGAGGATCGCTGTCGGAGCGCCACGCGCAGAAGATTTGCAAGGTGATGGACATGGCGATGAAGGTCGGTGCCCCGGTGATCGGCCTCAACGACAGCGGCGGCGCCCGGATTCAGGAAGGCGTGGAAAGCCTGGCCGGCTATGCGGAAGTGTTCCAGCGCAACGTTCTCGCCTCCGGCGTCGTGCCTCAGCTCAGCCTGATCATGGGCCCCTGCGCAGGGGGCGCCGTCTATTCACC
>CAYOJN010000213.1:0-3562 GCA_964404245.1 uncultured Sphingosinicella sp. | reverse complement strand
CGGGCCCCGGCATCGGCCAGATTGCGAAAGATATTGCGCTTGGATCCGTAATCGATGGCCACGACGTGGGGCAGCGAACCGTCATGCTCGCGTTCGGCATAACCGGCGCCGAGCGACCAGCGCCCGCCCGACCAGCGATACATTTGCCGGCAGGAAACCTCCTTTGCCAGGTCCATGCCCTCGAGACCGGGCCAGTCTCTGGCCCTCGCGAGCAGTGAATCGATGTCGAACTGCCCGTTGCGGTTATGGGCGATGACCCCGTTGGGCGCGCCCTTGACTCGAATGAGCCGGGTGAGGGCCCTTGTATCGACTCCCGAAAGACCGATCCGGCCATTGGCGGTCATCCAGTCGGTGAAGCTCTGGACAGCCCGGAAATTGCTGGGGGCGGTCACGTCCTCGCGGACGACGCAACCCAGGGCCCAGGGATTGTCCGCCTCCAGGTCTTCGTAATTGGCACCGACATTGCCGATATGGGGGAAAGTGAAATTGACGATCTGACGGGCATAGGAAGGATCGGTCATGATCTCCTGGTAGCCGGTCATCGCCGTGTTGAAGCAGATTTCGCCGACTGCCTCGCCTTCGATTCCGAACCCCTTTCCCCAGATCAGGCTGCCATCGGCCAGAACCAATATGCCCGTTGCCCCTTCGGGCGCAGGCCTATGCTTTGGATCGGCCACCTGGGCGCACTCCTTCGAACAATTTTCGGCGATGTCGCTAAGGCTCGGTCGCTAGAGCGCAGGATGAGCAGCGTCAATCCGTGAATCGCCGGAACGGCGCACAAGCGGGGCCGGAACCGGCATCAGGGCGGCGTTGAAGGCCGGCCCGGTTGATCCTAGACTGGGCGCTTCCAGCAGAAATGCGAGAGTTTCAATGATTCGCGATGATATCAAGCAGGCGCTGGTCGGCGCCATGAAGGGTGGCGACAAGTCTCGAACGGGGACGATCCGGCTCATCCAGTCGGCGATCAAGAATCGGGATATCGAGCTTCGGGGAAGCCCGAATGCCCCGGACGACGATGCCATGGTCACCGAGGTGCTCCAGAAGATGATCAAGCAGCGCCGGGAATCGATCGACATGTACCAGAAGGGCAATCGTCCCGAGCTGGCCGAGGCCGAGGCAGCGGAAGTGGCGGTGATCGAGACCTTCCTTCCAAAACAGATGAGCGACGAGGAGATCGCCGCAGCGATCGACGCCCTGGTCGCCGAGACCGAAGCGACGAGCGTGAAGGACATGGGCCGGGTGATGGCCCTGATGAAGGAGCGTCATGCCGGCCAGCTCGACATGAGCAAGGCCAGCCAGATGGTGAAGGCGAAGCTTGGGTGAAGCGAGGGTTTGAGCGTGCCCCGGGCCGCAAACCCTCCATCTGTTCAAAGCTCGAGGAAAGCTGGCGACCTGGGCTCTCCAGTTGGGACAAGCCCGTCTGGCGAGGCCGGAAATTCGCTGACTGGGACCGGGAGACGGTGACTTGACGCTCTCCCCTGCCTTTCTCGACGAACTTCGGGCGCGAACGTCCCTGTCCTCGCTGATCGGGCGGACTCTCAAGCTTCAGAAAGCGGGCAATGAACATAAGGCCTGCTGCCCCTTCCATCAGGAAAAGACGCCCAGTTTCTACGTCAATGACGAGAAGGGATTCTATCATTGCTTCGGCTGCCAGGCGCATGGCGATGCGATACGCTGGCTGACCGACGCTCGCGGCCTCGGATTCATGGATTCGGTGAAGGAACTCGCCGATGCCGCCGGAATGGAAGTGCCTGCGCCCGATCCGCGCTCACAGGCGCGTGCCGAGCGGGCGACCGGCCTTTTCGAAGTGATGGAGGCGGCCCAGAACTGGTTCGCCGAGCAGCTCGACTCAATCGAAGGCCAGGGCGCCCGCGACTATTTGAGTCAGCGCGGAATGGAGGCGCAGGCACGACTCAAATTCGGTTTCGGCTTCGCTCCCGACACTCGCGGCCGCCTGAAATCCGCACTGAACCGGTTCGGCGACGAGCAACTGGTGGAAGCCGGTCTGCTGATCCAGCCGGAAGAGGAAGACGGCCGGTCCAGGCCGCCTTATGACCGCTTCCGGGGCCGGCTGACCTTCCCGATCCGCGATGCGCGCGGCCGAGTGATCGCCTTCAGCGCCCGGATAATCGGGCCCGGCGAACCCAAATATCTGAATTCTCCCGACACGCCCCTGTTCGACAAGGGCCGAACCCTGTTCAACCTCGACCTGGCCGGACCCGCCAGTCGTCGAACCAAGCGGGTCCTGGTCGTCGAAGGGCAGATGGATGCCATCGCTCTCGATCAGGCCGGAATCGAGGATGTCGTCGCACCGCTCGGCACCGCGCTGACCGACACCCAGCTCGCGCTGCTGTGGAAACTCGCGCCGACCCCCCTCCTCTGCTTCGACGGCGACTCGGCGGGCCAGAAGGCGGCGATCCGGGCGGCGCTTCGAGCCCTTCCCCATGTCGGCCCGGGCCGTTCGCTGGGCTTCGTCCGCCTTCCGCCCGGCAAGGATCCGGACGATTTGGTCCGAGCGGGCGGGCGATCGGCCTTCGAGGACCTGCTGGAGGATCCCGAGCCGCTGGTGGACCGATTGTGGCGGCACGAGATCGAATCGGGCCCGCTTCGGACTCCGGAGGAGAAAGCCGGCCTTCGCCGGCGGCTGATCGACCATGTCTCGGTGATCGCGGACCAGGATGTTCGGGACGCCTATCGAACGGAGTTCCTGAACCGCCTCCATGCGCTCAATCCTGCGCCGAGCCGGCGGCCCTGGAGCCCCGGCTCATCTTCCGGCCCGTTTTCCGGCCCATTTCCCGGCTCGTCTCGAGGCGCCTCTGGCCGCCGTTTCGCTCCGCTTTCCCGCCCGACATCCGAACAGGCCAAGGCGATCGGACGCGGCGGACTTGATCCCCAGCTGGGTCATGCCGTCCTTCAGGGACTGGCCCGCTTTCCGGCGCTGATCGGCAGCCACGCCGAAGCCATTGCGGCGCTTCCGCTTTCCGGACGCAAGGCGCTTCGGCTTCGCGACCTGATGATCGAAGCAGCAATGACCAACGCCGAACTTGATCAGTCGCTGCTCAATACCATATTGGCCGACGAGGGGGCGGCTGCTCTGATGGAGGAGCTTAGCCTCAAGCGAGGACTTGCCTTTTCCTTCACGCGACGAGATTCCGACGAGGTGCGCGCCTGCCGCGACCTTGCGTTGGTGATCGAGACGCTGGCCGCTCGCCCGGGCATGGAAGCGGCTTTGGAAGCGGCAACGATGCGGCTGAAGGAACAGGGTGACGAAGCGGCCTTTCACGAGCAGCAGCGGCTCAGGGAGGCGAAGGACGAGGCGGACCGCCAGCTTGCGACATTGATCGAGAGCGAAGCGGACTAAAGCCTGGCGATTAGGAATAAGGCGTAGGGATGGCCAAGACGAACAGCGCGGAAACCGAAGAGAAAAGCGAAGCGGGCGACGCGCCCCTCATCGATCTCAACGAAGCGTCGATCAAGAAACTCATTGCCCGCGCCCGAAAGCGCGGCGTCATCACCTATGACGAGCTCAACGAGGCGCTCCCGCAGGACCAGATGTCCTCCG
>CAYOJN010000212.1:0-3563 GCA_964404245.1 uncultured Sphingosinicella sp. | reverse complement strand
TCGGCGTTCCCAAGGAGATCATGATCAACCAGCGCCAGATTGCCGAAGCGCTTTCGGAACCGGTCGGAACGATCGTCGAAGGCGTTCGGATCGCTCTGGAAAATACGGCTCCGGAACTGGCCGCGGATATCGTCGACCAGGGAATCGTTCTCACCGGCGGCGGCGCCCTCCTCAAGGGCCTGGACGAGGTTCTTCGCGATGAAACCGGTCTTCCAGTCACCGTTGCCGACGATCCGCTCACCTGCGTCGCCCTGGGCACCGGCCGGGCGATGGAGGAAGAAGTGTTCCGCGGGGTATTGCAGACGGCCTGATGTGAAGGAGTTGAAGTTCGCCTGTTCCCTGGATCACGCCCGGAGCGAACTTCAGATCCACGAAAGCCCACGGGTTTCGATGGTTGCGAGCGTGGCTGAAGATTCGGCAGATGGCTTCGGGGGCGCCGGCTGATGCCGCCGCGCCCGAACCAGCGCCCGGGTTTCTCCCGAAAGGCGCAATATGGCCTGTTCATCGGCTATGTCCTCGCCATCGTCGGAATGGTCTTCGCCGTCCTTCTTCTCGCCATCGCCATTTTCGACAAGCGCGGGTTCAACGCGATCAAGGGAACGGCGCTCGACCTGACTGCGCCGATCAGTTCCGCAGGCCGGGGAGTCGTCCGCTTCTTCGGCGACATCAACGAGGATGTTTCGGCCTATGTCCAGGCCGGCTCCCAGAATGAAGAGCTCCGGGCCCGGCTGGAAGCGACCGAGCGGGCACTGATCCGTTCGAAGGCGGCGGAAGCGGAAAATGCGCGGCTGAGGCGGCTTCTCCGGCTTGCCGGGGAAATGGACGATGAAGTGACCCTGGGGCGGATCGTCAGCTCCAGCTTCCAGTCGCCCCGCCGCTATGGCACCCTGTCGGCTGGAAGCGCCTCCGGAGTCGAGATCGGCCTTCCGGTCCGGTCGGTCGACGGCCTGGTCGGCCGGGTGGTCGAAACCGGTCGCTGGGCCTCGAGGATCCTCCTCATCACCGATGGCCGGAGCAATGTGCCGGTCCGGCTCATCCGCGACGGGACTCCGGCCATTGCGGTCGGGCGCGGCGACGGAACGGTCGAGCTTCGAACCCTCGAGGTCGGCGAAAATCCGTTCCGCCTCGGCGACATCCTCGTCACCTCCGGCATTGGCGGCCTCTTTCCGCCCAACATCCCGGTCGCCCGGGTGACCCGGATCGACGGCGACACCACGCTTGCGACACCCGTTGCCGATCCGGCGCGGCTGGATTTCGCGATCGTCCAGCGCGCCTATATGCCGGCCGCAGGCGCAGCTCTGGACAGCGCAGGGCCGCAGCCGGTCGTTCCGCCGGTCACCCAGGTCCCGCCCGACATTGCCGCAACGCCTTCGGTCCTGACTCCCCAGCCAAGGCAGAGCGACCCCAATTACCAGCCCGCGCTCCAGCAGCCGCAGGCGGCTCCGCCCCTTCCAACCGCTCGTCCCGCCCCGAACCCGCGGCCCGAGGGCGCCCGACGATGAGCTTCATTGCCGGTTCCAGCACCGATCTCGCGATCCGGGAGATGCGCCGGCGCTGGGTCCCGCTCGTGTCGACGATCGCCGCGATCTTCCTGTCGCTACTCCCGGTCGTCGCCAAGGCGCCTTTGGTCCCGGACCTCGGCTTCCTGGTACTCCTCACCTGGCGCCTGCTCAGGCCGGAAATCTGGCGGGCCCAGGCGGCGCTCGGCCTCGGCCTCCTCAGCGATATCGTCTCGGGCGATCCGATCGGCCAGTCGATGCTTTTGTGGACGGCCATCTTCCTTGCCATCGAGGTGGTCGATTCAAGGCTTGGCTTTCGTGACTATGTGATGGACTGGCTGCTTGCCGCGGCGGCGATCATCTTCCAGTCAGTTGGCGCCTGGTACATCGCCCTTCTGATGGGCAGCGAAATTCGAATCAGCCTGGTCGGTCCGCCGATCGCGCTTGGAATCCTCCTCTATCCACTGGTTGCGCGGATGGTCCTTGCGCTCGACCGCTGGCGGCTGGAGCGATGAGACGGCGCGGCGCTCCCCCGGTTACCGAAAGCAGCCAGGCCTATACCTTCTCGAGGCGGGCCTTCGTCATCGGTGCCGGCCAGGTCGGCCTTGCCGCGGTCCTTGCCGGCCGGATGGGCTATATCGCGATCGCCCAGAACGAGCGCTATAGCGACCTTGCCGACAGCAACCGGATCCAGATGCGGCTGATCCCGCCCAGGCGCGGCTGGATCGTCGATCGCCACGGCCAGCCGATGGCGGTCAATCGAAGCGACTACCGGGTCGACCTGATCCCCGACCAGCTCGAGGATCCGGTCCGGGTCATCACCGAACTGACCCGGATCCTCGAGCTCGACGAAGAGGATGTCGAGCGGATCCGGGCCGACCTCGAGGCCGCTGCGGGCTTCCAGCCGGTGCCGGTGGCCGAACATCTTTCCTTCGAAAAATATGCCGCGGTCACGGTCAGGTTGCCCGAGCTTCCGGGCGTGTCCCCGCTTCGCGCCTTCGCCCGCTACTATCCGGAAGGCGCCGCCGTCGGCCACCTGATCGGCTATGTCGGAACCCCCAATCGCGAGGAATATGAAGCGGAGGACAAGAATCCGCTCCTGATCACTCCGGGGTTCAAGATCGGCAAGGAGGGCCTCGAGCAGGTCATGGAGGATCGGCTTCGGGGCCGCCCGGGCGCTGCCCGGGTGGAAGTCACCGCGCGCGGACGGCTGGTCCGCGAGCTTCGGACCGTCCCCGATGTCAGCGGACCGCCGCTTCGAACGACGATCGATGCCGGCCTTCAAAGCTATGCGGCCCGGAGGATGGGCGAGGAATCGGGCGGCTGCGTCGTCATGGACTGTCAGTCCGGCGACATTCTCACTTTGGCCTCGATGCCCGCTTACGATCCCAACAGCTTCGCCGACGGCATCGCCCATAGCGAATGGGAAATGTTCTCGAAGGACGAGCGCAAGCCCTTGCTCAACAAGGTCCTGAACGCGCTCTATCCGCCCGGTTCGACGATCAAGCCGATGGTCGCTTTGGCGCTCCAGGAAGCCGGAATCGATCCTGAGGAACGGGTGAACTGCCCGGGCGGCTACCAGCTTGGCAACCGCTTCTTCCGCTGCCTCGGGCGCCATGGCGGAATGAACATGCACACCGCCATCGCCCGAAGCTGCAACACCTATTTCTACGCGATGGGCCGCCGGATCGGCTATGACAAGATCGCCCCGGTGGCGCGGATCCTGGGCCTTGGCGAGAAATTCGATCTTCCGGTCGTCTCCCAAAGCTATGGCACGGTCCCCGACAGCGCCTGGAAGAAGAGGCGCTACGAGGAGAATCCGCGCCTGTTCATGCGCCCGGACTGGACCGATTCCGACACTCTCAATGCGTCGATCGGCCAGGGCTATCTGATCCTCAACACGCTTCAGCTGGCGACCATGTCCGCCTGCCTGGCTTCCGGAAGGAAGGTCCGGCCGCGGCTGATCGCCGGCGAGGGGCCGAAGCCCGAGCCCCTGCCCTTCGATCCCGAGCATCTCGCCGCGGTGAGGGCCGGGATGGACGAGGTGGTGAACGGCGCCGGAAC
>CAYOJN010000211.1:0-3572 GCA_964404245.1 uncultured Sphingosinicella sp. | reverse complement strand
ATGACGGCCTGACCCAGATTCCGGTGCAGAAGGCGCCGCACGACTGCGTCGCCCTGGAATATGCCGGCGGCGACAAGCTCTACGTCCCGGTCGAGAATATCGACATCCTCTCCCGGTACGGAAGCGAAACCGAGGGGGTCACTCTCGACCGGCTCGGCGGCGAAGCCTGGCAGCGCCGCAAGTCGCGGATGAAGGAGCGAATCCGGGAGATTGCCGGAGAGCTCATCAAGACTGCTGCAGAGCGTGCGCTCAGGCCCGGTGCGGTTGCCGAGCCCGATACCGGCTACGCCGCCTTTGCCGACCGTTTCCCGTTCGAGGAAACCGAGGACCAGGACCGGGCGATCGCCGATGTCATTGCCGATCTCGGCCAGGGCAAGCCGATGGACCGCCTGGTCTGCGGCGACGTCGGCTTCGGAAAGACCGAAGTGGCGCTGAGGGCCGCCTTCGTCGCTGCCATGGCCGGTCTCCAGGTGGCTCTGATCGCTCCGACCACCCTGCTCGCAAGGCAGCATTTCCAGAACTTCACCGAACGTTTCAAGGGCTTTCCGATCCACATCGGGCGACTGTCGCGCCTGGTTCCGGCCCGCGAATCGAAGGAGACCAGGGAAGGCGTGAAGTCAGGCCGGATCGATATCGTCATCGGCACTCACGCAATCCTCGCCAAGAGCGTGGAATTCCGCAATCTCGGACTGGTCATCGTCGACGAGGAGCAGCGGTTCGGAGTCACCCACAAGGAAAGGCTGAAGGCGCTCAGGGCCGACGTCCACGTCCTGACCCTGACTGCGACCCCGATCCCGAGAACTCTCCAGATGGCGATGTCGGGCCTTCGCGAACTGTCGGTGATCCAGACCCCGCCGGTCGACCGGCTTGCGGTTCGAACCTATATCATGCCCTGGGATCCGGTCGTCCTTCGCGAGGCGCTTCTTCGCGAACATTATCGGGGCGGCCAGAGCTTCTTCGTCGTCCCCCGGATCGCCGACCTTCCGGACATCGAGCAGTTCCTTCGCGAAGAGGTTCCGGAGGTCCGCTATGTCGTTGCCCATGGTCAGATGTCTGCGACCGATGTCGAAGAGCGGATGTCGGCCTTTTACGACCGCAAATATGAAGTGCTCCTGTCGACGACCATCATCGAAAGCGGTCTCGACATACCAAGCGCGAATACGCTGATCGTCCATCGGGCCGACCGGTTCGGCCTGGCCCAGCTTTACCAGCTTCGAGGCCGGGTCGGCCGCGCCAAGACCCGGGCCTATGCCTATTTCACGACTCCGGCCGACCGGCTGATCACCGAGACTGCCGACAAGCGCCTCAAGGTCCTCGCCGGACTCGAGAATCTGGGCGCCGGTTTCGAGCTCGCGACCCATGATCTCGACATCAGGGGCGCCGGCAACCTGCTCGGCGACGAACAATCGGGGCATATCAAGGAAGTCGGTTTCGAACTCTACCAGTCGATGCTTGAAGAGGCGATCCTGGAAGCCAAGTCGGGGGGAACCGAAACAAGGAGCGACTCCTTCTCCCCCCAGATCACCGTCGACGCGCCGATCCTGATTCCGGACCATTATGTACCGGACCTCGACCTGAGGATGGGCCTCTATCGCCGGATGAACGAGTTCGACGGCCGCGACGAGATCGACTCCTTCGCCGCCGAGCTGATCGACCGGTTCGGAAAGCTTCCGACAGAAACCGAAAACCTGCTCAAGGTGATCGAGATCAAGCTCAATTGCCGGAAGGCCAATGTCGCCAGGCTCGATGCCGGCCCGAAAGGCGCGCTTGTCCATTTCCATGGCGACAGCTTCCCCGATCTGCCGGGCCTTCTTGCCTACGTGGAACGGCTCAAGGGAACGGCCCGGCTTCGACCGGACAACAAGCTTGTGATCATGCGCGGCTGGGACGATCCCGCCGCACGACTCAACGGAGCCCTTCAGCTTTCCAAGGGTCTTGCGAAGATCATCGGCTGAACGCGTTTCGCCCTCGCCCGGTGCCCCGGACAATGGTAGAAGCCGGTCTGTCGAAAAGAGAGACAGGCCGATCGAAGAAGGCGTGACAGCGAAAACGCCCTTCCTCGATGGGGGTATCGATCGAACCGACCCTGTGGGACGACCGGGATGAGATTTTTGCCGATCCTTGCTGCGCTGGCTGCCCTGGCGGGCGGTGCCGGCGAAGCACAGACATCCGAAGCCGCCTCGCTCCAGGACCCGCAGGGCAATGGGCAGCCGGCCCAGGAAGACCCGGATTCCGACAGCGAAATCCTGACCTACCTCACCGACCAGACCAATCGAATGACGGTCTCGGTCGATATTGACGGCTTCGGGCCCTTTCCCTTCATCGTCGATACCGGGGCCGAACGCACCATCGTCTCAAGCGAGCTTGCCGAGAGCCTGAACCTTCCCTCCAGCGGAGACGTCACCCTTGCGACGGTGGCGAACATCCGCCGGGTCCCGAGCGTCCAGATCGAGTCGATGACCGTGGGCCGCCGGACCCTCACCGACATCCAGGCGCCCGCGCTCGAACGGCACAATATGGGCGCGATGGGCATGCTCGGAGTGGACAGCCTTCGCTCGCAGCGGGTCGTTTTCGACTTCGAGCGGCAGGAGCTCACTTTGTCCCACTCCCACCTGGAAGACCGGAGCTGGCCGCAGGGGACGATCGTCGTGACCGGCCGGACCAGGCTCGGCCGGATGGTGCTCACCGACGCCCATGTCGACAGCCAGAGGGTCCGGGTGATCATCGACACCGGATCGCAGGTCACCGTCGGCAACATGGCCCTTCGCCGCCGGCTCGAGGCACGCGGGCGGCTTGGCCGGATCGGGGTCATGGACCTGATCGGGGTCACCGGCGACCGGGTCGCCGCGGAATATGCCATTACCCGCCGGCTGCGCCTCGGCGGGCTCCATATCAACGACATGCCGATCGCCTTCGCCGACTTCCAGCTGTTCGACTATCTCGGCCTCAAGGACCGGCCGGCCATCCTCCTCGGGATGGATGCGCTTCGACTGTTCCAGAAGGTTTCGATCGACTTCGCCAACCGCAAGGTGAGGCTGCTCCCCGGCCCTTCATCGGCGCTTCCGGCTCCGGTTCGCCTTGCAGGCGTCGAACGCTGAAGCGCTGAGGGCAAGGTTCAGCCGCCGGGGGCGGCGCTCGGCGGCCCTTCGACCAGCTCCAGCAAGGCTTCGCTGGTCAGTGGCGGTGCGCAAAGGAAGCCCTGGTAGAGCGTGCACCCTTCCTGGGCGAGAAGGACGAGCTGGTCCGGCCTTTCCACCCCTTCCGCGACAACGTCGATCCCGAGCGATCGGGCCATGTCGATGACTCCGCGAACGACGATCCGGTCACGGGTGGACCCCGTAATGTCCTCGCTCAGCCTCTTGTCGATCTTCAGATAGTCGAGCGGCAACGCCTTCAGATAGGCAAGGCTGGAATAGCCGGTTCCGAAATCGTCTATGGCGACCCGGAACCCGGCGCTTCTAAGCCGGGCGAGAAGGTCGGCGGCGGCTCCAAGATCCTCGATCAGCACGCTTTCGGTGACTTCGACCGTGAGCCGCGCAGGGGCGAACCCGCAGCCCTGGACCATTTCGATG
>CAYOJN010000210.1:0-3635 GCA_964404245.1 uncultured Sphingosinicella sp. | reverse complement strand
TCGGAAGGGCATACCTACGCCCTTCTGGTGGAGGAGGTGGAGGATGTCGTCGAAACCGGCTCGGCGCCGGCCCGGATCGCAGCGCCGATCGGGCTGGGCTGGGACCGGGTGGCGATCGGGATGGTGGAAGCCGGCCCCGATCTGCTCCTTCTCGTCAATCCGCACCTTCTCATCGCTTCGCCGGCCTCGATGGCGGCCTGACGGGGACATTGCGGCTTTAAGGCCGTGCTTACTTCTGCGGGGTAAGTCTCCCGGAAACGCGACTGGTGGAGATCGATGGAAATGAAGGTTTGTCTCGTCGTCGACGACAGCAAGGTGATCCGGAAGGTGGCCCGCCACATCCTGGAAACGCTCGATTTCACGGTCGAGGAAGCGGAAGACGGCCGCGAGGCGCTCGATCGCTGCGGCGAACGGATGCCGGACGTCGTTCTTCTCGACTGGAACATGCCGGTCATGAGCGGAATGGAATTTCTTCGGGCCCTTCGCCAGTCCGAACATCCGGCCCAGCCCAAGGTCGTTTTCTGCACGACGGAAAATGACGTCGCCCATATCCGCGCAGCAATCGCCGCCGGGGCCGACGAATATGTCATGAAGCCCTTCGACCGAGAGACGATTCACAGCAAGCTTCAGATCGTCGGGGCGGCGTGAACGCTCTGGCCGCCGCTGCCCCGCGGCCCGTCGAAATGCGGACCGACCCCGTTCCATCCCTTCCACCCATCCGGCTGATGATCGTCGATGATTCGTCAGTCGCCCGGGCGGTCCTTTCGCGAATGGTGGGCGCAAGTCCGGATTTCGAGCTCGTCGCCGTTGCGGCAAGCGCCATCGAGGCAATCGACGCCCTGAAAACCGTCCGGGTCGACATCGTCCTTCTCGACGTCGAAATGCCGGGTGGAAGCGGGATCGATGCGCTCCCGGAAATCCTCCGGGTCGGTGCCGGAGCGCGCGTCTTGATCGTCTCCTCGATGGCCGAAGAGGGCGCGGAAACGTCCGTGAGGGCGCTTTCACTCGGTGCAGCGGACGCCCTTCCAAAGCCCGGATCGAGTGTCTTTGGGGGACGATTTTCCGCCATTCTCGCTGAACGATTGAGGAAGATCGGGCGGGCGGCGCGCGATCCGGAAAGCGACGGTTCGGACCAGCTGGCCGATCCGGTGCGGCTCCAGCCGATGGCGACCGGGCCGCTCGGCTGCGTCGCCCTGGGCTCCTCGACCGGGGGCCTTTGCGCCCTTACGGCTTTCCTTCGCGCACTTCCGGCCGGGATCGGTGCACCGATCCTCGTCACCCAGCATCTTCCGGCGGTGTTCATGCCAAGCTTTGCCCGCCAGCTCGAGGCGGCCTCGGGCCGGCTCGCACGGGTGGCCGAGGAGGGATCAAGGCTTCGGCCCGACGTCATCCACGTCGCTCCGGGCGATGCCCATCTGTGCGTTTCCCGGACCGGGGCCGAAGTCTCGGTCCGGCTTGATCGCCATCCGGCGCCGTCGGGATGTCTTCCCTCGGTCGATCCGATGCTGTCCTCCGTCGCCCTTGCCTATGGGTCCGAAGGTCTCGGGATCATCCTCAGCGGGATGGGCAAAGACGGCCTTTGCGGGAGCCAGGCTCTTACCGACCGCGGCGGATCGATCCTTGCCCAGGACAAGGCGACGTCGGCCGTCTGGGGGATGCCGAAAGCCGTCGCCCTGGCGGGCCTCGCTTCGGCCATTCTACCGCCATCGGACCTGGCCAGGCGAGTGGCCGTGAGGGCAGGAGTTTGACCGTGGAGATGAGCGGCGCCTCGCAGCGCATCCTTGCAAGCCTGCTTGAGACCCGGACCGGCCAGCAGCTGAGCCTGAGCCGGCGCTGGCGGATCGATACCGCACTTGGGACCATCCTTCGCGAACAGGGCTTCCGGTCGATGGACGAGCTCGTCTCGAGGCTGGTCTCGGGCCAGGTTCCGGCGCTCGTCGACAAGGTGATCGAGGCCCTCCTCAACAATGAAACCTATTTCTTCCGCGACCGGCTTCCCTTCGACCTCCTGAACGGCGGCCCGCTGAAACGGCTCCAGGAACAGCGATCGGGCGAACGCCGGCTGTCGATCTGGTGCGCGGGCTGCTCGACCGGGCAGGAAGCCTATTCGCTGGCGATGAGCTTCGCCGAGGAGGAAGCGCGCTGGAGAGGCTGGAAGATCGACATCGTCGGCACCGACCTGTCCCGTTCCGCCATCGAGCGAGCGAGGGCCGGTTCCTACAGCCAGTTCGAGGTCCAGCGCGGCCTTCCGGTCGTCCAGATGATGCGCTGGTTCGAGGAATCGGACGGGAGCTGGAAAGTTTCGGACCGCCTTCGCAACATGATCCGATTCGAAGTGCGCAATCTTCTCCTGGCGCCGCCGCCGCCGGGCCGTTTCGACATCATCCTGTGCCGCAACGTGCTTCTCTATTTTTCGCCGGAGATGCGAAAGCTGGTCTTCGGCCGGCTCGCCCAGGCGTTGGCCGCCGACGGAACCTTGATGCTGGGCGCCGGCGAAACCGTCCTCGGCCAGACCAGCCACTTCGCTTCCGACCCGGACTATCGCGGCCTCTATCTGGTCGCGGACAGGACGACGGCGCCTTCGCTTCGGGCAAGAGTGGCCTGAACAGGGGAAAGCGTAGCCTGGCGACTTGACGAAAGGGCCGATTTCGAGCGCTAAGGGGGGGTGGACCGGATCATCGACTGCCTCTCGCCCAATTTCGACGAGCGCGACCAGCACGTCTCGATCCTCGTCCTCCATTATACCGGAATGGAATCGGGCGAGGCCGCGATCGAAAGGCTTCGCGATCCCGAGGCGAAAGTGTCCTGCCACTATCTGGTCGCGGAGGATGGCAATGTCCTTCGGATGGTCCCGGAGGAGAAGAGGGCCTGGCATGCAGGCCGGTCCTACTGGCGCGGCCTTCACCAGCTGAACGCTTCGAGCATCGGGATCGAGATCGTCAATCCGGGCCACGAATTCGGCTATCGCCCGTTCACCCCCCAGCAGATGGAATCCCTGCTTCCCCTGGTGTCGGGAATCGTCAAGCGGCACGATATCGCCAGGGCCAATGTCGTTGGCCATTCCGATATCGCCCCGGCGCGGCGCCAGGATCCGGGCGAATTGTTCGACTGGGGTCTCCTCGCCCGGCACCGACTCGCCGTCGCCCGGCCAACGAAGGGTCTCATCGACCCGAACTGGACCGATGGCGGCTTCCTCCTTGCCCTCGAACGCTATGGCTATGACGTTCGCGAGGCGGGGGCTGCGGTGACCGCCTTTCAGCGCCGGTTCCGGCAGGAATTGGTCGATGGCGAGATTGACGGCGAGTGCCGGGCGATCCTGCTCAGTCTTCTCTTGGACCGGGAGCGCGGACATCTTACATGAGGCCTGCCAGAGGGTCGGGCGGCCACCGCGACTTCGCTTGCGAAGACGGGGAGGAAAGTCCGGGCTCCATGGAACGAAGGTGCCGGGTAACGCCCGGCGGGGGTGACCCCAGGGAAAGTGCCACAGAAAGCAATCCGCCGCGCCCCGTCCTCGACGGGCCGCGGTAAGGTCGAAAGGGTGCGGTAAGAGCGCACCGCGCCGGCGGCGACGCTGGCGGCACGGCAAACCCCACCTGGAGCAAGACCGAATAGGGGCGGCACATGGGCTTCGTTCC
>CAYOJN010000209.1:0-3656 GCA_964404245.1 uncultured Sphingosinicella sp. | reverse complement strand
TCTGGATCTGGCCCTCGAGATAGACCTTGGATCCCTTCTTCAGATAGGATTTGGCAACCCGCCCGAGATTCTCATTGAAGATCACCACCCGGTGCCACTCGGTCCGCTCCTGGCGGTTGCCGTCACGGTCCTTCCAGCTTTCCGAGGTCGCTACTCGAAGATTGACCACTTCGCCGCCATTGTTCAGCGAGCGAACCTCGGGATCGTCGCCGAGATTGCCGACCAGAATGACCTTGTTCACACCCGCCATCAGACTCCTCCTTCCGAACACCTCAGACACGAAAAAATCGGAGCTCCTCGCATAAGAAAGAAGTTCCGAACCGCCAAGGCCGACTGACTCACCGATCCGTCGCTCATCCAATTAGCCGTGGATAAGTCCGCCGGTCTCGAATCGGTAGGCCCTGACCGGCGTTGGAACATATGTGGAACAAGCAAGGTCGTAAAGACAGAATTCGTCGTCAGGCGACCGGGTAACGGAGCCGTCCGAGAAAACGGCTCAGGGAAGGGAGGCGCTCCCTCGTGCCCTTCCAGCTCGCCTTGAACTTCTCGAAGCGCATCACGTCGTCGATCCTTCGTCCGAGAAAGGCGCGAGTATCGGCAAGGTCGTCACTATCGTCATCGAGGAAGACAAGCGTCGTCGAACCATAGACTCCGACGAGGATCGCGCGCTTCGAATAATGATTGAAGTCGGTCGAACTGTCGCCGGCCAGTCGCCAGATCCGATCCGCGGACCGCCACGCCAGCCGACCCCCGAAAGCGAGGTTCTGAGGCATTGCCAGGACCGCCAGGCCGCGTCGCAGAGCCTCGCGGTTCGGCCGCATCTCCATGAAGCGGAACAGCACCAACTCCCTGATCCGCTCGCGGATCTTGAGGTCTGCCACCCGTTCCGGGGGAAAGGCGATCAGCATCGCCTTGTCGATCCAGTCGAACCAGGAATCGACCATCTGGGCAGCGCCGCCCGGAAAGGCGAGGCGCGCCCGCGCCGGCGGGATGCCAAGCTGCTGCGCCGCCATGGCGAGCGCCTCATCCGACCAGCCGTCGAAGGCTGCATGAGCCGGGATCAGGGGAGCAAGCGCATTGCGCAGCTCGTCGAGATTCATTTCGGCAGGTTCGACCATGAAGAGGTCAATGAGCCTCGGGCGTCTTGGTTGCAAGCCTTGGGTCCGGGAGCCGGATCAGGACGAGCGCGATGCAGATCAGGAGCGCGCCCGTGCCGTCGCTGACGGTCATTCCTTCGTCATAGGCCAGCCAGCCGATCAAGGCGGCGGCGACCGGCTGAGTCAGGAAGCAAAGTCCAACGATGATCGGCGACAGATGGCCCATGGCGTAGACGAGCAGCCCCTGGCCGATCACCTGGCTGCTGAGAGCAAGCAGGACCAGTGGCGTCCAGTCGCTGGGAATGACGTCTTCTCCGAGCAACAGTGCGAGTGCAAGGATCGGAATCGCCCCTGCCGCCGTTGCGATCGCGAGAACCGGGATTGGTGGCATTACCTGTCGTGCTCGATCGATGGCGATCAGGTAAATCGTGTAGAACAGGCCCGCGAGCAGGGCGAACAGGTCGCCGCTCAGATTCTGCGGCGAGATTTCAAAGCTGCTTCCAAGCAGCAAGGCTGTCCCGAGGGCGGCGAGGACCAGCGCCGCCAGCTGGGCACGGGCCGGAAGCCGGCGAAGCAGGATGAAGCCGTAAATTGCGAACAGGAAGGCGGCGAAATTGCCGAACAGAGTCGCGTTGGCGAGCTTCGTTCGAAGGATTCCTTCGTGCCAGGAGGCAAG
Source organism: uncultured Sphingosinicella sp. (assembly GCA_964404245.1). Lineage (GTDB taxonomy): Bacteria > Pseudomonadota > Alphaproteobacteria > Sphingomonadales > Sphingomonadaceae > Allosphingosinicella. The sequence goes on along the minus strand of CAYOJN010000209.1, from coordinate 1,883 downwards.
GTCGGCCGCGAAGAACAGGCCGCCCACCAGGATTGCGGCGACGATCGGCCAGCCCGGAAAGGGCCGGCCGCGATTCTGGCGCCAACCGAGCCACAGCAGAAATGGCAGAGCCAGAAAAAGGCGCCAGAAACCGGCGGCGACCGGGCCGACATCGGCCAGCCGGACCATCCACGGGCCGGCCGCGAGAACGAGATTTGCGGCCAGAAGGGCCGCGAAGGCATAGCGGGCATCGGGCGGGGACTGGTGCATTTCGTTTTGCAACCTACATGCCCCACTCTCACTGAGGAAGGTTCGCCATGCACGCCCTTTTCGACCCGATCAAGCTCGGCGCCATCGAGGCCCCAAACCGGATCCTGATGGCACCCTTGACCCGTGGCCGGGCAACCAGGGACCATGTTCCGACCGCCTTGATGAAAACCTATTATGCACAGCGCGCCTCGGCCGGACTGATCATAAGCGAAGCCACCGGGATCAGCCGCCAGGGGCTGGGTTGGCCGTTTGCTCCGGGTCTCTGGACCAGCGCCCAGGTCGAGGGCTGGAAGCCGGTCACGGAGGCCGTCCATCAGGCCGGTGGCCGGATCATCGCCCAGCTGTGGCATATGGGCCGGATCGTCCATCCCTCCTTCCTCGATGGTGAAAAGCCGGTTTCGGCCTCCGCCACGACGGCTCCGCACAAGGCCCATACCTATGAGGGCCGGAGCCCCTATGCCGAAGCGAGGCCACTTGAGCTCAGCGAGATCCCGCTCGTTGTGGGGGATTATGTGAAGGCTGCCGCCAATGCGATCGAGGCCGGCTTCGACGGGGTCCAGATCCATGCCGCCAATGGCTATCTGATCGACCAGTTCCTTCGCGATTCGTCCAATTTGCGGGATGATGACTATGGCGGATCGTTCGAGAATCGGATCCGGCTCCTGAAGGAAGTCGTCGAGTCCGTCGCCGGCGAGGTCGGCGCCGATCGAACCGCCGTCCGCCTGTCGCCCAATGGCGATTCGCAGGGTGTCGATGACAGCCAGCCCCACCTGCTCTTTCCGGCCGCAGCGGCCGTTCTGGACGACCTCTCGATCGCCTTTCTCGAACTTCGTGAGCCCGGCCAGGAAGGCACGTTCGGCAAGGCCTCGGTGAACCCCGTCCATCCGCTCATCCGGAAAACCTTTTCAGGACCGCTGGTACTCAATTCCGATCATGACGGCGAAACCGCCGAGGCGGCGCTGAAAGCGGGCGAGGCGGACGCTATCTCGTTCGGCCGCACGTTCCTCGCCAATCCGGATCTTCCCGCAAGGCTCGCCGGGAAGACCCGGCTCAATCCGGACGACCGGTCGACCTGGTACAGCCAGGGGGCCGAGGGCTATGTCGATTATCCGGTCCTTTCCTGACCCTATCCTGCAAACCGGTTCCTGAGAGCGAGCATGACCAGCGCCGCCTTTGCGGCCTCGCCGCCCTTGTCCTTTTCGCTCGGGCGGACACGGGCCATAGCCTGCGCTTCATTTTCCACAGTCAGGATCCCGTTGCCGATGGCGAGCCCGTCGAGGGTCAGGGCCATGAGCGCTCGGGCACTCTCCCCGGCAACGATCTCGAAATGATAGGTTTCGCCGCGAATGACGATTCCGAGCGCGACAAAGGCGTCGTAGCGGCCGGTTTCGGACGCCAGCGCGATCGCGCCCGGCACTTCGAGCGCGCCCGGGACGGTGAGCGTTTCATGCTCATGACCCTCCGCCTCGATCACCTTGCGGGCGCCTTCGAGCAAGAGGTCGTTCAGAGTCCCGTAGAAGCGGGCCTCGACGATCAACAGACGAGCCATCAGTCCTTCACTCCGGGGATCGGCCGCTCGCCGACGATCGTAAGCCCATAGCCCGAAAGCGCCACCGGCGTGTGGTGACTGTTGG
>CAYOJN010000208.1:0-3669 GCA_964404245.1 uncultured Sphingosinicella sp. | reverse complement strand
CACCCGGAAGTCTATATCATCTTCCTTCCTGCCGCCGCCCTCGTGTCGATGATGGTCCCGGCGCTCGCCCGCACCAGGCTGGTCGGCCACGATCTCATCGTGATCGCCTTCCTTGCCACCGGCTTCATCAGTTTCGGAGTCTGGTCGCACCACATGTTCACGACCGGAATGCCGGCCATGTCGGTCGGCTTCTTCTCGGCGGCGAGCATGGCGGTGAGCGTTCCCGCAGGAATCCAGGTCTTCTCCTGGATCGCTACCTTCGCCGCCGGCCGGCCGGTCTTCAACACTCCGACCCTGTTCGTGCTCGGGGGCCTGTTCACCTTCGTCCTCGGCGGCCTGACCGGGGTCATGGTCGCGATGGTGCCGTTCAACTGGCAGGTCCACGACACCCACTTCATCGTTGCCCATCTTCACTATGTTCTGATCGGCGGGATGGTGTTCCCGCTCTTCGCCACCTTCTATTATTTCATGGGAATGACCAGCCGGCGGCCTTTGTCGGAAGGACTGGGCAAATGGTCGTTCTGGCTGATGTTCACTGGAATGCAGGTGATTTTCCTGCCCATGCACCTGACCGGCCTGATGGGGATGCCGCGGCGGGTCTATACCTATCTGCCGGGGCGGGACTGGGAGATCACCAACATGATCTCCACCATCGGCGCCTTCCTGTTCGCAGCCGGAGTCCTGGTGTTCCTGGTCGAACTGGCCCGCAACTTCCGCTTCACGGTCAATCGCGATGCCGGCAACGTCTATGGCGGTGGAACCCTCGAATGGCTCCCCACCGGACTCTATTCGGCCCGGTCGATTCCGGTCGTCAGAAGCCGCTATCCGCTCTGGGACGATCCCGATCTGCCCGACCAGGTCGCAAGCGGCCGGCACTTCCTTCCCGGCTCAGCAACCGGGCACCGCGAGACCCTGATCACGAGCGTTCTTCGAGCCGAACCGGAATATGTGCAGATCATGCCGGGGCCTTCGATCTGGCCCCTCCTTTCGGCCGTCTTCACTGCCGGCTTCTTTCTCATCCTGACCATCCAGGCCTATTGGGTGGCGGTGGCGAGCGGGATCCTCGCCATCCTCGCTGTCCTTCGCTGGCTCTGGGAGACGGATCGGCCAGTGACTCCCGAGACAGTGGATGTCGGCGCCGGAATCCGGCTTCCGACCTATGTCACTGGCCCCAGGACCCATGGCTGGTGGGCGATGATCATCCTCCTGATCGTGATCGGGATGATCTTCCTGATGGCCATCTTCAGCTTCTTCTATCTTCGTGGGATCCACCCGCAATATTGGACTCCCGGGCCCGACACCGCCTGGCTGTTTCCGATCGTCGGCGGCTATGGCGCCGCAGCCGGGCTTGCTCTGCTCGGCCGCTGGCTCCTTGCCCGCAAAGCCTCGACCCTGTGGAGCCCGGTCGCCGCAAGCCTGTTCGCCGTCGCCTTTCTGGCCGCCACCTGGGGCGGGGATTTCTGGAGCTGGCGGGCCCACGGACTCACCGGAGATTCAAGCGGCCAGGGCGCAATCGTACATGCCTTCCTGTCGCTCCAGGGGCTGCTGGCGGGAATCGCGATCCTGATGGGCCTTTATCTGGCGGCCAGGCATTCCCGGGGCCTCGTCACCCGGCCTCGAAACAACAGCCTGGACCTTGTAACCCTCTTCATCGCTTATTCGGCCGCCCAGGGAATCATTGCCGCACTTCTGACCCGACTCACTCCCGGAGGCGCCTGAAATGCGGGCCTGGGCCTATATGCTGGGCGGGCTGCTCGTCTGGACCGCGCATTTCTTCCTGCTCTATGGCGCAGCGAGCATTTTCGCGACATCGGACACGACCCGCCTGATCACTGCCGCAGCGACCCTCCTTTGCCTTGCCCTCGCCGCCTGGCTGGCCATCAAGGGCTGGAAGGGACAACGGATCGAAGACGACCGGTTCAGCCGCTGGAGCCACAGGGTCGCCTCGATCACCGGCGCCGGCGCCTTCATCGCCGTGCTCTGGCAAGGCCTTCCGGCACTCCTCATCTGAAGACCGGCCTCACCTGACGATTTCAGAGCGACGCCAGCAGGACTGCACCGAAGGCGAAGACGGCGATCACGGCCGCGGAATCCACTCCCATCCTGAAGATCGTCCTGTCGCGATGCTCCAGCAATCCGACCATCAGGATTCCGATCATCGTCGCTCCGAGAAGAGCCGAGACGATTTCGAAGTCGCCCAGGCTGTTGATGATCGGTTCGCCGACGAAGAAGAGGTCGGCGAGCGCGAGCAGGGACAGATTGATGAAGTTGGTTCCAAGGACCTGGCCAAACGCCATTTCCGGACGCCTGATCCTGAGTGCGGCCAGTATCGTGGTGAGTTCGGGGAGCGACGTTGCCGTCCCGATGAGCGCAAAGCCGACCACCGCGCTGGTGAGGCCGGCCTGTTCGGCGATCGCGTCGCCTGTCTGGGACAGGCTGTAGCCGGCAAGGAATATCAGCGCGCCATGAAAGGCGACGCCAATCCACAGGGCCTTCACGCGCGCGCCTTCATCACCGGGCTCGTCAGCCCTGATCCTGTCCTCCCCTCCGTCTTCCACCCGCCAGGGCGATCGCTTGTCATGTCCCGCGGATATCCAGAAGGCGAAGAGACTGGCGGCGCAGATACCGATGCTCGCGATACCGACGCCGGCGACCGGCATGTCGCCGATGGTGACCGCAGCAGCGATCAGGATCAGGATGATCATGCACAGGGCAGCCATCATCATCGTTGAAGGACGGGCAACGATCGACGTCACCGCGCTGCGCCCGATCAGGGCGTCGCCGACTGCAAGCAGGAGGACGTTGATCGCTGCCGAACCAAGCAGATTGTTCACTGCCAGCGACGGATTTCCGAACGACGAAGCGGTGACCACATTGGCGACTTCGGGAAGCGACGTGATCCCGCCGAGAAAGAGCATTCCGACAAAGGCATGGTCGAGGCCGGTTCGGCCGGCGATCCTGTCCAGCTGCCGGGTAAGCCGCCCGCCGGAGAACCAGATCACGAGACCGGCCATCGCGAAGATGAGCAAATTTGCCCAGAACGGAAAAGCCGAGGCATTGGCAAGCGGCATCCCGGGGCAACCCCAGCCGATGGACCCTGTTCCATCGCCATTTCGGCTCGCCGCCGATCCGACTTGAATATGATCGCGTCCGGCCCACATCGAGCCTAGTGGTAGACGACAGGATCTCGACAGCCACTGCGGCAAACCCAGGCTCTCAAAAGGGCCCCCTTGCCGCGATCCTGATCCTCGTCGGCCTGATCTTCGGATCCGCGAACCTTGCCGGCGCCGCCCCGTCCGTCCACGATTCCTCCGCCCGCCAGGGCATGGAGCGAACCAAGGCCGCCGCCCCCATTGCCCGATCTCAAGGTCGGGATCTCGCCACCGAAAGGCTTCCCGGAAGCGACCCGGTCGTCCGGGCTTTTGAAGCCTCGATCGTCACCGAAACCCTGAACGCCCGCCCCGGCGACCCGGGATCGGGCGAGCGCGTATCTTCGGCCCCGCTTCGGGCCGGCACATTCTATCGCGCCCGAGCGCCTCCAGCCGACTGATCCCTGCCGCCTTCGGCAGGTTCCTCACGATCGGACTGCCCGAAAGGGCCCTATTTGCTGGAGAACATCATGTCGTCTTCAACCTACAGACTCACGCGCATTCACCAGAGCCTCAACGA
>CAYOJN010000207.1:0-3676 GCA_964404245.1 uncultured Sphingosinicella sp. | reverse complement strand
AGACGCCAGTCGACGGCATCCTCGCTCACCTTCGCTTCGATGACAGAAATGCCCCCTTCCATCGGACGGCCGAGATCGTGACGGGCGCCGAACATTTCAAGGCGCATCCTTTAAGTCCTTCCAATGCTTGCAACCTTGAATCCCAAGCGCCAATAAGGTGAACGACGACTTCAAGCGCGTTCAGGTCAGGCGGAATTTCGGCGCCGATGGACGTAGGATCGATGAATCATTCTGGCCCGGTTCCATTGGAACGTGACTGGACCCGGCCAGGGACGGACAGGGGCGCCCGCCGAATGAAATCCCATGAATTTGCAAGCCTGCTTTGCTCTCGGCTGTGCCACGACCTGCTTTCCCCCGTCGGTGCGCTCAACAACGGAATCGAGCTTCTTGCCGACGAACATGATCCGGAAATGCGGGCCCGCTGCCTCGACCTGCTCGCCGAAAGCGCACGGGCCTCGGCCAACAAGCTGAAATTCTTCCGGCTCGCCTTCGGTGCGGCCGGCGGCTTTGCCGACGAGGTCGATGCAAGGGAGGCAAGGGCGGCGATCGACGGCCTGTTCGGCGGCGACGGCCGGATCCAGCTCGGCTGGCTGGTCGCCGAGCCGGTGATCAGCAAGGCGGCGCTGAAGGTGCTCCTGAACATCGCCCTCATTGCCGGTGACGCCCTCGTTCGCGGCGGTAGCCTCGATGTCGGCGCCGAAAAGCATGAGGACGGGCTCGATATCGTCGTCCGGGCCCAGGGAAGCCGGATCGTCCTCGATCCCGAACTCCGGAAGGTCCTGGTCGGCGACACGATCGAAGGGGAGGTCGCGCCCCGCGCGGCCGCGGCCTGGCTGGTCCATTGCCTGGTCGAGGAAGGCGGCGGCCAGATCCAGCTTGCCGACGAGGAACCGGGCCTCCTCATCATCGGCGCCTCGCTTCCCGCCTGACCGGGGGTAGCCCTCCTTCTCCAACGGGGCTTTCCCGCCGGCTTCATCAACAGCTTCTTTACCAACAGTCCCGATAAGTCTCGCCGAGCGCCTTTCTCGGACGGAACCATGGACGATCTGATCAACGAATTCCTGGCGGAAACGCGCGAGATGCTCCAGGCCCTGTCCGGGGCTATCGTCGCCTGGGAAAAGGATCCCGGCGACCGGGCCCGGCTCGACGAGATTTTCCGCTTTGTCCACACCGTGAAGGGCAATTGCGGATTCTTCGATCTGCCGCGCCTTCAAAAGCTCAGCCATGCCGCCGAAGATGTTCTGGCCGAAGTCCGGTCCAGCCGCCGAAGCGCGGATTCGCGGCTGGTCAGCGCCGTCCTGGCCGTCATCGACCGGATCGGCGAGCTTGCCCAGGCGCTTGAGAGCGGCGCTTCATTGCCCAGCGGGGACGACAGCGCGATCATTGCGGCGCTTGCCGCTGATGCGCCGGTTGCCGAGGCCGAGGCCAGGCACGGCCAGGCGGTACCGGCGCCCGAAGCGAAGGAGTCCCGGACCGGGATCCGGAGCATCAGGCTCTCGATCGACCTTCTCGACCGGATGATGAACGGCGTGTCGGACGCGGTCCTCGCCCGCAACGAACTGGCCCGCCGGCTTCGCGACTGCGACCGTGACGTTGCAGTGGAAACGGCGTTCGAGCGGGTCTCGGCCTGCATTGCCGAAATTCGCGATTCCATCACCCGGACCCGGATGCAGCGGATCGACAGCCTGTTCACGACTCTTCCGCGAATGGTCCGCGATCTTTCCAACGAACTGAAGAAGCAGGTTCACCTCCAGGTCGACGGCGGCGATGTCGAACTCGACCGGGAGATGATCGACATGATTCGCGACCCGCTGAGCCATATCGTCCGGAACTCGATCGATCATGGGATCGAGCCTGCGGAGAAAAGGCAGGCGCTGGGCAAGAATCCGGTCGGATCGCTGAAGGTCAGTGCCCGCCAGTCCGGAAACCAGATCCTGATCGAAGTCGTGGATGACGGCCGCGGGATCGATGGCGAGGGGCTCGCCCGTCGGGCGGTCTCGGCCGGGATTCTTGCAGTCGACCGGGCCGAGGCCCTGACTGACGAGCAGAAGGCCGCACTAATCTTCTCTCCGGGCCTGTCGACGGCGGGCAAGGTGACCGCCATTTCCGGCCGCGGAGTCGGAATGGATGTGGTCCGGGCCAATATCGAGCGGGTCGGCGGAGTGACTGACGTCCAGTCGACTCCGGGGCAGGGCGTTCGACTATCGATCCGGGTGCCCCTGACCCTCACCATCATCCCGGCGCTGACCGTCAGTGCCGGAGGCCAGGTCTTCGCAATCCCGCGATCGGCGATCGAGGAGATTCTTCGTTCCTCCGGAGGTTCGGTCCGGATCGACCGGGTCGGCGAATCCACCATCGCCACCATTCGAGGCCGGCGGATGCCGCTTGTCTGCCTTCCCTGGCTGCTCGGGATCGACCCGGCTTCGAGCGAGGAAGGCCGCAAGGTCATCCTTCTCAAGCCTGCAGGCGGCGACGTCTATGCGCTCTTCGTCGACGAGGTCCACGATCATGAGGAACTGGTCGTCAAGCCGGCAGCGCCGGCGGTGATGGCGGCGGGTCTCTATGCCGGAACCACGCTTGCCGACGACGGCCGGCCGATCCTTCTTCTCGACCCTTCCGGGATGGCGAAGAAGGCCGGGATCCGGCTCCAGGACATGTCGGTCGACCAGAGGCTTGCCGAACCTGCCGAGGAAAAGGCGGCCGATCCGGAAACCACGATCCTCGTCTTCCGCGGACTCGATGGCGGGACAAAAGCGGTTCCGGTCTCGGTGATCGAGCGGATCGAGGACGTTCCGGTCGAGGCGATCGCCTTCAGCGCCGGACGGCGGCGGGTATCGGTCAATGGCCGGATCCTTGCACTGGCCGGGGAAACCCCTCCCGAGGGCCAGCCGACCCTTCGGATCCTTCGACTCACCGATGGGCAATCGGAACTGGCTTACGGCTTTGGCGAGGTGGTGGACATTCGTTCCCTCGTCCTCGATCCAAGCCCGGCCGCCGGGCCGGGGGAAATTGCCGGCGTCGCACTGGTCGAGGGAATCCAGGTCGAACTTCTCGACATCCACTGGTTGTTCGCTGCTGCCTCCGGCGCCCGGCGGGGCGAGGGCGACCGGCCGGTCTGCGCCCTTCCCAAAAACGATCCCTGGATGACCAACATGCTTGAGCCTCTGATCGAGAGTCTCGGCTACCGGGTCGTCGCTGCCGGCGAGGGGGTCCGGGCCGATATCCTGATCGCTTCGGCCGAAGGGCCTGACCAGCAGGGCGTGACTGCGGCGGAAATCCTGAAGATCCGCTGCGCGCCCGAGCAGTCGGGCGAGAATGACAACAGCATCTATCGCTATGATCGCCAGGCCCTGGTGAGTGCCCTTACCCGAAATTTCCGGAGCGCGACCAATGGCTGATCTCCTCCTCATCGTCCGGCTGGCCGGCCGCCGGATCGCCCTGCCGGCGCAGGATGTCGAAGCGGTCGTCGAGCTTGAAGGACTGACTCCGGCGCCTGGCGCGGCCGATCATGTCGCCGGCCTCTCCGCGCTTCGAAGCCGGGTCCTCACCGTCATCGACGGGGTCGCCTCGCTCGGTCTTGGGCAATCCGATCCGGAAGGCCTGGAAGCCGTCATCATTCCCTCGGAAGGGCATACCTACGCCCTTCTGGTGGAGGAGGTGGAGGATGTCGTCGAAA
>CAYOJN010000206.1:0-3698 GCA_964404245.1 uncultured Sphingosinicella sp. | reverse complement strand
ACCGATGTCATGAACGCCGACGCCGATGCCCCGGGGGCGAATGACGACGGGTCGGGCACTGCAGCCGTGATCGAGGCGGCGAGGGTGCTTTCCCAACACCGTTTTCCGGCGACGATCGTCTATGCAGCCTTGTCGGGCGAGGAACAGGGGCTGGTCGGCGGACGAATCCTCGCCGATTTCGCCCGCGAGCAGGGATGGAATGTCGTCGCCAACCTCAACAACGACATTATCGGCAATAGCTGCGGCTCCGACGGCGTGTGCGACGACGATGCCGTCCGGGTTTTTTCCGAAGGGCTTCGCTGGCAAGGCGGGGATTCCCTTCGTCCGCTGGTTCGAAGCCGGGGCGGCGAGAATGATTCCCCGTCGCGCAATCTCTCACGCTTCCTCGCCGGCCTGGCGGACGAGCTCAGCATCGGGCTCGAGGTTCGCCAGATCTGGCGCAACGACCGATTCGGCCGGGGCGGCGACCATAGCGAATTCCTCAATGCAGGCTTCCCGGCCGTTCGCCTTTCGGTCGCGGTCGAGGATTATGAGCATCAGCACCAGGATCTGCGCACCGAAAATGGCGTGAAATATGGCGACACGGTCGACGAGATGGACTTTGCCTATTTGCGCAAGGTGACCGCTCTCAACGTCGCTGCGCTTGCCAGGCTCGCACGTGCGCCGATGCCCCCTGCACCTCTCGCCGAGGGTGCGGTTTCCACCGACACCAAGATCAGCTGGAACAAGGTTGCGGGTGCGCAAGCCTATGTCGTTCGCTGGCGACGAAGTGATGCATCGCAATGGCAGCATGGCCTGAGAGTGGATGCCGACGAGAACCAGACCATCGTCCTTCACGGTTCGAGCGCGGAGGGGCACCAGGTCACGCTTCCCGGAATCCGGGTCGACGACTGGATTTTCGGCGTCTCCTCGGTCTCCGCCGATGGTTTTGAAAGCCCGGTTGCATCCGCAGTGCCGGGTGGCGCGTTCCGCCCTTTCACACCCCCGCCGGCCCAGCAGTAGGAGCGGATGCCTAAAAGACCGGTCAAGAGCGGCCTTCCAAGCCGCCAGCAGATTCTCGATTTCCTTGCCAGCTCGGACGACCCGGCCGGAAAGCGGGAGATTGCCCGCGCCTTCGGCCTCAAGGGCCAGGACAAGATCGCTTTGAAGCAGTTGCTCCGCGATATGGGCGATGAAGGCCTGATCGATGCCGGTCCGGGCCGGGCCTTTCACCGGATGGGCGGAGTCCCGAAAGTGACGGTCCTTCGGGTCGTCGACGTGGACGAGAGCGGCCGGGTCTGGTCGGTTCCCGAGCGCTGGGAGTCGGAGGAGCCGCCGCCCCGACTGAGGGTGATGGAACGGCGCGGACGAACGAGCGCGCTTGCGGTCGGCGACCGGATCCTGTCGCGAACCGAGGAGGGCAAGGACGGGCTGGTCGCCCACCCGATGAAGAAGCTTCTGAAAGGGAGCGAACTCGTCCTGGGCGTCGTTCACCAGGAAGGAAGCAACCACTGGCTTCGCCCGGTCGAAAAGAAGGAAAGACGGGAGCTTCCGATTTCGGATCTCGGCGGCGCCGGCGTCGGTGACCTGGTCCTGGCCGAGAAGACGGGCCGGCCGCCGAGGCTCTCAGCCCGGGTCGACAGCATCCTCGGCGATCCCTTCGCTCCGCGAAGCTTCAGCCTGATCGCCATTCACAAGCACGGCATTCCGGACAAGTTCCCGGACTCGGTCCTGGAAGAAGCGGAGCGGGTCGCAAGGCAGGCGCTCGGCGAGCGTGAGGATCTGACCCATATCCCGATCGTCGCGATCGACCCCGCCGACGCGCGCGATCACGACGATGCGGTCTGGGCAAGCGAGGATGACGATCCGGCCAATGAAGGCGGCTGGAAGGCGATCGTCGCGATCGCCGATGTCTCTTACTATGTTCGCCCGGGAAGCGCACTCGACAAGGAAGCGCGAAAGCGAGGCAACAGCGTCTATTTTCCCGACCGGGTGGTCCCGATGCTTCCGGAAACGCTTTCCGCCGACATCTGCTCGCTGAAGCAGGGCGTCGATCGCGCCGCCCTGGTCTGTCACCTCCAGGTGGCGAGCGACGGCCGTCTGAAGGGCTGGCGGTTCAGTCGGGCGAGGGTAAGGATCGCTGCCAATATCGCTTATGAAGGCGCGCAGGCGGCGATCGACGGCGGCGCGGGCCAGGAACGGATCGAGGTCTCCTCGCCGACCTGCGCGATGCCGGAGATCGAGTCCGGCGATCCGCCGGTCGACCCGGCCCTGGTCGAGTCCACCCTGAAGCCGCTCTGGGCCTGCTGGAAGGCGATGTACAAGGCGCGCGAGCGAAGGGAGCCGCTGGAGCTCGACCTGCCCGAACGGCGCGTCATGCTCGACGAAACGGGTCGGATCACCTCCGTCGCCCCGCGCGAACGGCTCGACGCCCACAAGCTGATCGAGGATTATATGATCGCGGCCAACGTGGCTGCAGCCAAGGCCCTGGAGGCGAAGAAGGCGCCGGTCATGTACCGGGTCCACGAGCCGCCCGGCCGCGAGAAGCTGGTGGCGCTCAAGGACTATCTGAAGACGTTCGGGATCGAGTTCGCCCTCGGCCAGGTCGTCCGGCCGGGGACGTTCAACCATCTCATCGACCGGGTCGGCGAAGCGGACTTCCGGCCCCAGGTGATGGAGCAGATCCTTCGCACCCAGACCCAGGCTTATTATGGCCCGGAAAATCACGGCCATTTCGGTCTCGCGCTCGGCTCCTATGCCCATTTCACAAGCCCGATCCGGCGCTATGCCGACCTGGTCGTCCATCGCTCGCTGGTTCGCGCCTACCAGCTGGGGGAGGGCGGTCTCACCGATTCCGAGACCGATTCCATGGCACTCACCGGCGAGATGATCTCGAACCTCGAGCGGCGGGCGATGGAGGCGGAGCGCGAGACGCTCGACCGCTATGTCGCCGCCTATCTGGCCGATCATGTCGGCCAGTTGGTGAAATGCCGGATCACCGGCGTTCAGCCCTTCGGCTTCTTTGCGACGGTGGAGGAGCTTGGCGGCGACGGGCTCGTCCCGGCAGCGACACTCGGCCAGGAATATTTCCGCTATGACGAAGCCAGCCAGACTCTGACCGGCGACGAAAGCGGGGAACGCTTCGCGCCTGGCCAGCGCCTCACGCTTCGGCTGGCCGAGGCCAATCCGGCGAGCGGCGCTCTTCGTTTCGAGCTGCCGAATGCGCCGAAGACCGGGACCGGCGGAAGCCGGCGGGCAAGCGAGTCGAAACGCGACGGAGCCGGCCATCGGGTCGGCAGACGCGGCCGACCGGCGAACATCCACCACCAGGGGAAGAGGCGCTGACCTGCCAGATCGCAGGCGCCAGGAGCACCTGAAACCGGTCGAAGCCGGATGCGATCGAAATTGACGAAGTTGACGGTTCCTTCGCTCATGTAACATTCGCAACATTCCGCGCCCCGGCACGACATCTTCCAGCCAACCGAGCGGTCCAGTGACGGAACATCGTCACTGGGGGAAACACGATGCGCAAAGTCGCTCATGCACTCGGGCTCGGACTTGTCGCCCTTCTCGGCCTCGTCCTTCTGTTCGCGCTATGGGCCTGGTTCGCTTCGAGCAGGCTACTGGGTCAGACTCTCGAGGCGAGGACGGAGCGGCTCGTCCAGCCATCCGCCGAACAGCTCCGCGACGCGCCCAGGCAGGGGCGGATCCTCGGCTGC
>CAYOJN010000205.1:0-3711 GCA_964404245.1 uncultured Sphingosinicella sp. | reverse complement strand
CCTGTTTTCGAACAGGCGACGGGAAGCGAAGGCAGGGCGGCTGACGAAGCCGCCGCCAGGCGGAAGCTTCGGGCTTGCCCTTGCGGAAGCGAACGGCAGGCTTCGTGAAGTGCCCAACGATTCGGGCAGGCCCTTCGGGGCCGGTTTCGGACGGAAGGGCAGGGGAAGGACGAAAGTCCCATCCTGTCCTGCAGAACCGGGTTAGCCCGAAACTGCGAAAATGGCGGAACCCAGGATCCTTTCGGGTCGATGGACTGCCAGGCGGAAGCTCGGCCTTGGTCGAGCCTTCCCGCCACGGTCGGTACCGAGGCTTCGGCCAAGGCATTGTTCCAGGTGGGGAGCGGGGAAGAGATTTCCCGGTCTGCGCAGGCGAACCGCCGGGGCTTCGGCCCTGACGGGGAGCCGACGGGGAAACCACGGAAGTCTTGCGACTTCCGGCGGAGTCCGGAAGCGGATTGGAAGGGGACCCCCGGTCCCGGACCGATCACTTCGAAGTCTCCCGGAGACGACGGCCGAAGCCCCAAAGCGGAGGGCGCCAACAAAGGGACAGTGGGGGCTGGTGGAAACGCCAGCCCCCATCGCTGTTTTGGGGCTTTTCGCCTTTTCCCAACGCCTTGCGAAGGAACGTCAGTCCACCTTGTTCGTTGGCCCCGCCAGCGTAGGAGTATGGTGTATGGGCGTTGAGCAGGCCTGGGGCGGGGACTCGAAATTGCGGGATCCTCTCGCCCGACTCTCTGACGAAAAGGCATTTTTCAGGAATTCGAACGGCGCCGGCTTTTCAGAACCCGCCAATGTGGGCCGCACCAGGCATGGCGAAGGCGAAGGTGAGCCGCTGCCTGACGGGGTCCAGGCGCTCGATCCCGATCAGGACAGTATCGAGCGGGCACGGCGCCTGAAGCAGTGGCTATCCACAGCTTGATCCGTCCTCCTTCTTGATCTCCGCAGGAGAATGGGTCGATACTTCCCGTCGGGGAGGATCGATTCATGTTTGCAAGGAACTCGAAAGCCGGCGGCGGAAAACTTCCGAAGCCGGGCTCGCCGGGCCTGTCCTTCATCGGGCCGGAGGTCGTAATCAGCGGTGACGTGACGATGGCGACCCAGCTTCATGTCGACGGTCGGATCGATGGCCACGTCCAGTGTGCCCGGCTCTGTCTTGGTCAGAGCGGTAGCGTGGCCGGCAATATCACGGCCGACGAAGCCCGAATATCCGGGCTGGTCGAGGGCATGGTCGCCGCCAAGACCCTGACCCTGGAGGCGAGCGCCCGGATCAAGGGCGACATCAGCTATGAAACGATCAGCATCGCTGCCGGGGCCCAGGTCGACGGCCGGCTTGCCAGGCAGTTTGCTCTCGAATCCAAGGGGAGCGCACTGGAACAGGAAGGGGTGTCGCCGGTGATCGTCGCGACCCCGATCGGGGCCCGCAAGTCCGAGGGGAAGGAGGAAGACTCCAGGAAGCAGGATCCGAAGCTGGAAACCGGTCCGGGAGTTCCGGATTTTTTCCCTCTTCCAGCGCCCCGGAAAGCTGCGGGTTGAGTGGCTCCCGGAAAACGCCCCTGAACCGGCGGACTTTTGCCCTGGAGAGCCGATGAGCAGGCATGTCGCGGAAATCCGATGGCGTTCGGACGGCAACTTCCGGTCGGGAGCCTATAGCCGGCGCCACAACCTTCACTTCGATGGCGGCCTGGTCGTCCCGGGATCCCCGTCGCCGTCGATCGTCCCCGAGCCGATGTCGGATCCGGCCGCGGCCGACCCCGAGGAATTGCTCGTGGCTGCCATGTCCTCCTGCCACATGCTGTGGTTCCTGTCCCTTGCCCAGGAGTCGGGGTTCGAAATCGAGACCTATTCAGACAAGGCCGAGGGCGTGATGGGGCGGATCGCGCCCGGAAGGATGGCGTTCACCCGGATAGTCCTTCGGCCGGTCGTCACTTTCCAGGGCCGTGAGCCAGAGGCAGTGGAACTCGAGCGGCTCCACCATGAGGCGCATGAACGCTGCTTCATCGCCAATTCCCTGACGAGCGAAGTGGTCATCGAAACGCCGCAGGCCGCAGTCGGAACCGCGCAAGCCTGAGGCGTGCAAGGCGCTCGCTTGCGCCACCAGACGGGAAACGACCCCCAGGCCGATCGGGTTCGAAGGAAGCAGGACGCTTGACTTGGCGGTCCGTTTCGGCTTTGGGAGCCGGCATCGTGGCGGGGTGAAAGCTCCGCCTTTATTTTGGGGTCTGGGCGGTCCCCCTGTCGATCGCCTGGCCCGGAGTACCAGCAGGCCTGCCTGCCAGTCGGCTCCGGGACGAACGAAGGAAGTAGCTATGCGTCACCGCGTCGCCGGCCGTAAACTCGGCCGCACCTCCAGCCACCGCCAGGCGATGTTCCGCAACATGGCGGCGGCCCTGATCAAGCATGAGCAAATCACGACGACTCTGCCCAAGGCGAAGGAACTTCGCCCCTATGTCGAAAAGCTGATCACTCTGGCCAAGAAAGGCGGCCTTTCCAATCGTCGCCTTGCCCATGCCCGTCTGCTCGACGACACCCAGCTGAAGAAATTGTTCGACGTTCTGGCGACTCGCTATGCCGATCGCAACGGCGGCTATACTCGAGTGATCAAGGCCGGAATCCGGGCGTCGGATGCTGCGCCGATGGGGATCATCGAGCTGGTGGATCGCGATCCGGATGCCAAGGGCCAGGATTCGGGCCCGGCCCAGAATGAGGATTTCGAGGCCGAAGCGGCCTGAGACCGCGTTTTTTGGTTGCAAGAGTTAAGGGCCTCCTTCGGGAGGCCCTTTTCGTTCGAGGCCCGCCTGCCCGGAAGGCCGGACCTGCGAGTGATCGAGGCTTCAAAGCAGGGTGACGCTGACCCTATTGCCTCGGTCGCTGGTAAGATGCCGGGTCTGGCCTCTTTCGAATCGAGACCGATACGGCCAGCATTCGCGAGAGGCGCCCTGCCAGTGAAAACAGAGCGTCCGCCCCCGCAACTCCCAGCGGCCATCGACGCTGTTGCGACCGAACATGGCCCGGACGCTTCCATCGTTCCGGAAATGGAGCCTCGAGACCTGGCCGCGCTCGGTTTCCATCCGCAGAGTCTGGCCGACCAGTTCCGCGCCTGGAGGCCCGCTTCCGAAGGTTGCACAACCGCCAAGGGCAAGGGCAAAGGCGGCAACGGTCGTGAGTCTCATCGTCATCATGAACTCAGATCGCTCGAAGCCGCTTCCTGGTTCCCTGGCTCTCCGGTTGAGCCATCGATCGGGAAGTGTTCGGCGAGTTCGGCAAGAGTCTCGCGGGCATTGCGATGGTGGATGAAGACTCCGCCAGCCTCCTCCCAGAGGTGACGGTGCTTCAGCTGGTCGTCGACCAGGACGTCGCCATCCCTGGCATGGTCGCGTTTGTCGCGGGCCATGGTGGTGATGATCCTGGTTCCGGGGAAATGCTGCGCTGCCCAGCGAACTTTCTGGTCTGCCGCCCAATTGCCCCGTGGAAGACCGGTCAGGATGATCGGATCGAGATGCCTGACGGCGTCGAACAGCTCCATCGCATCGGACATCAGCGGAAGGCTGAAATAGAAATCGGGCGCAGTGGCGAGTTTCTGCCAGAAGCGACCAATCCCGTGCCTTTTCTCGAACGCCCGTGGAGGAAGGCCCAATATGGCCGTCGCACCCTTGTCGAAATCGGCCAGAACCCCGTCGCAGTCGAGGTAGAGCTGGCGCATCAGAAGCGCTC
>CAYOJN010000204.1:0-3732 GCA_964404245.1 uncultured Sphingosinicella sp. | reverse complement strand
AAGGCTACGCCCCTCAATCCTCCCAGAAATAAGGCTGGCGCTGGCGATTGCCGGTGACGACCTCGTTGAGAGTCTCCGCTTCATAGAGGCGTCCGTTCAGCATCACCCGATCGACCTTCTCCGAATTGCGGATGTCCTGCGTCGGATCGGCATCGAGGATGACGAGATCGGCAAGCTTGCCTTTTTCGATCGATCCCAGGTCGGTGAAACCATAGACCAGTGCAGGCGTGACCGTTGCTGCCCGAAGCGCCTCGACCGGGGTCATTCCGCCACGAACGAATGACCACAGCTCCCAATGGCTGGCCAGGCCCTGCTGCTGGCCATGGGCGCCGATGCTGACCGGTACGCCGGCGCGGGACAGCGCAAGCGCTTCCCTTGCATTGACCTGGTCGACGAACTGGTCGGCCGGGGCGGTCTCCGTCCTGACCCGACTGGCGAGCGCATCGGAAGGCGCATGACGGGTCAGCAGCGGGTGGTTCCAGACCTCGGTCTCCTGGGCCCAATAGGGATCTCCGGCGAGACCGCCATAGGTGACGACGATCGTTGGAGTGTAGCCGACCCGGGTCTGGCTGAAAAAGCTGAGCACGTCCTGATAGAGTCGCGCCTGCGGGATATTATGCTCCAGCGTGGTATTGCCGTCCTGGATGATGGTGATGTCCATTCCATAGAGTGAACCGCCTTCGGCCACAGAAGCGATATTCTGGGCCCGGGCAGCCTGGGCGACCTGCTGGCGCTGATCCCGCCTCGGCTGGTTGTAATTCTTAACCGAATGCGCACCCTGCACCCGAAGCCGCCGGACGTGTGCAAGCGCGTCCTCGTAGGAATCGATCTGGGCATAGATTCCGGGCGCGCGTGCGCCATAGACAACCTCGCCGCTGGAATAGGTGCGCGGAGCGAGGATCAGTCCAGTCCTCTGGAGCTCCCCGGCGGGGAAGACCTCACTGGAGGAACTGGATGGATCATGGGTTGTCGTCACACCGAAAGCCAGGTGCGCCATGGCCGACCAGTTCTGCTGAGGGATGAGGTCATCATGCCCATAAGGTCCATGGGCGTGGCCATCGATCAGCCCCGGGATGATCGTCTTGCCGGAGACATCCACCTGCTGCGCCGCTGCCGGGATCGTCATTTCGCCCCTTCGACCAACAGCGCTGATCCGGTTCCCATCGATCAGAACCACTCCATCATCGATGATCCCGCCATCATCGGAGGCCATCGTGACGATCCGAGCGCCGACAAGGGCCACCTGTCCCTGCGGCCGGTCGGCGGGCATCGACACGGCAATGGAAACACCGTCCGTCGGCGACTCATATTTCTCGTCCGGCGCCCGGCTGACCAGCTGCTCGGTCTCGGCCCGGTACAGGGTCGGACCAAGGCTCCAGGCCAGCGATCGGCCGCCTTCCGCCCAATGATAATATTGAGCCCCCTGCTTGCTCGCCCGGGTGACCGGAAAAGGTCCTTCACGCATCGACAGGTCGAGGGTCTGGGCGCCGGCAAGGAAAGGCACGACGTGAACGTCGTAATTTTCGCGGAAGGCAAGGTTTCGACCATCGGGCGAAAGTGAATAGGAATCGATCAGGGTACCTTGCGCATGGACCCTCTTGTCGCGCCCGTTGAGGTCGGTGCTGACCAGCTTTCTTTTCTGATCCTCGCTCACTTCCATGAAGACCCGATCCGCATCGGCACCGAATTGGGGATTGGAACCGCTTGCGACGATGCGCCTGGAAGCGCCTCCCGAAGCCGGGACCAGGTGGATGCCAGGGTCGGAGGACCAGCGCTGATCAGTCAGATACCCTCCCGTTCCCCGCTCGAAGACGATCTGGCTTCCATCAGGCGAAAAGACCGGGCGGCGATAAAGGCCGGGAACGTCCGTGACGGTCTGCAAATGGCTTCCGTCGGGCGCGATGGTTCGTATTTCGCCGAGCCTCTGATCATTCCACGATACGAACGCGATCCTGCTGCCGTCGCGGGACCAGGCCGGGAACAATTGGAAATCCTGGTCCTGGGGGGTGAGCGGCCGCGGCGCTCCGCCCTCGACCTCCTTGATGAACAGCCGACCAAAGGCTTCGAACACGATCTGTCGCCCGTTCGGTGACAGGCTAGCGAAACGCGGCAGTCTTGTCGTGACGGTCTCTGTCCAGACCGCCACTTCAGGCCTGGGCGGGTCTATGATCACTCGGTTGTCGTTAACCCGGAACGGGATTTCGGCGAGGCCCGTTCCGTCGACATTGACCCGCCGGATCTTGCCTCCCGACCAGAAGACGACGCTGCTGCTGTCCGGGGTCCAGTCCATGTTCGGATAGACGCCGTGGATCGCCCAGGTTTCCTGCAGATCCTGGTCGAGATTGTCATAGACTTGCCGCTCCTCGCCGGAGCGAAGATCCTTCACGAAGAGCCGGCTCTTGCCGCCAACCCGGTGAACGAATGCAAGCCAGCGGCCATCGGGAGAAGGCGATGGCCTGACGGCGCCTCCAGGCCCGCCGGCAATCTGGGCTCGCTCGCCAGTTGCCATGTCGTAGCGCTCGATCGCGAACAGCTGGACATTCGAATCCTGGGCATATTCAAACACCGTGCCGGGAGTGGTGTTGCGGCTGAAATAAAGCTGCGTTCCATCCGGCGAGAAAATGGGCTCGCCCAGTTCCTTCTGATGCTCCGGGTTTGGACGGGTGATCAGAGCAACGCCCTTGCCGTTCCCGCTGACGTGATAGAGCCAGATTTCGCCGGTGCCGGCGGATCGCTGAGTCGTGAAATGCTTGCGGGCGGCGATGTAGCGGCCGTCGGGGCTCCAGGTCGGATTGTTGAGCAGCTCGAACGTTTCCCTGGTCACAGCTCGTGCGCCGCTCCCATCCGTGTTCATCACCCAGATATTGTCGCCGCCGCCGCGATCCGACGTGAAGGCAATGAGCCGACCGTCGGGAGAGAATCGAGGCTGCTGGTCATAGGCGAGGCCAGAGGTGATCCGGGTCGTTCGCCCACCCTCGATCGGCATGACATAGATGTCGCCGAGAAGGTCGAAGGCGATCGTTCGACCATCCGGGCTGACGTCCAGGTTCATCCAGGTCCCCTCGTCGACATTGATCGGGATCTGCCGGGTACGGGCCCCATCGGGATCGTTCACATCCCATTTTGGCGCTTCGCTCTTGCCGCTGCTGCCTCGTGACTGGGCGATTGCGGCGCTCGAAGCGAGCAGCAGGGAAATGGCAGCAAGTTTGCGGATCATTCGGAAATTACCCCCGGGTCGTGAAAGGCCAGCAACGGGTGACGGTGCACGATTAGTTTCGCACCCACAAGGTGCGGACATCACGGCGAGACAGGATCGGGCGCGCGCCGGGATCTCAGTCAGCCAGGCTCAATCCTCGAACGCCGACTCGAGTTCATCCAGCCAGGGTTTGGCAGTTCCGTCGCTCGGCGCTCGCCAGTCGCCGCGGGGGCTCAGAGCACCGCCCGCCGACACTTTCGGCGAGTTGGGGATGGCGCTGCGCTTGAACTGGCTGATCTGGAAGAAGCGGAACAGGAAGACTTCGAGCCATTTGCGAATCGTCTCGAGGTCATATTCGCGTTTCAGTGCCTCGGGATAGTCGAATGGCCACAGGCCCGTCTCCGCCTTTTGCCATGCCTTCAGGGCCAGGAAGGCCACCTTCGACGGCGGCAGGCCGTGGCGAAGGATATGGAAGAGGAAAAAGTCGTGAAGCTCGTAGGGGCCAATCCGGTCCTCGGTCGACTGCATTCCGCTCT
>CAYOJN010000203.1:0-3735 GCA_964404245.1 uncultured Sphingosinicella sp. | reverse complement strand
GCTGGATGATGCTGGCGACAGGCGCCGCGGCCGCGTTGTCGGCGCTGGCCTGCGCCTTCGGCAGCGTCGCCTTCAACGTCGGCTCGATCGCCTGGATCACCGCGGTGATCGCCGGGGGCGTGATGCTCGCGATTTACGGGGTGGCGAACGAGCGCAAGGAGTATTCACTGGAGTTCATCCTCAGCCTGCCGGTTTCGATCCCGCAGTACGTGCTGGCCAAGACCCTCGGCCTGCTGCTGTGTTTCGCCCTGCCCTGGCTGGTGGCCACGATCTCGGCCGCGATCCTGGTGCTGGTGGCGCCAGAGGTGCCCGACGGCATGCTGCCCTTCGTGGTGGCGCTGTGCGGCTTCCTGCTCACGAACTTCGCCGTCGTGCTCTGCGCCGCGCTGCATGCGCGCTCGGAAGCGGCGATGGGCGCAGCGATCATCCTCACCAACATGTCGGTGAGCATCTTCATGTTCGTGGTCGGCGCCCTGCCTGGCATCCGCAGCCATCTAGGTGCGGACGTACCGGTCTGGAACGGCACCGTGGCCGGCGTGCTGCTGGTCGAGGCGCTGGTGCTGGTGCTCGCCCTCCTCCTGCCGCAGCTGACCGTGGCGCGCCGCCGCGACTTCCTCTGAAGGACACCGCCATGCCCCACCACGATCCGCAGCGACTGCATGCGCTGGACGCCGTCCGTGGCTTCGCCCTGCTGCTGGGCGTGGCCTTCCACGCCGCCCTGTCCTTCATGCCCGGCTGGCCGCCCGGACTGTGGGCGATGCAAGACAGCTCGCCCAGCGTCGTGCTCGGCGACGCCGCCTTCGTCTCCCACGCCTTCCGGATGACGCTGTTCTTCCTCATCGCCGGCTACTTCGCTCGCCTGCTGCATGGCAGGCTGGGCACGGCCGGATTCTGGAGGAACCGTGCGCTGCGCATCGCACTGCCACTGGCAGCCGGCTGGGTGGTGCTCTATCCGCTGATCTCGATGGTCTGGATCGCGGGCCTGACCCGCGTGTTCGACGGCAACCTGCCGACGCCGGACATGCCCGACGTCGCTGGCGCCTTCCCGCTGGCCCACCTGTGGTTCCTGTACCAGCTGCTGCAATGCTATGTCCTGGCCCTGCTGATGGCCGGGCTGGTGGCGCGGCTCGACCGCGCGCAGGCGCTGCGCGGCTGGGTCGATCGCTCGGTCTCGTCAGTGCTGCGGATCCCGGTTGGCGCCCCGTTCGTGCTCGCCTTGCCCGTAGCCATCGCGCTGATGGCACTGCCGCAATGGTTCTACTGGGCCGGCGTCCCGACCCCCGACCAGACGCTGATCCCGCAGCTGGCGCCCCTGGTGGCCTTTGGCACGGCGTTCGGCGTGGGCTGGCTGCTGCATCGCTCGACCGACGCGCTGGCGCTGCTGGC
Source organism: uncultured Sphingosinicella sp. (assembly GCA_964404245.1). Taxonomy (GTDB): domain Bacteria; phylum Pseudomonadota; class Alphaproteobacteria; order Sphingomonadales; family Sphingomonadaceae; genus Allosphingosinicella. The sequence continues at coordinate 2,349 of CAYOJN010000203.1, read as the reverse complement.
GCGCCATTGGTTGCCGAACCTGCTGGCCGGTGCGCTGGCCGCTGCCTGGATGCTGGCCAGCATGCGCGCCACGCCGATGGCGGCCGGGGGCTTCCCGACCGATCCGCTGCTGCTGTTCGAGGGCGCCGTACTCACCAAGGCCGGCTTCGCACTCATGCACGGCGTCGCCTCCTGGGGGCTGTCGCTGGGCGTCACCGGCGCCGCCCTGCGCTACCTGGACCGCTACAGCCCCGGGCGCCGCTACGTCGCCGACGCCTCGTACTGGATCTACCTGGCGCACCTGCCGGTGGTGGTCGCGCTGCAGGTGCTGGTCGGGCACTGGCCGCTGCACTGGAGCCTCAAGTACCCGCTCATCCTGGCCGTGAGCCTTGGCCTGCTGTTCGCCAGCTACCACTGGCTGGTGCGGCCAACGCTGATCGGCCAGTTGCTCAACGGCCGCAAGATCATGCGCTCGGGCCAAGCGCCTGCGCCGCCCGACGCGCCCGCCCCAGCGCCGTTGCCGCCAGCTGGCGGCAACCGGGAACCGGTCGCAATCCTGCGCGGCATCCGCAAGTCGTTCGGCGCGGTGACCGCGCTCGACCGGTTCGACCTGCAGTTGCAGCGCGGCGAACTGCTGGCCGTGCTCGGCCCCAACGGTGCCGGCAAGTCCACCGCGATCGCCCTGTGGCTGGGGCTGCTGGAAGCTGACGGCGGCGAGGTGACGCTGCTGGGCGGCGCGCCGCAGGACCCGACCCGGCGCCAGTGCCTGGGCATGATGCTGCAGGACGTGGAGCTGCCGAAGGAGCTCAGCCCGCGCGAGCTGGTGCGGTTGGCGTCGAGCTACTACGCCAGGCCGTTGCCGCTGGGCGAAAGCCTGCGCCGGGCCGGGGTCGAAGCGTTCGCCGACCGGCCCTATGGCGCGCTCTCGGGCGGGCAGAAGCGTCTGGCCCAGTTCGCGGTCGCCATCTGCGGGCAGCCACGGGTGCTGTTCCTCGACGAACCTTCGGTGGGGCTGGACGTGCAGGCGCGCCAGGCGCTGTGGGCCAGCGTCCGCGGTCTGCTCGCGGACGGCTGCTCGATCGTCCTCACCACGCACTACCTGGAAGAGGCCGAAGCGCTGGCCGACCGGGTGGCGGTGATCGCCCGCGGCCGGCTTGTCGCCAGCGGCAGCGTGGAGCAGATGCGCTCGCTGGTGGCCCTGCGGCGGATCAGCTGCGAGTCGCGCATCAGCGTCGACGACGTCGGCCGCTGGCCCGGGGTGAGCGACGCGCGGCGCGAACGCGAGCGCCTCCACCTGACCGCCAGCGACGCCGAATCGGTGGTCCGCCGCCTGCTGGCCGAGGACCCGTCGCTGGCGCGGCTGGAAGTCCGCGAGGCCGGGCTCGTCGAAGCATTCGAACAGCTCACGCGGGAGGCCGCATGAACGCCCGGACCATGGACACGCCAATCGCCCTGCCCTCCGCGCGCCGGCTGCTGCGCGCCTACCTGGAGGAAATCCGCTGCGAGGCCCTGCGCCTGCTGCGCAACCGCGGCCTGGCCTTCCCGGCCCTGGTGATGCCGGTGGCCCTGTACGCGCTGATCGCGCTGCTGGTGGCCGGCGAGGCGACCGCCGGCGAACCGGCCACCGCCGTGTTCCTGTTCTCGGCATTCTCGGTGATGGCCATCAGCATGCCCGCGCTGTTCGGCATCGGGACCTCGCTGGCGATGGAGCGCGAGATGGGGATGCTGCGCCTCAAGCGCGCGCAGCCGGCGCCCGTGGCGTCCTGGCTGGTGGCCAAGATCGCCTGCGGAATCGGCTTCGGCGTCCTGGCCTATCTGCCCATCCTCGCCGTCGCGCTGGCCAGCGGCCGGGTGCCGCTCGAACCGCTGCCGCTGGTGGCCATGAGCGCGACCCTGGTCGCCTGCGCGGTTCCGTTCTGCGCGATGGGGCTGATGATCGGCACCCTGTTCCGCGGCAGCGCCGCGCCGGGTTACGCAAACCTGGCCTACCTGCCCGGCTGCTATCTCTCGGGTCTGTTCTTCCCGCTGCCGCCGTCGCTGCACTGGCAGGCGCCGGCGTGGCCGCAGTTCCATGTCAACCAGCTGGCGATGCACGCCGCCGGCGTGGACACGTTCCAGTTCGTAACGGTGCAGATGGCGCTTGCCGGCACTGTGGGGTTTACGCTGCTGTTCAGCGCGGTGGCGATCTGGCGGTTGGCGCGCAAGGGGTAGTGCGGGAACGTCGCAGCGTGCGCTTTCCCCTGACAGGAGCGTAGCTTGCAGCGGTCGGCTCGCTCAGGCGCCGAACAGCGCCAGCATCGAGCTCGTGTCCGGAAGCTCGACGATGCCCTTCTCGGTCACGATCGCGTCGATCAGGCCGTGCGGGGTGAC
>CAYOJN010000202.1:0-3757 GCA_964404245.1 uncultured Sphingosinicella sp. | reverse complement strand
CGTTGGCCGCCTGCTCGCGCAGGCGGCGGTGCTGCTCCTGGGCCTCGGTGATGGCCTGTTCGAGCTGGACCGCGGGGTCGGCCCGCTCGTCGAAGCTCTTGTTGGTCTTCGCGGTCAGGTACTTCCACCAGCGCTTGAGTGCCTTGAGCATGGCGTCAGGTTAGTGCCGTGCCGGTCGGGCTCGTCGGAGGTCCCGACGGAGGCTGCCGTCGACCGTGCTCGTGGGGGCATCGGACCGCCAGGGCTCAGCGTGGTCGGAGGCGGGCGGACACCGCGCGCAGGTCGTCCGAGCCGCTCGCCACGAGCACTCCGGCGTAGACCACCCCGCCGAGCACCCCGGCCACCACGACCTGGAGCAGGCGGTCGACGGTGTCGGTCCCGTCGATCACCTGGGCGACGCCCACGCAGACCACCCCGAGCGCCGCGGTGGCGGCCACCATGCGCACCAGGGCCGGCAGGATCGTCCTGCCCAGCCCGGCCAGGCGGCCGTGGAGCACGCCCATGCTCACCACGGCGAACACCGTGTAGGACACCGAGAACGACGCCACGGTGCCGGCCAGCCCCCAGGACTCGGTGAAGGGCACCGCCAGGGACAGGTTCACCCCGGTGCGGACGAGGTTCAACCAGAACGGCGTCCTGGTGTCCTGACGGGCGTAGAGGCCCCGCATGGCGTACATGAACACCGAGAACCCCGGCAGCCCGGCGGCGAACACGGCGAGGGCGTCCGCGGTGAGCGCGGTGGAGGCGCCGCCCCAGGATCCACGCTCGAAGAGGACGTGCACCATCGGGACGGCCAGCACCACGAAGCCGACGGCCGAGGGGAGCACCACCAGCAGGATGAGGCGCAGACCCTGGGCGAAGCGGTCGCGGAACTCGTCGAGGTCCTCGCGGGAGAAGGCGGAGGCCAGCTCGGGCAGGAACGTGGTCATGATCGCCACGGCGAAGAGCCCGTAGGGGAGCTGGAAGAACAGGTAGGCGTAGGACCAGGCGGTGACCGCGCCGTCGTCGGTGCCGTTGGCGAGCCCCAGCAGGACCACGAAGCCGAGCTGGCTCACCAGCACGTAGCCGAGGGTCCAACCCGAGAGCCGGGCGATGCGCCGCACGGCCGGGTGGCGCCAGTCGGGGTTCCAGCCCAGCGGGACCCGGGCGGCACGCAGTCCGGGCAGCAGGACCAGCGCCATGGCCACGATGCCCGCCGTCGTGCCGAGCCCCAGGAGCCACAGGAGCCCGGCGTCGTCGCGCACCGCCTCGAGGGTGGGGTCGTTCCCGGCGATCCGCCAGAACACGAGCAGCACCCCGATCACCACGACGTTGTTGAGGACCGGGGCGAAGGCGGCGAGCGCGAAGCGGCGGTGCGCGTTGAGCAGCGCCGAGCCGAGCGCGGTGAGCCCGTAGAAGAGCACCTGGGGCAGGAAGAGGCGCAGCAGCGGCACCGCCACCGACTCCTGGGCCGCCTGGGCCTCGGCGTCGAGCCCCCAGGTGTAGGCCCGGATGATCCACGGCGCCAGCAGCAGCGTGGCCGCGGTGAGCACCACCAGCACGGCGGTGATCGTGGTGACCACCGCGGTGACCGCCTCGCGGTCCTGCTGTTCCACGTGGCGCACCAGCACCGGGACGAGCGTGGCGGCCAGGACGCCGCCCAGGATCAGGTCGTAGACGACGTTCGGTGCGGTGTTCGCCAGGTTGTAGGCGTCGGCCAGGCTGGCGCTGGAGCCGCCGACGGCGACGCCGCCGAGCACCCAGGCCAGCACCAGGGTGCGCACCATGCCGGTGGCGCGGCTGAGCGCGGTGCCGACCGAGACCGCGGCACTGGATCGCAGCAGGCTCACGCGTCACCCGGGGTGGCCCGACCGCCCGGGTCCTCGGGCGGGCTCGTGGCCCGGGTGCCGCGGTAGCCGGGCGGAGGAGCGGGTCGCTCGTCACGCCGGGGCGGATCGGGTCGCTCCTCCCGCCGCGGCGCGTCGGGTCGGGGGAGGGGCGGGGGCGTGCGGCCCGCCGCGAGGGATCCGGGCGAGGTCTCGTCGAGGGCCTGGCGCAGCGCTTCCAGCTCGCCCACCAGCGACCCCACGTCGGCGTCGAGCCCGCCCAGTCCGGAGACCGACTCGCTGCCCGAGCGCACCGACAGCTCGATGGCGCGGCTCACGGCCTCGCCCAGGCGGGCGTCGAGCAGGCTCAGGCGGTCGTGGAGCTCGGCGATCGTGGCGTCGAGCCGGCTGGCCGTGTCGATCTGGGCCTGCAGCGCCGCTGCGGTGCGGCCCAAGTGGCTGTCGGGCGGGTGGCGCCGCACGGCCTCGGCGCCGCCCAGCCGCTCGAGGTCCCGGCGCGCGCCGGCCACGTCCACCGCCGAGCGGGCTGCCTCGAGGTCCTGGCCAGAGCGGGCCACCCGGTAGCTCTCGGCCACCGCGTCCTCCAGGCGGGCGCCGATCCCCTCCATGCGGGTGCGCAGGGGGCCCTCCTGGATCTGGCGGATGGCCCGCTCGAAGCGGTGCTGGTCCTTGGTGGCCTCCCACACGTAGCGCCGCCACGGCTCCTTCACCGACAGCGGGTCGGCGCGCGGCGTCGCCGTGGAACGGGGGATGGCCACGGCCACCCGTCCGCCCCAGGCCACCGCCCCGATCGCCACCGCGGCCAGCACCGGCAGGCCCAGCGCCACCCCCGCGGCCGTCCCGGCCCCGGCCAGCAGGATGCCGGAGGGCGAGGTGAGCGCCTCGGACACCGAGCGGGTGAAGAAGCGGTCGCGGAGCGAGGTGCGGGCCACGTGGTCCGCCTAGAAGTTGCTCACCACAGCGGTGAACACCTTCTCGATGGACTTGGGGTCCGACGCGTTGTAGGCGGCGGCGTTGGTGGACTCGGCGATGCGGCGCAGCACCGAGAGGTCGGCGCCCGACCCGTAGGCGATGGGGAAGACCCGCACGGGGCGTGCGTTCTCGCCCTGGGAGGCGGCCTCGAGGTCGGCCAGCAGCCGGTCGAGCTGCTGGCGGTCGTCGCTCGGGGTGCCGTCGTCGTTCATCCCGTCGCTGAGCAGCACCACCGCGTTGATGCGGGACGGGTCGTAGCCGTCGCTCATGGTGGTGAACGCGTCGGCGGTCACGTCGTAGAGGGGCGTGCCGTTGAGGGGGTAGAGCCGTTGGATCTCCGCCCGCATCTGCTCGCCGTGCGAGCTCATGGGCGCCAGCGGCAGCACGTCCACCCAGTTCGTGGTGCCGTCGCCCATGCCGGTGGTGAAGATGCGCAGGCCCACCTCGTCCTCGGGCTTGAACTGGTCCAGCGAGTCGATGGCGGCGCGCTTGGCCAGGTCCAGCTTCGTCTCGCCGGTCTGGGGATCAGCGGTGTCGCCCATCGACCCGGACACGTCCACGACCAGCATCACCCGGGCGCTCTTGCGCTGGCGGGACCACACGTCGAGCAGCGAGACCATCACGTCGGGCTCCGGGACCTGGAGCAGGGTCTGGGGCTGGTCGGGGTCCACGCCGTTCTCGACCACGATCGGGGCGGCGACGCCCACCTCGGGGTTGCCGGGACGGAAGCCGAACTCGAGGACCCGGCGCTGGTGCTCGGGTTGCTGCACGAACGCCTGGAAGCGGCGTGCGCCCTCGGCCTGGGTCTCGCTCACCCACGGGGCGTCGAGGATGAAGAACGGGTTGTCCGAGAACATCGTCCCCTCCTCCGGGTAGATCGCCACGAGGGGCACCCGGGGCGGGCGGGGCTGCTCGCCGGCGTCGAGGATCCCGTCGGGGTTGCCGGCGTTGTAGTCGAT
>CAYOJN010000201.1:0-3765 GCA_964404245.1 uncultured Sphingosinicella sp. | reverse complement strand
GCCTGGATGGCTTCGCGCTGGGACAAGAATGACAGCCGCGACTATATCAACTGCCCGCTGACCAAGGACCAGTATGAGGCGTTCGTGCAGGGCCTTATCGACGGCGAAAAGACCGAGTTTCGCGACTGGGAAAAGGACACGCCCTATTTCGAGGGCTGCATGCCGATCGAGGTGATGGCCGAACGGGGGATCGAGACTCTTCGCCATGGGCCGATGAAGCCGGTCGGCCTAGACGATCCACGGACCGGGCGCTGGCCCCATGCCGTCGTCCAGCTTCGCCAGGACAACAAGCAAGGCACGTTGTGGAACATCGTCGGTTTCCAGACCAAGCTGAAGCATTCCGAACAGGTCCGGCTGTTCCGCACCATTCCGGGCCTGGAGAAAGCCGAATTCGCCCGGCTTGGCGGCCTCCACCGAAACACCTTCATCCATTCGCCGAAGCTTCTCGACCCGACGCTGAGGCTCAAACAGGCGCCGAACATCCGCTTTGCGGGCCAGATCACCGGCTGCGAGGGCTATGTGGAATCGGCCGCCATCGGCCTTCTTGCCGGCCGGTTCGCGGCCGCGGACCTCCTGGGCCGGACCCTCGCGCCGCCGCCAGCCACCACCGCGATGGGCGCGCTTCTTCGCCACATCACCGGCGACGCGGAAATCGACCTCTACCAGCCGATGAACGTCAATTTCGGACTTTTTCCACCGATCGAGGGACGGAGCCGGAAGGCCGAGCGGAAGAAGAAATATACCGACCGGGCGAAGCGCGACCTGAAGGATTGGCAGATGGTGCTGGAAGCGCTGTGATCGAGCAGGTCAGCAACGGCAATCAGGCTGGCGCGGTGCTGTTTTCCGACGCGGCGCAGTGGTCGCATATTCGGCCCGGTCGAGCTTTCCGTCGCGGTTGGAATCGGCTCCGGCAAACTTCTCTGCAGTCTTGATCGCCCATTCCTCGAAGGACAGGCGACCGTCGCCATTCGTATCGAGCCGAGCAAAGGCGCGGCGACGGGGCTGGTAAAGCTCCTCGAGCCGGATCTCCCCATCCTTGTCGCGGTCGGCGCGATCGAACCTTTTCTGTTCCTTGGTTCGCGAATCGGCGGCCGGGGGCATGGCCGGAGGCCCGGTCTCAGCCTGGGAGGAAGGCGCCGGCGGCGGCGGCGGTGGAATCAACGGCGCTTCGTCCTGGGCCCAGCCCTTCCAGACGAAGAAGCCGGCCGCGACCAGAAGGAGTGTCGAAGCAACCCCGGCAAAGAATCGAAGCATTGCTTCCCCCCTTGTTGCGGGCGAAAATGTAAGCTCAACGCCTCCCCGCGCGCAACCGGGAGGAATCAGCGCCCGCTCAGCCGATGCGCCAGCATCCTGAGCATCCTACTCGGAGATCCCTGGGCTTCGGGGGGATGGAGACCGAGGCAGGCATCACGCCTGGCGAGGATGGCGAGCATTCCAAGGGGCCGAAGACTCGACTCCCAGGGACCAGGATCGGGCTGGGCGCAAGCGGCGGCGAGCGCGGCCTTGCCTTCCACCTCGCCGCTATGCCGGGCAAGATCAACGAGCGCCCAGGTCCTGCCGCCGCTTTCCCTTCCGGCCAGATCGCCGCCAAGAATATGGGCCGAAGCAGCGAACAGGCCAGCCCCACGAAGATCGGCATAGAGATCCAGGTCTTCGGCGCCGAGCGGGTCGGGGGAAAGCAAAGCTTCCCATCCCTCGGTCATTCGCCCGAGATCGGTCCCGGTCAGGCCGGAGGGAAGGAGATGTTCGGCAACGGCCCTGAGGACGGGTTCGGCCGGCGCCGGCTGGTGATCCAGTTTCTCCAGCGATTCGCGCCACCAGGCGAGGCGGATCCGGCTGATCATCGGTTCGCGGCCGGTGGCGAGCACCGATGCCAGACCGAGATCGAGGTGCCACAAGGCAAGGATGGAGTCGCGTCGTCGCGCCGGCACATAGGCAAGAGCGAGCCGACGATCGGGATCGAGATCGAGCTTCATCGGCCCGGTTCGCTATTGCGGGACCGGACCGGGCGGCGAAAGCTTCCGACCCGGCGGATCAGCGATAGCAGACCTTGCGTGCTGCAGCGACGACATCGTCGGCATTGACCAGAGCCAGCTTCTCGAGATTGGCCGCATAAGGCAGTGGGACGTCTTCATTGGTAACCCGAAGCACCGGGGCATCGAGATCGTCGAACCCTTCCTCCATCGCGATCGCCATGATCTCGGACGAGATCGAGCAGACCGGCCAGCCTTCCTCGACGCAGACCAGCCTGTTGGTCTTGGCAAGCGATCGAAGAACCGTTTCCTTGTCGAGCGGACGAAGCGTTCGAAGATCGATCACTTCGGCCTCGATCCCCTCCCCGGATAGCCGTTCGGCGGCGTCGAGCGCGACCCCGACCCCGATCGAATAGGTGACCAGGGTGACGTCGGTGCCTTCGCGAACGACCCTGGCCTTGCCGATCGGGACGAGATGATCGTCGAGCCTGGGAACATCGAAGCTCTGGCCGTACAGGAGCTCGTTCTCGAGGAAGACGACCGGATCTTCGGACCGGATTGCGGACTTCAGAAGCCCCTTCGCATCGGCCGCCGAATAAGGCGAAATGACGATCAGTCCGGGCACGCTGGCATACCAGGGCGCGAAATTCTGGCTGTGCTGGGCAGCAACCCGTGCAGCGGCGCCATTGGGCCCACGAAAGACCATCGGGATCCGCATCTGCCCGCCCGACATATAGTTGGTCTTGGCAGCGCTGTTCACGATGTGGTCGATCGCCTGCATCGCGAAGTTGAAAGTCATGAACTCGATGATCGGACGAAGCCCGCCCATCGCGGCTCCTGTCCCGACACCGGCAAAACCATATTCGGTGATCGGCGTGTCGATCACCCGGCGCGCTCCGAACTCCTCCAGCAGCCCCTGGGTCACCTTGTAGGCGCCCTGATATTCGGCCACTTCCTCACCCATCACGAAGACCCGGTCGTCGGCCCGCATTTCCTCGGCCATCGCATCGCGGAGCGCTTCCCGGACGGTCTGGCGGACCATTTCGGTGCCTTCCGGAACCTCGGGCGAAGTCTCGGTCCGCTCGGCCGAGGCGACCAATGTGCGGGCGCCGGTCTCCATCTGCGTCTGCTCGGCCTCATCGTCAGGAACCGCTTCGGTCTTCTGGTCGCTCGGCTGCTCGACCGGAACTTCCTTCGGCTCCGGCGCGGCCTCCTCCTGCTTGCTTCCGGCCGATCCCGACTCTTCGCCTTCGCCGGCGAGAATCGCGATCACGGTGCCGACCTTCACCTCGTCCGTCCCTTCCGGAACCAGGATCTTGTCGATCGTCCCTTCGTCCACGGCCTCGAATTCCATCGTCGCCTTGTCGGTTTCGATCTCGGCGAGGATGTCGCCGGAGGCGATGGAATCGCCTTCCTTGACCAGCCACCGGGCGAGCGTGCCTTCTTCCATCGTCGGCGAAAGCGCGGGCATTTTCAGTTCGATCGGCATCAGTAGCTCCCGACCAGGACGTCGGTATGGAGTTCACTTTCATCGGGCTCGGGCGTCTGTTCGGCGAAGTCGGCGGCCTCGACGACGATCGCCTTGATCTCCTTGTCGATCGCCTTCAGCTCCTCCTCGCCGACCCCAAGCGCTTCGAGCTCCCGCTTCGCGGCCTCGATGGGATCGGACTTCTCGCGAACCGACTGGACCTCGTCGCGAGAGCGATATTTTGCCGGGTCGGACATGGAATGGCCGCGATAGCGATAGGTCTTGAGCTCGAGAAGGATCGGGCCCTTGCCGCTCCTGACCCAC
>CAYOJN010000200.1:0-3821 GCA_964404245.1 uncultured Sphingosinicella sp. | reverse complement strand
TAACCATATCGGCAAGCTTCAGCTGGTCCAGCTGGGGTGCGGCGAGCGGACGATCGAACTGCTTGCGCTCGAGCGTGTAGGTACGGGCGGCATGGAAACAGGCTTCGGCGGCCCCCATTGCGCCCCAGCCGATTCCATAGCGCGCCCGGTTGAGGCAGCCGAACGGTCCCGCGAGGCCGCTCGCATTGGGAAGCAGATTCTCTTCCGGAACCTCGACCCCGTCCATGACGATTTCGCCCGTGATCGATGCCCGGAGGGACAATTTCCCCTGGATCTTCGGTGCGCTCAGCCCCTTCATCCCCCGCTCTAGGACGAAGCCCCTGATCCGTCCGTCATGGCCATCCGATTTCGCCCAGACCACGAAGACATCGGCGATCGGCGAATTGGTGATCCACATCTTGGTTCCGGAAAGGCGATAGCCACCATCGATCTTCTCGGCGCGGCTTCGCATCGACCCCGGGTCGGACCCCGCATCCGGTTCGGTCAGGCCGAAGCAGCCGACCCATTCTCCGCTCGCGAGCCTGGGCAAATAGCGCGTCTTCTGCTCTTCCGACCCGTAGGCGTTGATCGGATGCATCACGAGCGAGGACTGGACCGACATGGCCGATCGATAGCCGCTGTCGACCCGCTCGACGGCCCGGGCGATCAGTCCATAGCTCACATAATTGAGCCCGGCGCCGCCGAAGTCCGGCGAGATGGTCGCTCCAAGCAGACCAAGCGAACCCATTTCGCTCATGATCTCGCGGTCGAAATTCTCGTCGAGAAAGGCGTCGGTCACCCGCGGCTGGAGCTTTTCCTGGGCATAGGTTTCGGCGGTGTCGCGAACCATCCGCTCTTCGTCGGTGAGCTGAGAGTCGAGCGCGAAGGGGTCGGCCCAGTCGAAGGGGAGGGGTTTGGTGTCGGCCATGAATGATCCTCGTCAGATTGGGGCCGGACTAGCGACTCCTTGCTCAAGAGGAAAGCCACCGGTCGGGGCGGACAAGCCTCATCCGGCCGGGGCTCAACGGCCCTTCGGAAGCGGTTTCCGGGTCTTGAGATCGAAGCCGTCGCCGGTGCCAAGCACATGGACCCGGACGTCGTGCATGGAAAGGACCCGCTCGGGTTCTGCTTCGGCAAGGTTGCAATAGGTCACGAGCGATCCGTCGACGACATAGACGGCGCCGCTACCGATGACCCGGAAACAATTGGCTTCCACCACCGCTGCCGTATCCTCGTCGATCCCGATCCCGAGGATCCGTGGATTGTGGGCAACGGCGCCGATCAGCCGACCGAAGCGGCCGCGCTCCGCGAAATGCTGGTCGATGATGACGTCGCGAATGAGCCCAAGGCCCGGTGCCATGTGAAGATCACCGATTCGATGGGTGACCGCGCTCGATCCTCGAACCAGCATCGTCTCGCTCATGACCGATGCTCCGGCCGAAGTTCCCGCAACGACTCCGCCTCGTTCGAAAATCGCCCTGACCTTGGCCTCGATCCCGCTATCGCCGATCTGGCTTGTGATCCGCAGCTGGTCGCCGCCCGAAAAGAAGATTCCGGCTGCATCGTCGAGCATCTTCAGTTTCTCGCGATCGCCGGCCTCGGTCCGGTCCTCGACATAGAGCTCGACCAATTCGCCAATATCGAGGTCGGCAAGCGCGGCTTCATATTCGTCGAAATAGCCTTCAGGCCTGTGGCTCGCGACGGTCGCCAGGACCAGCTTGCCGCCGCGAACCCGCCTTGCAACCTCGCGAAGGATATTTCGGTCACTGCCCGGATCGCGATCCTCCCCACCGCCGATGATGATCAGGGTTCCGCGCTTGGGCTGAGCCTGATCGGTCATTCTGCGGCCATCATCGGCTGCGCAAGTCCGGCGCCGAATGCGGCAGGCTTGAAGGCGTTGACCTGCTCCCAGGCCGAATTGACGTCGGTTGGAGTGATGACGATGAGGTCACCGGGCTGCCCCATGGCCAGGGCGGCGGCCGTCGATTCCTGCTCGCCTGCGATCAGGTGGATATGTTCGCCCGTTCGTCCCGCCTGGATCGCCCCTTCGTTGAGCAGGGCCATCACCTGACCGCGCGGCCGGCCGCGGGTGGAGGGATCCTCGCGGAAGATCAGGATATCGAATATGCCCGCCGCCATCCGGCCCATTTCGATCATGTCCTCGTCGCGGCGGTCGCCGGCGATCGAAACGGTTCCGATCGACCTCTTGTAGCGGTGAGCGAGTCCCTTCACGACCTTGCCGATCGCCTCGAGTCCGGCGGCATTGTGGGCATAATCCACGATGACCCGGAAACCGTGGGAATCGTGAATATTGAGTCGGCCGGGATTCTGATCGAAGGTCGACTGGAAATTGGTCAGCGCCGACCGGATCGTCAGTATCGGCACGTCATGGGCCGTCGCGGCAGCGATCGCAGCCAGTGCATTGGCGATGTTGAACTCCGCCATTCCGCGAAGCGTGGCCGGAATGTCGCTTGCCCTCATGATGACCTCGCGGCGCTCGTCCTCATGGAGGACGATCGTCCCGCCTTCGGGGCCCGGTTCTCGAAGAACGGCCGTTCCGCCCTTGTCGATATGGTCCCGAAGCAGAGGCGACAGGTCCGAACCGCCCGAAAGCGAAAACCAGATGATCCGGCCGCCCGCCCGGCGAGCCATCCTGACCGTCAGCGGATCATCGGCATTGAGGACGCTATGCCCTCCACTCCGGACCGTCTCGACCACCACCTGCTTGACGTCAGCCAGATCGTCGAGAGTCTCGATGCCCCTGAGACCGAGATGATCGGCGCTGACGTTGAGTGCCAGTCCGATATCGGCATCGCTGAAGCCGAGGCCTTCGCGAAGCAGTCCGCCTCGGGCCGTTTCCAGGACCGCGACTTCGACGGTAGGATCCCGAAGCACCATTCGCGCGCTTCTGGGGCCGGTGGCATCGCCTTCATGGACGAGGACATCGTTGATATAGACCCCGGTCGTCGACGTCAGTCCGACCGTGCAGCCCGTATATCGAAGGATCTGGGTAAGCATCCGCCCGACGGTCGACTTGCCGTTGGTCCCGGTGATGGCGATGATCGGCACCCGCGACGGTCGGCCGGGCGGAAACAGCAGGTCCAGGATCGGCCGGGCGACATCTCGCGGCGCTCCCTCGGACGGGTCGAGATGCATTCTGAGGCCGGGAGCCGCATTCACCTCGATGACTCCACCGCCCGTTTCCCGAACCGATCGGCTGATGTCCGGGCAGAAAAAGTCGACTCCGGCCACATCGAGGCCGATGATCATGGCCGCCCGTCGGGCGATCTCCGCATTGTCGGGGTGGATTTCGTTGGTCCGGTCGATGGCGGTCCCGCCGGTCGAGAGATTGGCGGTGGCAAGCAGCTGGACCGCCCGCCCGGCTTCAGGAATGCAATCGGGCGTGAGCCCCGACCGGGCGAGATATTCCTCCGCCCGCTGGTCGATCCGGATTCGGGTCATGACATTCTCGTGACCGTCGCCGCGCCTTGGATCCTTGTTGGTCTGCTCGACAAGCTGGCGAATGGTCGAAAGGCCGTCGCCGATCACCCGCGCCGGAATACGCTCCGCGACGGCGATCATCTTGCCTCCGACGACGAGGATCCGGTGGTCACTGCCTGGAAAGCAGGTTTCGACGATGACGAGGCGCCCCTTGGCCTGGGCCCTGGCCTCGGCAAAGCCGAACCGAAGCTGGGCTTCGCCGGCAATACCGACGGTGACCCCGCGCCCGTGATTGCCGTCCAGGGGCTTGGTCACCAGTGGATAGCCAAGCCGGGCTGCGGCCCATACCGCCTCCTCGACATCGCGAACGACAATCCCTTTCGGGACCGGAATCCCGCTCT
>CAYOJN010000199.1:0-3845 GCA_964404245.1 uncultured Sphingosinicella sp. | reverse complement strand
CCCGATGCCGAGGCTCGCTTCGCTCTTCCTGCCCGATCTGGCGATCGACCGGATCTGGCGGTCGGAGCGCAGATCCAGGCCGGCCAGCGCACCCGGGCTGCCTGATCCGGGCCGGCTTGCACTTCCCGGTCCCGACGACGGCTGGCGGCCAGGCGCGCGCTGGGCTCGTCGACCGGCACCGGCAAAGGCCGTTTGCAGCGGCAATTCGGCCGGAGCGCTGGTCACTGCCCGAAAGCAGGGCAATCAGAACCTGATCATGGCGGTCTCTGCACAGGCCCGTGCGCTTGGTCTTCATCCTGAAATGCCCCTCAGCAAGGCAAAAATCCTGATTCCCGGGCTCGAGGTGCGCGATTCCGATCCGGACGGCGACCGGGCCTGGCTTTCCAGGCTTGGCCTGTTCGCGGCCCGTCGCTGGACTCCCCGGGTCGCGACGGATGGCGAAACCGGTCTTTGGCTGGATCTTACCGGAGTCGCCCATCTGTTCGGCGGCGAACGCGCAATGGCCGAACGAATATTGGCCTTTCTGGGCCGGATTGGTTTCACGGCCCGGATCGCCATTGCCGGAACGGCGGGCGCCGCTCATGCCTTGGCCCGTTTCGGTGAATCGCCCCTGATCCTGTGTCCGACGGGCAGGGAAAAGGAAGCGATCGGATCGATGCCGCTGGCGGCACTTCGCCTCGATGATGATCTACTTGCTGCCGCCCGGCGGCTCGGCCTCGAACGGATAAGCGAACTTGTGGCCATGCCGAGGGCGCCGCTTCGGCGCCGCTTCGGATCCAGCCTTCTGCTTCGACTGGACCAGGCACTAGGTGGGGTGGCGGAACCGTTCGATCCGATCCTTCCCAGGGAGCTGCCCGAAGTGCGGCTTCATTTCCTGGAACCGATCGCCACCGCCGAAAGCCTGGCCGAAGCCGCTGGAGAGGCGGTAAGACGGCTCGTTCCGAAGCTTTCCAGAGCCGCTCTTGGGGTTCGCCGGCTCGTCCTTCTCTTCGACCGAGTCGACAGGGACGTCCAGACCCTTGCCGTCGGTCTTGCCAAGGCAAGCCGCGATGGCAGCCATCTGCAACGACTGGTCGAGTCCAGGATCGAGAGGATCGAACCCGGTTTCGGGATCGAACGCCTTCGCCTGGTTGCTGCAAAAGTGGAGCCGCTTGCTCCAGAGCCCGTCAGGGGGGCGCTCGATGACTCCGTTCCGGCGCCCGATCTCAGCTTGCTGATCGATCGGCTTTCGGTCCGCCTCGGCAATAGCCGGCTGTTCCGGCTCTCCGCACTGGAAAGCGATCTTCCGGAACGAAGCGTCACCTGCGTCGGACCGCTTGAAGAGCCTTCGTCCTGGCCGCGCTGGCCGCGTCCGGTCCGGCTCCTGTCGCCGCCCGAGCCGGTAGACCAGGTCATTTCCCCCCTTCCTGACGGTCCTCCCCGCCGGTTCCGCTGGCGCGGCCGTTTCTACCGGGTGGCAGCGGCCGACGGCCCTGAGCGGGTCTATGGGGAATGGTGGCGCCGGACCGGGGAAAGCCATGTCATTCGCGACTATTTCCAGGTCGAGGAGGAGAAAGGCGGCCGCTTCTGGATCTTCCGGAGCGGGGATGGCGAGGACGGCCGAACCGGCGACATGGGCTGGCACATGCACGGCATATTCGCATGACCTATGTCGAGCTCCAGGCAGCGACCCATTTCAGCTTTCTTCGCGCCGTTTCCAGTGCCGAGGAACTGTTCTCCGCTGCTGCCCTGCTGGGATATCCGGCACTTGGAATTGCCGACCGCAACAGTGTCGGGGGTCTGGTGAAGGCCCTCCGTGCCGCCGATTCGACCGGGGTTCGATTGATCGCCGGTTGCCGGCTCGACCTGATGGACGGCTGTTCCCTCCTGGTCTGGCCAGGGGATCGTGAGGCCTGGTCACGGCTCACCCGTCTGCTGACCGTCGGCAAAAGCCGGGCCGATCGCCGCAAGGGGGAGAAGGGGCAATGTTTTCTCCATTGGGAGGACCTCGCCGCCTGGTCGGACGGGCTGGTCGCCGCCTTGCTTCCGGACGAAGCCGATCAGGTCACGATGACGGCGCTCGACCAGCTCAAGGAGATATTCGGCGATCGAAGCCACCTCGCCCTCACCCATCGCCGCCGGCCAGGCGAAATGACCAGACTTCATGCCCTGGATGTCATGGCCCGCAATCGGGGGGTGAGAAGCCTCGCCACCGGTGACGTGCTGTATGACAGCCCTGACAAGCGCCTTCTCCACGACGTCGTCACGGCGATTCGGGAGCATGTGACAATCGACGAACTCGGGCATCGCCGGGAGCCGTTTGCCGATCGCCACCTCAAGTCCGTGAGCGAGATGGAACGGCGATTCCGGGCCTTTCCCGATGCCATCCAGGCAAGCGCCGACATCGCCTCGTCCTGTCGCTTTTCCCTTCGGGAACTGAGCTATCAATATCCGGATGAAATCGTGATTTCGGGGCTGACCCCCCAGGCCGCACTCGAAAAGCTGGCCCGCGATTCGCTTCAGGCCCGCTTCCCCCAGGGCGCGCCGGGCCAATATGCGAACCTTCTCGAGCATGAGCTGAAGCTGGTCGCCAAGCTCGGCTATGCGCCTTATTTCCTGACCGTCAATTCGATCGTCCAGTTCGCCCGAAGCCAGCAGATTCTCTGTCAGGGCCGGGGGTCGGCCGCCAATTCGATGATCTGCTACCTGCTTGGGATCACCTCCATCGATCCGGTCAGGCACAGTCTTCTGTTCGAACGGTTCATTTCCGAAAGCCGCAACGAGCCGCCGGATATCGATGTCGATTTCGAGCATGAACGGCGCGAGGAAGTGATCCAGTGGATCTATGAAAATTATGGTCATCGTCATGCTGCGCTGACGGCGGTGGTGAGCCGGTACCGGACCCGAGGCGCCGTCCGCGAGGTCGGCAAGGCGCTCGGCCTGTCGGAAGACCTGACCACGGCCTTGTCCGGGCAGGTCTGGGGCTGGTCGAGCGAAGGAGTTCCCGATTCCCATGTCGAGGAGATCGGGCTCGATCTTTCCGATCCGCGGCTTGCATTGACTCTCGAGCTCAGCCGGCAGCTGATTGGCACGCCCCGCCATCTCAGCCAGCATCCGGGCGGCTTCGTCCTGACCCAGGACCGGCTTGACGATCTGGTTCCGATCGAGCCGGCGGCGATGGAGGATCGCCGGGTGATCGAATGGGAAAAGGACGATCTCGAAGAGTTGAAGATCATGAAGCTGGATGTGCTCGGTCTTGGAATGCTCGGCTGCCTGCGGCGATGCTTCGATCTCCTCCGCTCCCACAAGGGGATCGACATGAACCTCTGGTCGGATTCCCTTCAGGAAGATGATCCGGCCGTGTTCGACATGATCTGCAAGGCCGACACGGTGGGTGTTTTCCAGATCGAGAGCCGGGCGCAGATGTCGATGCTTCCAAGGCTTCGACCGAGGGAGTTTTACGATATCGTCATCCAGGTCGCCATCGTCCGTCCCGGCCCGATCCAGGGCGACATGGTTCATCCTTATCTGAGGCGGCGGGAAGGGAGGGAAACGCCCGAATATCCTCGGCCGGAACTGGAAAGGGTGCTCAAGAAGACACTCGGAATCCCGCTTTTCCAGGAACAGGCGATGAACGTGGCGATCGTCGGCGCCGGCTTCACCGCGACCGAGGCGGATGCGCTCCGCCGGTCGATGGCAACCTTCAAGTTCACCGGCGGCGTTAGCCGCTTTCGGGAACCGATGATCAGTGGAATGATCGAGCGCGGTTACACCGCGGACTTTGCGGAACGCACCTTCAGGCAGATCGAGGGCTTTGGAAGCTATGGCTTTCCGGAAAGCCATGCGGCCAGTTTCGCCAAGATCGC
>CAYOJN010000198.1:0-3860 GCA_964404245.1 uncultured Sphingosinicella sp. | reverse complement strand
ACGATCATGGGCCATGTCGATCATGGCAAGACCAGCCTGCTCGATGCCATTCGCGGCGGTGATGTCGTGACTGGAGAAGCCGGCGGGATCACCCAGCATATCGGCGCCTATCAGGTAAGCCTGGCCGACAAGTCGAAAATCACCTTCCTGGACACTCCGGGCCATGAGGCGTTCAGCGAAATGCGCGCCCGCGGCGCGAACGTGACCGACATCGTGATCCTCGTGGTTGCAGCCGACGACGGGTTGAAGCCGCAGACGGTGGAAGCAATCAATCATACCAAGGCGGCCGGCGTTCCAATGATCGTCGCGATCAACAAGATCGACAAGCCGGAAGCCAATGCGCAGAAGATCCGCGAAGAACTTCTCCAGCATGAGATCGTCGTCGAAGCCATGGGCGGAGACGTCCAGGACGTCGAGGTTTCGGCCCTGAAGAAGATGAACCTGGACGGGTTGCTCGAGTCCATCAATCTGCAGGCCGAAATCCTTGAGTTGAAGGCCAATCCCGATCGGGCTGCCGAAGGCGCTGTGGTCGAGGCCAAGCTCGACAAGGGCCGAGGCCCGCTCGCCACCGTGCTGGTTCAGCGCGGCACGCTTCGGGTCGGCGATGTCTTCGTCGCCGGGCCAGTCGCCGGCAAGGTTCGGGCGATGATCGACGACAAGGGTCGCCAGGTGAAGGAAGCGACTCCGAGCGTTCCGGTCGAGGTACTCGGTCTTTCCGGGGTACCTTCGGCAGGAGACACGCTCACGGTCGTCGAGAATGAGGCACGCGCCCGCGAGGCGGCCGCCTATCGCCAGAGCCTGCTCGATCGCAAGCGGACGACCAGTGCTCCGGTCAGCCTTGAGAATATGTTCGCCTCCAAGGCAAACACGACGATCGAATTTCCGCTCGTGATCAAGGCCGACGTTCAGGGGTCGGTGGAAGCCATTGTCGGTGCGCTCCAGCGCATCTCGACCGACGACATCCGGGCCCGGGTGCTCCATTCTGGGGTCGGCGCGATTACCGAGAGCGATGTCGTGCTTGCAAGCGCGTCCAACGCGCCGATCATCGGGTTCAACGTCCGACCCAACGCCAAGGCCCGGGAAGTGGCGACTCGAAACAAGGTCGAATTCCGGTATTACGACGTGATCTACCATCTCACCGACTGGCTGAAGCAGGCCATGGCCGGAGAGCTTGGTCCCGAGATCGTCGAGACGGTGGTCGGCCGAGCCGAGGTCAAGGAAGTCTTCCCGGCTGGCAAAAGGGACAAGGCAGCGGGACTTCTCGTGCTCGAAGGAATCATCCGCAAGGGCCTCCATGCGCGTCTCACTCGCGACGATGTCATCGTTTCGAAGACGACCATTTCCTCGCTTCGCCGCTTCAAGGACGATGTCGCCGAGGTCCGGGCCGGACTCGAATGCGGCGTCCTCCTGGCCGATACCAACGACATCAAGGCCGGGGACCATCTCGAAGTCTTCGAGGTGGAGGAACGCGAGCGAACGCTCTGATCCTTTCCCCGCCTCATCGCAGGCGGGGGAAGATAGGACGATAGAGTTCAGCCATGGCTCGACATAATGAAACGCCCGAGGGCCGCTCGGTTCGCCTGCTTCGAGTGGGCGAACAGGTGCGTCATGCCTTGTCCGAGATCCTGATCCGCGGTGAGGTTCATGACGAAACGCTGGCCAGCCACAGCGTTTCGATCACTGAGGTTCGAATGTCGCCGGATCTTCGCCACGCCACGGTCTTCGTCAAGCCGCTCCTCGGCGCTGACGAGGCGGCCGTTCTCGCCGCTCTGAAGCGCAATGTCCGCTATCTGAAGGGCGAGGTCGCCCGGCGGGTGAACACCAAATATGCCGCGGATCTCAAGTTTCTCGCCGATGAAAGCTTCGACGAGGGCAGCCGGATCGATCGACTCCTCCGAAATCCCAAGGTCGCACGCGACCTGGAAGACCCCGACGAGGATCGATAGCAAAGCGGGCTGGATCGTCACTTAAAAGCTCTTCGGCTCACGGCGATCAGGCTCTAGGCTGACTCTCATGGCCAAGCTCTATTTCTATTATGCGTCGATGAATGCGGGCAAATCGACAACCCTGCTTCAGGCGGACTTCAATTATCGCGAGCGGGGCATGGAAACCCTGCTCTTTACCGCGGCCATAGACGATCGGGCGGGGAAAGGCGTGATCGCCTCCCGGATCGGGCTTCAGATCGATGCCCGGCTGTTCGATTCCGACACTGATCTTCGCTCAGAGGTTGAATCGGAACTGAAGAAGCGGCGGCTTCACTGCATCCTCCTCGACGAAGCCCAGTTCCTCAATCGGGCCCAGGTACTCCAGATCGCCTCGATCTGCGACGAACTCGACATTCCGGTTCTCGCCTACGGGCTTCGAACCGATTTTCAGGCCAATCTGTTCGAGGGCAGCGCCAATCTGCTCGCACTGGCCGACGCATTGGTCGAATTGAAGGCGGTGTGCGAATGCGGCCGGAAGGCAACGATGAACCTTCGGGTGGATTCAGCGGGTCGCCCGGTCTCCCAGGGTGCCTCGATCGAAATTGGTGGCAATGACCGCTATATTTCGCTCTGCCGCCGACATTTCATGGTCAGGACCGCAGAGGCCGACGAAGAGCAATTGCGCCTGTCCATCACAGTCGATGAGGAGCGCATTGAACCCGAACGACCGAAACCCATATCCTGCTGAAATCGGGAGAGACAGTTCGCCATGGTCAGCACGCTTTTCACCGCCCTCGCGCTGATTGCGACCGGCCAGGTTCAGGTCCCGCCGGCCCCGCCGGAAGTCGCCAGCCGCAGCGGGCCGGTCCGGAGCTCGGTCTCGAAGTCGGTCGACAGGCGCAAGCGGCCGGTCTGAAACCTTTTCCTTGTCCCTCAACCGTCAGGCGCACATGCATGGCTGGCTGATCATCGACAAGCCGGTCGGGATCGGGTCGACCCAGGTCGTCGGCGCGGTCAAACGCCACCTTCGCGAAAACGGCTATCCGAAGGTGAAGACCGGTCATGGCGGCACTCTCGATCCGCTTGCCAGCGGAGTGCTCCCGGTGGCGCTGGGCGAGGCGACGAAATTGTCGGGCCGGATGCTTGGCGCGGACAAGCAATATGATTTCACCCTCGGCTTCGGCGAGGAGACGGACTCGCTGGATGCTGAAGGCCGGGTCGTCGCCACCTCTCGGGTCAGGCCCGATTTCGAAGCGGTTTCGGGACTGCTCGACCGCTTCACCGGCGCCATCGAGCAGCAGCCACCTGCCTTTTCGGCCCTGAAAGTGGATGGAAAGCGGGCCTATGATCTTGCCCGCGCCGGCGAGGTCGTGGCGCTCGAGCCGCGGCCGGTGACGATCCATTGTCTCGAGATCGTCGATCCGCCCTCGGATGGACCGCTGGAACAGGTTAGGCTTCGGGCAAGCGTCTCGAAGGGTACCTATATCCGCTCGCTTGCTCGCGATCTGGCACATGCTCTTGGAACCGTCGGCCATGTCATATTGCTGAGGCGAAACCAGGCCGGTCCGTTCGTGCTCGATCAGGCGATTTCACTGGACAAAGTGGCCGAACTCGCTAAGGCCCGCCAGCTTGAACAGGCACTCTTGCCACTGACGGCGGGGCTGGACGACATCCCGGCTCTTTCCGTCACCCCCGACCAGGCAAGGGCGCTCCGCCAGGGGCGTCGATTGGCCGGGATCGTCGCAGGGCCAGGGCTTCATCTTGCAACCGAATCGTCTGTTCCGGTTGCTCTTGTGGAGCTTAGCGAAGGTGAACTTCGCGTGGTTCGCGGCTTCAACCTCTAGTTTGAAAGGAATGGACGATGTCGGTTACCGCCGAGCGCAAGCAGGAACTGATTCAGGACAATGCCCGGGGTTCGGGCGACACCGGTTCGCC
>CAYOJN010000197.1:1423-3952 GCA_964404245.1 uncultured Sphingosinicella sp. | reverse complement strand
AGCACATGGGCCCGGTCATTGGCCATCATCGTCATCTGCTTGGCCCGGTCCATCAGCGAGTCGAGATGCGAGGCTGCATGAGCCTCCATTCCAACCCCATCGATGCACTTGTCGGGGCCCTTTCCACCAGTCAGCGAGTCGAGCCGGTCGATCACGCTTTCCTCTTCGAAATTGATCGTCTCGGCACCGGCGGCAGCGGCCATTTCCAGCCGCTCGGGCAGCCGATCGATGGCGACGACCTGGCGGGCACCGAGGATGATCGCGCTTCGTATCGCCATCTGGCCAACGGGGCCTGCACCCCAGATGGCGACTGTGTCGGTGCGCTTGATGTCGCACTGGACTGCCGCCTGCCACCCGGTCGGGAAGATATCGCCCAGGAACAAGGCCTGCTCGTCGCTCAGGGCGTCCGGGACCCGGATATGGGTTCCGTCGGCGAAGGGCACCCGAAGATATTCCGCCTGGCCGCCGGAATAGCCGCCGGTCAGATGGGTATAGCCGAAAAGGCCTGCAGTCGAATGGCCGAACAGCTTGTCCGCCATCTCCTTGTTGCGATTGGATCGTTCGCACAGCGAGAAATTGCCTCGCCTGCACTGGTCGCATTCATCGCAATTGATCGTGAACGGAATGACGACCCGGTCGCCCTTCTTCAGCCTGGTGACTCCGCGTCCGGTCTCGACCACTTCGCCCATCATTTCATGGCCGATAATGTCGCCAGGCTTCATCGCGGGAATGAAATTGTGGAACAGATGGAGGTCCGAACCGCAGATCGCGCAGGTCGAAACCTTGATGATCGCGTCGCCTTCATTCTCGATTTCGGGGTCGGCGACCTCTTCGTACCTGATGTCTTCCTTCTTGTGCCAGACCAGCGCCTTCATCTTGCATCCCTCATGTCGTTGGACAGGCGAAACATCCTGAAGTTCAACGGCTTGGATGCTTCGCGCCACTGGGATTCCGGAACATCCGGACGGGAAGTTGGTTGCGCCAGTAAGGAAAAAAGGAGGCAGGAATGGCGACCAAGACAGGCTCAAGGAGCGATAGCCGAAGCAAGAGCGAAACCGGCGGCCGGAACGGCGGCAGGAGCGGATCGCGATCGGCGTTCAACTGGAGCAACAATCGATCGGGCGCCCTTGCCGCAGCCGCGATCGCCGGAGCCGCAGTCGGCCTGGCGGCGAATATCGGGCGCAAGTTCCTCGTCCAGGGAATGGGCTCGACGGCGGGCGACTGGGACGACATCCTCGCGGCCGAACACAAGGCCACACTGGCCCTGTTCGACAAGATCGAGGCGACGAGCGACGATCAGACGACCACTCGCTCCCATCTCCTGGCAAAGCTCAAATATGCTCTGACCAAACATGCCCATCAGGAGGAAAGCGTTGTCTATCCGGCGCTTCGCGAAGCCAATTCCGCCCATGAGGCCGACACGCTCAATTCCGAGCATGGCTATGTGAAGACCTATCTCTACGAGCTCGAGACGATGCCCAACGACAGCCCGGAATGGCTCGCCCGGGTGCGCGACTTCCGGTCGATGATCCAGGAGCATATGCGGATGGAGGAAGAAGAGGTCTTCCCCCGCTTCCGCAACACCCTGTCGGAAGACCAGAATGACAAGCTGACGACGAGGATGAACAAGGAAGGCTTCAAGCTCGCCTGAGCCGCTTCGAAAAGGTCAGCCTTCAAGTGAAGAGCGGCGCTGCCCTCCCGGATGGGAGGAAGCGCCGCTCTTTGCGTTTCAGGCCACCGCGCCGTGGCAATGCTTGTACTTGCGGCCCGACCCGCACGGACAGGGGGCGTTTCGGCTTGCCGGCGGCGGAACTTCGGTAACTCCGCCCGGGCCGACGGAAACCGGCATTTCCGGCTGAGGCATTTGCAGCGGCGGAAGGCGAGACAGGATCGCCCCGCTTCCGGCATCCACGTCAGCCGTATCGTCCTCGCCCGTAAAGGGGTCGATATGCTGGGTAAGGAAGTCGGGAAGCGGCGGAAGCGCCGCCTCGTCCGGCATTGCGAAGCGGGCACGAGCGAGGGTGGAGGTGACGTCCTCCCGGATGGTCGAGAGCATCCGCTCGAACATGGCGAAGGCTTCGTGCTTATATTCGTCGATCGGCTTTCGCTGCGCATAAGCGCGAAGATGAACGACCTGGCGGAGCGCATCGAGCATCGACAGATGCTCCTTCCAGTGGTGATCGAGCGACTGGAGGAGGATGTTCTTTTCCACCTGGATCCAGGATTCCTCGCCGACCTCGGCAACCTTCTCCTCGATCTGGCTGTCGGCGAGCGCCTGAATTCGCTCGAGGAAGATCTCCGGATCGACCTCCTCTTCCTTGACCCATTCATCGAAGGGGGGCGTGAGCTCGAACACGGCCTCGACCCGCTCCTTCAGCAAGGGGAGGTCCCATTGCTCGGGATAGGAATTGGGCGGGATGGCCTCGCCGACAAGGGCGTTGACGGTCTCCGTTCGCATGTCGACGACGACGTCGCCGACGGTCGAGGCGTCCATGATATCGGCCCGCTGCTCGTAGATGACCTTGCGCT
>CAYOJN010000197.1:0-1413 GCA_964404245.1 uncultured Sphingosinicella sp. | reverse complement strand
CGCTGGTCATTCATGACGTCGTCATATTCGACGACCTGCTTGCGGATATCGTAGTTGCGCGCTTCGACCTTCTTCTGAGCCGTTTCGATCGCCTTCGAGATCCACGGCGAAACGATCGCCTCGCCGTCGGCCAGGTTCTTGTTCATCAGCCGCGAGAACATGGTCTGCGGACCGAAGATCCTGAGCAGATCGTCGTCGAGGCTGAGGTAGAAACGCGACAGGCCGGGATCGCCCTGGCGGCCCGAACGGCCGCGCAGCTGATTGTCGATCCGCCGGCTCTCGTGACGCTCGGTGCCGAGAACGAACAGTCCGCCCGCAGCGAGCACCTTCTCCCGCTCCTCGGCAACTTCCTTGCGGATCCGGGCTTCGGCTTCCTCGCGCTGCGGTCCTGGCTCCATTCCGGCAAGCTCGTCCTCGAACCGGAATTCGGCATTGCCGCCCAGCTGGATGTCGGTGCCGCGGCCGGCCATGTTCGTTGCGATCGTGACGGCCCCAAGCCGGCCGGCCTGGGAGACGATATGCGCTTCCTGCTCGTGATAGCGGGCGTTGAGAACCTCGTGCTTCACCTTCTCCTTGTGGAGATATTCGGAAAGAAGCTCCGATTTCTCGATCGAGACGGTTCCGACCAGAACCGGCTGCCCGATCGCCTGCTTTTCCTGGATCGCCTTGACGATGGCGGCGAACTTGTCCTCCTGGTTCTTGTAGAATTCGTCATCCTCGTCGAGACGCTGCACCGGCCTGTGGGTCGGGATGGTGACGACGTTCATCTTGTAGATGTCGTAAAATTCGGCAGCCTCGGTGGCGGCCGTCCCGGTCATTCCGGAAAGCTTCGGATACATCCGGAAATAATTCTGGAAGGTGATCGAAGCGAGGGTCTGGTTTTCGGGTTCGATCTTGACCCCTTCCTTCGCCTCCACGGCCTGGTGGAGGCCGTCGGACCAGCGCCGCCCGTCCATCATCCGGCCCGTGAACGGATCGATGATGATCACCTTGTCGTCCTTGACGATGTAATCGATGTCGCGCTTGAACGCGACGTTCGCCTTCAGCGCCTGGTTGAGATGGTGGACGATCTGGGTGTTCTCGAACGAATAGAGATTGGTCCCGGACAGAAGCCCCTGCTCTTCCAGGAGCCGCTCCATCCGCTCGGTCCCCTCCTCGGTCAGGAGAACCCTCTTGTCCTTCTCGTCATAGTCATAATCGCCCGACGGCACGTTCTTCACGATCGCGTCGAGCAAGAGATAGAGTTCCGACTTGTCGTCCGTCGGTCCCGAGATGATCAGAGGAGTCCGGGCTTCGTCGATGAGGATGGAATCGACCTCGTCGACGATCGCGAAACTGAATGGGCGCTGCACCATCTGGTCGCGCTCATATTTCATGTTGTCGCGCAGATAATCGAAGCCGAACTCGTTGTTC
>CAYOJN010000196.1:0-3959 GCA_964404245.1 uncultured Sphingosinicella sp. | reverse complement strand
GCTGGACCCGCTCGCCGCCGGGTTCCGCCTCGTCCCGGGGATGATCGCCTCGGGGTTGGCCTCGCTGTCGGCCGCGTGGTTGCTGCGCCGGGGGGTACCCGGTCGCATCCTGGTGAGCGCCTCGCTGGCCCTCACCGGCGTGGGCTACCTGATCCTGGTGGCGCTGGACGTGGACACCGGTGCCGCCGCGGTGGTGGCCGCCATGGTCGTCGTGGGGGTCGGCATCGCCATCACCTCGGTGGTCGGTGCCAACGTGGTGCTGGCCGCAGCGCCCGTGCGGCGCGCAGGCTCCGCCTCGGCCACCTCCGAGACGGCCTTCGAGCTCGGCGCGGCGCTCGGCATCGCCTTCCTGGGGAGCGCCCTCACCTCCACCTACCGGCGCAGCATCGACCTGCCGGCGGGCGTGTCGCCCGGCGACGCGGACCATGCCGCCACGACCATCGGCGCGGCGGTGGACGTGGCAGCGGGCCTGCCGGCGGCGCTCGGCGACCAGGTGCTCGAGGCCGCCCGGTCGGCGTTCACGTCCGGGATGAACGCGGCCGGTGCGGTCGGTGCGGCGCTGCTCCTGGGCGGTTCCCTGGTGGCCTTCGTGGTGCTGCGTGACGCCCCCGCGGTCCCCGACGGCGCCGACCACTGACCGGTGCCCGCGGGAGCGACGCCGGCGCGGCGGGGGCCGACGTGGGTGGCCGACGGCCGTGTCAGACCTCGGCGTCGTCGGTGAGGAAGCGCTGGAACCAGCGCGCCGAGTCCTTGGGGACCCGGCGGTAGTCGTCCTCGTAGTCGCAGTAGACGATCCCGAAGCGGGCGCCCCGTCCCAGGAACCACTCGATGTTGTCGGCGTAGGACCAGGCGAAGAAGCCGTCGACGGGCACGCCCTCGCGGCGCGCCGCCAGCACGGCACCGAGGTTGCCCCGGTAGTTCCAGGTGCGCACGTCGTCGCGCACCCGGTCGTCGGGGTCGAGGCGGTCCTGGCCGCCGAAGCCGCTCTCGGTGACCACGAGGCGCTTGGCCGCCGGGTGGTCCGCGTACTTGCGCAGCGTCCACAGCAGCGACTCGGGGTCCTGGGGGATGCCGGTGGCCGACAGCACGCGCGCCTCGGCGGTGGGGATGGAGCGGGTGGGCACGCCGCCGAGCAGCGGGAGCCGGGTGAAGCCCACCAACGGCCCGTAGCACTGGATGCCCAGGAAGTCGTACTCGAAGGTGGCGGCCTCGAGGTCCCCGTCGAGGACGTGGCGCTTCATGGGCGCCAGCAGCTTGGTCGTCGCGAACGGATACCCCCGACCGCCGGCCGGGTCGATGTGGATGTCGCAGACGAGGGCCTCGACCGTGGCCTTGCGGCGCGCGGTCGAGCGGTCCGGCGGCTCGTAGGGGTAGGCCACGCTGGCCACGTGGGTGGTGCCCACCTGGGCGTCGGCGGGCAGTGCGGCGCGCATCCGACGACCGGCCTCGGCGGAGGCCAGGTTGATGTGGTGGGTGGCCCGGAACATCGTGTCGAGGTGGAAGCCCGGTCGGCCGTAGAGGCCGAGCAGCAGGTGGCCGACCACGCTGGTGGGCTCGTTGAAGACCATCCAGTGCTTCACCCGGTCGCCGAAGTGCTCGGCGCAGCGCTCGGCGAAGGTGGCGAAGTCCTCGATGATCCCGCGCCGGCGCCAGCCGCCCTCTTCGTGGAGGGCGAGGGGCAGGTCCCAGTGGTGCACGGTCACCCACGGCTCCTGGCCGCGCTCGAGCATCCCGTCGATGACCCGGTCGTAGAAGGCCGCGCCGGCGGCGTTCCACGGGTCGCGCCCGTCACCCATGAGCCGGGGCCACGACAGCGAGATGCGGTTGGCCTCGAAGCCCAGCTCCGAGATCAGGTCGAGGTCGGACGACCAGCGGTCGTGGAAGCGGATGCCCTGGTCGCCGCCCGGGCCACGGACCTTGCCGCGACGCACCAGGTCGTCCCAGATGGACGGCGCCTTCCCCTCGGCGGTCGGCGCCCCCTCGATCTGGAAGGAGGCCGAGGCCACGCCCCAGGTGAAGTCGTCCCCGAAGTCGCTGCGCTGCATGGCGCCGATGCTAAGTGAGCAACGCTCGACACGGTTCCCACGAGGGCGGACGGGGTCAGCCGGGGGCGGAGGCCAGGCTGCCGACCCAGCTGCGGTAGAGGGCGGCGTAGTGGCCGCCGGCCGCCACCAGCTCGGCGTGCGAGCCCAGCTCCACGATCCCGCCCTCGGCCACCACGCCCACCCGGTCGGCGCGCTCGGCGGTGGAGAGGCGGTGGGCGATCACGATCACCGACCGGCCCGCCATGAGCCGCTCGAGCGCGCGCTCCACCAGCGCCTCGGTGCCCGGGTCGAGCGAGGAGGTGGCCTCGTCGAGCACGAGGACCCCTGGGTCGGCCAGCGCCGCCCGCGCCAGCGACACGAGCTGGCGCTCGCCGGCCGAGAGGCGCGACCCGCGCTCGTTCACCTCGGTGGCGAGGCCCTCGGGGAGCGCCTCGAAGCGCTCGAGCAACCCCAGGGAGCCGAGCGCCGAGCGCACCTCCTCGTCGGTGGCGTCGGGCCGGCCGATGCGCACGTTGTCGAGGATGGTCCCGGCGAAGAGGTGGCCCTCCTGGGGGACCACGGTGATGCAGCGGCGGAGCTCGCCCAGCTCTGCGTGGCGCAGGTCGATCCCGCCGAAGGTGACCCGGCCTTCGGTGGGGTCGTAGAGCCGTGCCATGAGCTTGGCGAGGGTCGACTTGCCCGCGCCCGTCGGCCCGACCAGCGCCAGCTTGGCGCCCTCGGGGAGGACCAGCGACACGTCGGTGAGCACCGGGTCGCCGCCCGCGTAGGCGAACGAGACGTCGTCGACCACGAGCTCGCCCCGCGGCGGCAGCGGCACCGGACGGTCCGGCTCGGCCAGGTCCACCGGGGTGTCGAGCAGGTCGAAGAGCTTGTGCAGCGCCGCGCCCGAGGACTGCACCGTGTTGAACAGCTGGGAGAGCTGGTTCACCGGCTCGAACAGGTTCGACAGCGTGAGGACGAAGAAGGCCACGGTGCCGAGGGTGGCCTCGCCCTCGGTCACCATCCGCCCGCCCAACCAGATGGTGATGGCGGTGCAGGCGAGCGCCGAGCCCTCGATCACCGGCAGGTACCAGGCCTGCACGCGCACCGAGCGCATGTGGGCCCGGTAGAGGCTGGCGTTGCGGGCGGCGAAGCGGTCGACCTCGAGGTCGGTGCGACCGTAGGCCTGGATGATGCGGACCCCGCTGATGCCCTCCTGGAGGCTCGACAGCGTCAGCCCGATGCGGTCGCGCACCGTCAGGTAGGCGGCGTTGGAGTCGCGCTGGAACTTCCGCGACGCCAGGATCACGACCGGCATCGGGATGAGGCAGACCAGCAGCAGCTTCCAGGACACGAGCGCCAGCACGAGCACCGAGCCCACGATGAGGAGCAGGCTCGTGGCGAGCTGGAGCAGGCCCATCTGCACCAGCTCCTGGAGCGAGTCGATGTCGGAGGTCATCCGCGACACCACCACCCCGGCCTTCTCCCGGTCGTAGAAGGGCATCGAGAGACGCATGAGGTGATCGAACACCCGTGTCCGCAGGTCCCGCAGGAAGCCCTCGCCCGCTCGGCTGATCAACAGCACCTGCACCCGTGACGCCAGGTAGGCGGCCACCGCGACGCCCACGTAGGCCGCCACCGCCAGGTGCAGCGCGCCCGTGTCGCCAGGGACGATCCCCCGGTCGATCCCGTACTTGAGCAGGTACGGGCCGGCCAGGACGCTGCCGGTGGTGAGCAGCACCAGCGCCACCGAGCCCGTCACCTCCCGCCGGTAGGGACGGAGCATCACCGCTGCCCGGCGGATCACCTGCCCCGCCGCCCGGCGATCCAGTCGGTTGTCCTCGTCGACGCCGGCCGAGTACATCACGGTGTCGCATCCCCGACAGCGGCGCCGTCCACGGGCAGACCGGCACCTTCCAGGGCGGCGTGGCGTGC
>CAYOJN010000195.1:0-4022 GCA_964404245.1 uncultured Sphingosinicella sp. | reverse complement strand
TTCACTCCGCATCTGGCGCCGATGAACCGCGGGATCTTCGCTACCTGCCACGGCCGCAGCGAAGGCTTGTGCGATCCTCTCCAGGCACTAGCCGACGCCTATGCCGACGAACCGTTCGTCCATGTTTCACCGAACATACCATCGACCAAATGGACCCTGGGGTCGAACGCGGTTCACGTCACCGCCCGCTATGACGCGCGGACGGGCCGGGTCGTGGCGATCGCTGCACTCGACAATCTGGTCAAAGGCGCGGCCGGGCAGATGATCCAGTGCGCCAACCTCATGTTCGACATCGAGGAAACCGACGGGCTTTCGAACATTGGTGTCTGGCCGTGACACAAAGTCATTCATCGAACGAGGACCAGAGCGAATGAGCGTGACGGCTGCACAGGGTTTCGTCGCGGCTGGCTGTCATGCCGGGATCAAGAGGCGCCGCCACGACATGGCGCTGATCGCGACCGAGGATCGAAAGCCGGTGACGGCCGTCGCCGTCTTCACCCAGAACAAATTCGTGGCGCCTCCGGTGACGCTCTCGCGCCAGCGGCTGGTCGACAATAAGGGCAAGGCGGCTGCGATCATCGTCAATTCCGGCAATGCCAATGCAGGCACCGGCGCCGACGGCCTTGCCGATGCGGAGGCGATGTGCCGGGGGACGGCCGAAGCACTCGGAATCTCGGCCGAAGAGGTCCTGGTCTGTTCGACCGGAATCATCGGCACCAGGCTGCCGATCGACCTCATCCTCAAGGCCACGCCCGGCCTTGCCCGGGCCCTGACGGTAGAGGGCGGCGAGGAGGCTGCCAAGGGCATCCTCACCACCGATCATCATCCCAAGGAGGCCGTCTTCGAAGGCTCCAGCTTCACTCTCGGCGGAATGGCCAAGGGCTGCGGGATGATCGCTCCGAACATGGCGACGATGCTCGCCTTCCTCACCACCGATGCCGATATCCCGCGCGACACGCTCCAGAAGATCCTGGGCGATGCCGCCGACCGCACCTTCAACACCCTGAACGTCGACGGCGCCACCTCGACCAACGACACGGCCATCCTGCTCGCAAGCGGCCGGCGCGGCGCGGCCGATGCCGGCGAGTTCGCCGATGCGGTCCACCGGGTCTGCGAGGATCTCACCCTGCAGATGGCCAGGGATGCCGAGGGCATGACGAAAATGGTCTGGTTGCGGGTGACCGGCGCTGCAAGCGATTCCGAGGCACGGTCAGCGGCCAGGAACATCGCCGAGAACAATCTCGTCAAGTGCAGCTGGCATGGCGGCGATCCCTATTGGGGCCGGCTACTTGCGGCGGCTGGCTCGGCAGGCGTGGCGTTCGAAACGGAGGCCAGCCACGTTGCCTATGACGATATCGTCGTCGCCCGGGGCGGGACCGCCATCGACCATGACGAAGACGCCGTGGCAAGGCACATGAAAGGCGAGAGCCTCGCCATCGAGGTCGGGCTTGGTGTCGGCCAGGGTTCGGCCCAGCTGATCGGAATCGACCTTGGCCCCGGCTACATCCAGGAAAATGTGAAGACGTCATGATAAGCCCCGGCCACACCGCACAAATCCTGGTCGAGGCCCTCCCCTATATCCAGCGCTTCACCGGCAAGTCCGTGGTCGTGAAGCTGGGGGGCGCAGCGATCGATGCAGAGCTCGACCGCGCTTTGGCGCAGGACGTTCTCCTCCTTCGAAGCGTCGGCGTTCGCTGCGTCCTTGTCCATGGCGGCGGGCCGCAGGTCGACAAGGTGATGCGCCAGATGGGCAAGCAGCCGGAGTTCCGGGACGGCCTTCGGGTCACCGATGCCGAGACCCTGGATATCGTCCGGATGGTTCTGGTCGGCGGGGTCAATCGCGACCTGGTCGCGACGATCAACCGGGAGACGAAGGACGATCCGGTCGCGGTCGGCGTTGCGGGCGAGGATGGCGGCCTCTTGGTGACGGTCCCGCGCGATCCGGCCCTCGGTTTCGTCGGCGACGTCGCCCATGTGCGCGCCGGGCGCCTTCACGGCCTGCTCGACCAGGGCCTGGTGCCGGTGGTCTCGACGGTTGGCGGCGATCCGACCGGCCAGCCCTACAATATCAATGCCGACGAGGCCGCGATGGCGATCGCGGTGGCGATGGGCGCGGAAAAGATCGTCTATCTCACTGCGGCACCCGGCCTGCTCGCCGATCCGGCCGACGAGAGCAGCCTGATCCCGCGTCTCACTTCGATCGAACTTCGCGAGCGGATCGAGGATCAGAGCGTCTCGGCAGGGATGATCCCCAAGCTTCGCGCCTGTGCCGACGCGGTGGATGGTGGGGTCGGTTCCGCCCATATCATCGATGGCCGGGTCTCCCATGCCCTGCTCATCGAAATCCTTACCGACGAAGGAATCGGGACGATGGTGAAAAGGCAGGCCCCGCAATGACCGACCTTCTTACCCTTGCGCAGATCGGCCGTGACGGGCTTTCCGAAATCCTCGAACTGTCACAGCGGACCGACCTCGGCAGGCCCTTGTCGGGCCACGGCGTCGCGCTCCTGTTCCAGAAGCCGTCGTCTCGTACCCGCAATTCCATGGAAATGGCCGTCGCCCAGCTCGGCGGGCATCCGGTCTATATCCGCGACGATGAAGTCGGGCTTGGAAGCCGCGAGACGGCCGAGGACGTGGCCCGGACCCTTGCCTGCTATCACGGTCTCATCGCCGCCCGGGTGATGGACCATGACGATCTGGAGCGGATGGCGAAGGCGGTGGAAACCCCATTGCTCAACCTGCTTTCGGATCGGCACCATCCGCTGCAGGCCCTTGCGGACCTATTGACCGTCCAGCAGCTGCTTGGCCGGATCGAGGGGGCCCGGATCACCTATGTCGGCGACGCCAACAACGTCGCCCGGTCCCTTGCCGAAGCCTGCAGCCTGAGCGGCGCCGAACTCACCCTCGCCTGCCCCGACCGCTACAGCTTCGATTCCGGCGAACTGGAGCAATGGCCCCGGGTTCGCCACGTCGTCGACCCGGTCGAGGCCGTGGAAGGGGCCGAGATCGTCTATACCGACGTCTGGGTGTCGATGGGGCAGGACGAGGAAAGCGGCGAGCGCCGCAAGGTCTTCGCCGACTATCGGGTCGACGAGAAACTGATGGCAAGGTCGGCCGGGGCCTGGTTCCTCCACTGCCTCCCGGCCCGGCGCGGCGAGGAAGTCTCGGCCGAAGTGATCGACGGTCCTCGATCCGCCGTCTGGAAGCAGGCGGAAAACCGGATGCACAGCGCCCGCGGCGCAATGGCCTGGATGGCGCGGCGATGAGGATTGCATGAGCGACATTCGAACCCGACGGCTCCATGTTCTTGCCGAGCTTCTTCGAGACGGCACCCTGGCCAGCCAGGAGGAAGCGACCGCCAGACTGAAGGCAGCAGGCTTCGCAGTGACCCAGGCGACCGTCTCGCGTGACCTCGACCATCTCGGCGCGGTCAAGCTGAAGCGCGGCGGAGTCCTTGCCTACTCGCTTCCGGACCAGCTCGGCGCCGCCGACTGGAGCACGAGCAGGCTTGAACGGCTGATGCGTGAATGGGTTCTTTCGATCGAGGCCGCCGGAAGCCTGATCGTGTTCCGCACTCCCCCGGGTTCGGCCCACCTCCTCGGCGCTGCGCTTGACCAGGCGCAGGTGCCCGACATTGCCGGCACCATTGCCGGGGACGACACGCTGTTCGCTGCGCTTCGCGACTCAAGCCAGGCCGGAGCGGTGCTGGGCCGGTTCCGTCAAATGGCCGGCCACGATATCCGGATCGCATGAATCCTCTTCTTTTCAGGAATTTGCAGTGAGCTTTTCAGAACCCCCGAAAAAAGTGGTGCTAGCCTATTCAGGCGGGCTCGACACCTCGATCATCCTCAAATGGCTCCAGACCGAATATGGCGCCGAGGTGGTGACCTTCACCGCCGATCTCGGCCAGGAAGCGGAGGTCGAGCCGGCGCGGCGCAAGGCCGAGATGCTGGGGATCAGGCCCGAAAACATCTTCGTCGAGGACCTGCGCGGGGAATTCGTGCGCGATTATGTCTTTCCGA
>CAYOJN010000194.1:0-4037 GCA_964404245.1 uncultured Sphingosinicella sp. | reverse complement strand
CCGCGTCGATCCCGGAGATCCCGGCACCGACGATCAGGACGTCCAGCTCGCTCTGGTCACTCTTCGGATTCATAGACGGCCTTGCTCCCGAACTTCGGATCATGGCGGCGGGCGGCGGCGCAAGTCCAGCCATCTCACCTCCGGCGTTGGCGATCGGCGCCGAAGCCGCTATCGGCGGGCGATGAACGTCGCCGATCTGCGAGTGGCCATTTTCAGCGGCAACTATAATTATGTTCGCGACGGCGCCAACCAGGCGCTGAACCGGCTGTCCGACTACCTGCTTCGAAGCGGGGCCAGGGTCCGGGTCTATTCCCCGACCGTCAAGGAGCCGGCCTTCGAACCGAAGGGCGATCTGATCCACATCCCCTATGTTCCGATTCCCGGACGGTCCGAGTATAAACTGGGCTTCGCGATCCCTCCGCGGGTGAGGAAGGACCTGCGTGCCTTCGAGCCCAACATCTTCCATGTCGCAAGCCCCGAGATACTGGGTCACCGGGCGGTTACCCTGGCCAGAAAATGGGATCTTCCGGTCGTCGCCTCGGTCCACACCCGCTTCGAAACCTATCCTCGCTATTACGGGCTTGCATTCCTCGAGCCGGCGGTCGTTGCGATGCTCCGCCGTTTCTACCGACGCTGCGACGCCATTTTCGCGCCTTCGGATTCGATGGCCCAGCTACTCCGCGACCAGAGGATGAATTACGATGTCGGGATCTGGACCCGGGGCATCGACCGCGAGATCTTCAATCCCGAGCGCCGCGACCTGGAATGGCG
This sequence comes from uncultured Sphingosinicella sp., assembly GCA_964404245.1. Taxonomy (GTDB): domain Bacteria; phylum Pseudomonadota; class Alphaproteobacteria; order Sphingomonadales; family Sphingomonadaceae; genus Allosphingosinicella. Next base: position 3,266 of record CAYOJN010000194.1, on the reverse strand, counting down.
GCGAAGGCTGGGAATCGAGGATGATGTGCCTGCGATCGGCTTCGTCGGTCGGCTGGTCATGGAAAAGGGCCTCGACGTCTTTGCGGAGACGATCGACCGGCTTGCACGCCGGCAGGTCCGACACAAGGTGCTGGTGGTCGGCGAGGGTCCGGCCCGGCACTGGTTCAAGGAGCGGCTTCCTCAGGGATGTTTCGTCGGCTTCCAGGCCGGCCCCGATCTCGGGCGGGCGGTGGCGTCGATGGACATTCTGTTCAATCCTTCGGTCACCGAGACATTCGGGAACGTCACCCTGGAGGCGATGGCCGCTGGCTTACCTGTCGTTGCGGCGCGAGCGACCGGAAGCGAGAGCCTCGTGACCGATGAAGTCACCGGCAGGCTGATCCGTCCCGGTGCCTGCGACGAATTTTGCGAGGCGCTCAGCCAATATTGCGCCGATCCGGCGGCGAGGGCCGAGGCGGGCCGGGCTGGTGCAGGGATGAGCGAACGTTATGGTTGGGACGAGGTCAACCAGGAACTGGTCGATTCCTATCTGCGGGTCATCCGCCAATATCATTCGCCTGGGCGGCAGCCGCTTCGAAGCCCGGTACCCTAGGCAGGAAGGAGCGGAAGGGGTGACTATGGAATCGATCTTCATCGGTCAGAGCGGAAGCGAACCGATCGAGCTTCGGCTCGACCGTGCCAACCGCCACGGGCTGATCGCCGGGGCGACCGGGACCGGCAAGACCGTGACCCTCCAGGGGCTGGCCGAAGGATTTTCCAGGGCCGGAGTGCCTGTTTTCCTGGCCGATGTGAAAGGCGATCTGGCCGGAATGGCAATGCCTGGAACGGCTGCCCAGAAGGCGCATGAGGCTTTCACCCGAAGGGCCGGCGAGATCGGGATGACCGATTATGCCTATGCCGACAATCCGGTCCTTTTCTGGGACCTGTTCGGCCGGCAGGGTCACCCGATCCGGACCACGGTGACGGAAATGGGGCCGCTTCTGCTGGCCCGTTTGCTCGGTCTCAACGAGACCCAGGAAGGCGTTCTCAACATCGCCTTCCGGGTCGCGGACGAAGAAGGTCTTGCACTCCTCAACCTCGAGGATCTCCAGTCGCTGCTTGGCTATTGCGCCGAGCAGGCAGGCGAGCTTTCGACGCGCTACGGACATGTCGCCAGGGCGTCGGTCGGAGCCATTCAGCGCCAGCTTCTCGCCTTCGAATCGCAGGGCGCGGACCTTTTCTTCGGCGAGCCGGCCTTCGAAACGGCGGATTTCTTCCGCTGCGACGAACAGGGGCGCGGCTACGTCAACGTGCTTGCTGCCGATCAACTGATGCAGCGGCCAAGGCTCTACGCCACCTTCCTCCTCTGGCTGCTCGCGGAACTGTTCGAGGAACTTCCCGAGGTCGGCGACGTCGACAAACCGAAGCTCGTCTTCTTCTTCGACGAGGCCCATCTGCTCTTCGACGATGCGCCCAGGGCGCTCCAGGAGAAGGTCGAGCAGGTCGTCCGGCTGATCCGCTCCAAGGGGGTCGGGCTCTATTTCGTCACCCAGAATCCGATCGACATTCCGGACCAGATCGCCGGCCAGCTCGGCAACCGGGTCCAGCATGCGCTCCGCGCCTATACGCCGAGGGACCAGAGGGCGATCGCCGCTGCCGCCGAGACCTTCCGGATCAATCCCCAGCTCGACGTCGCAACCGCGATCACTGAGCTTGCGACCGGCGAGGCGCTCGTCTCGGTGCTCGACGAAAAGGGCGCACCGACACCGGTCTGTCGCACCCTGGTCAGGCCGCCTTTCTCACGCGCCGGGCCGCTGAGCCCCAAGGAACGGGCGATCCTTCAGACCCTGTCCCCGATCGGCGACAAATATGACGAGCTGCTGGACAGCGAAAGCGCGCATGAGCTGCTCGCGAAGCGGGCGCAGCAGGCGGCCGAAGAGGCCGAACTCGCCAGGGCCGAAGCCGATTCGGCAAAAGCCCTGGCCCAGGCCGAAAAGGCGCGTCGGGCAGAGGAGCGCGAACAGGCCAGGATCGAGCGCGAGCGAAAACGCAACGCCCCGGTCCACGAACAGATGGCGCGCCAGCTTGGAAAGACGGTCCAGCGCCAGCTCACCAACCGGGTCGCCGGCCAGATCATCCGAGGCATTTTCGGAAGCCTGTTCAAGGGGCGCTGAAAGCCGTCCCTATTTCAGCCGTTCGATCTTCTGCGCGGCTTCGTCCAGGATGGCGGCGATGTCGTGGAGCGTCTGTTCGTCGGATTCCTCCGAAGTCACTCGCTGCCAGAGCGCCGAAAGAAGGTTGGCGACCGATCGCTTGATCGGCGCTCCGCCCGCCTTGCGGCGATCGCTTCCGAGCCCCTCGAGCCGGGCGAACAGGGCTTCCACGTCCTCAACTTTCTCTTCGAGATGGGCCCGGCCGTCGTCCGTGGCAGCGAACAGCTTTCGGGCGCCTTCGTCCTTTTCTTCCTCGATCAGTCCCATGTCCTGGAGCATGGTGAGGGTCGGATAGACGACTCCCGGGCTGGGGGCATAGACTCCGTGGGTCAGCTCCTCGATCGCCCTGATGAGGTCATAGCCGTGCCTTGGCTGATCGGCGATCAGCTTCAGGAGGACGAGCCGAAGCTCGCCGCCCTCGAACCTCCGGCGCCGCCCGCGCCCGCGTCCGCGGCCGCCCCAGTCAAAGTCGAAATGGCTGAAATCCGGTCCCCAGCCCGAGCGAGGACCAAAGCCGGCAGCGAACAGCCCTTCCGGAAAGCCCCGGCCCCTTCCCTGCATCCTGAATCGCATTCCCATCTTCCTGCCTCCTTTTTGAGACTGACTAAGATATATCGCAGCGCAAGAGCGATCAAGATATATCTTAGAAGCAGGAGATACAAAAAAAGCGGCCGCCGCAGCGACCGCCTTTCGTGTCGATGAATTCGGGCTCAGCCTTCGGCGGCCTCGGTCTTCGGGCTGGCCGATGCGGCTTCCGCCTGACCCTTGGCCGTTGTCCGGGGGTCGCGGCGCTCCGCGATCCGGGCCGACTTGCCGGTCCGGCCACGAAGATAATAAAGCTTCGCCCGGCGAACGACACCGCGACGGACGACCTCGATCGAATCGATGTTCGGCGAGTAAAGCGGGAAGACACGCTCGACGCCTTCGCCGAAGCTGATCTTGCGGACAGTGAAGCTGGATCCGAGGCCGCGATTGGCCCGGGCGATGCAGACGCCTTCGAAATTCTGGATTCGGGTACGCTCGCCCTCGACCACCCTGACGACAGCCACGTCGCACCGGCGCCGGAGGAGGTCA
>CAYOJN010000193.1:0-4043 GCA_964404245.1 uncultured Sphingosinicella sp. | reverse complement strand
AGCGATCGGCTGACGACTTCCTTCATGATCTCGTTGGTGCCGCCGAAGATCCGGGTGACCCGGGCGTCGCGCCACAAGCGGGCGATCAGATATTCGTTCATGTAGCCGGCGCCGCCGTGGAGCTGGAGCGAGGAATCGCAAATCTCCCACTGGAGATCGGTATGCCACAGCTTCGCCGCCGAAGCCTCGGCGGCGGTCAACCTGCCGGCGATATGGCGAGCGATCGCCCAGTCGAGATGGGCCCAGCCGACCTGGAGCTTCGAGGCCATGTCGGCGAGGGTGAATTTCGTGTTCTGGAAATCGAAGACGGTCTTTCCGAACGCCTTTCGCTCCCTGGTGAAGGCGAGCGCCTCGTCGAAGGCCCGCTGGGCTGCGCCCTGGGCAGTACAGGCGATGGAAAGCCGCTCCTGCGGAAGCTGGTTCATGAGATAGGCGAAACCCATGCCTTCGGCGCCAAGCAGGTTCGACTGCGGCACCTTTACGTCGGCGAAGAAGAGCTCGGACGTGTCCTGGCTGTGAAGGCCGATCTTGTCGAGGTTGCGGCCGCGGGTGAACCCGGCCCGGTCGGATTCGACCAGGATCAGCGAGGTGCCCCGGGCGCCGAGGGCCGGATCGGTCTTCGCGACGACGATCACGAGATCGGCATGCTGGCCGTTGGTGATATAGGTCTTCGACCCGTTGATCACATAGTCATCGCCGTCCTTGCGAGCGGTGGTCCTGACCCCCTGAAGGTCCGAACCGGCGCCGGGCTCGGTCATTGCGATTGCGGTCGGCGTTACTCCGGAAACCATTCGCGGCAGCCAGTCCGTCTTCTGCGCCTCGCTTCCATAAGCGACGAGATAATCGGCAACGATATCGGAATGAAGCGTGATCCCGGCGGTCGAGGCGGCATAGCCAAGCTCCTCGTCGATGACGGCATTGAAGCCGAAATCGAGCCCGGGTCCGCCATAGGCTTCCGGGACCGTAGGACAAAGCAGACCCGCTTCGCCGCACTTCGTCCAGAAGTCCCGGTCGACGATCCCTTCTTCTTCCCAGCGATCGAGGTGAGGGGTCAGCTCGCGGTCGAAAAAGCGCCGTACCTGGTCGCGGAAGAGCTCATGATCGGATGTGTAGGCGGTTCGGCTGGACGTATCGAGCATCGCTGGGTTTCCGTTTCGCAAGTCGCGGTTGAAGGCGAAAAAAAGACGGCCTGGACTCAAAGCGCCTCGACGATGGTGACATTGGCGATCCCGCCGCCCTCGCACATGGTCTGGAGGCCGTAGCGTTTGCCGCGCCGTTGAAGCGAATGAACAAGAGTCGCCATCAGCTTCGACCCCGAAGCGCCGAGCGGATGGCCAAGAGCGATCGCGCCGCCATGGACATTGAGCCGGTCCGGGTCCGCCTCGAGTTCACGAAGCCAGGCCAGCGGAACCGGTGCGAAGGCCTCGTTGACCTCATACAGGTCGATGTCGCCAATCTTCATTCCGGCGCGCTCGAGCGCCTTTCGGGTGGCAGGAATCGGCTCTTCGAGCATGATCACCGGGTCGCCCGCGGTGACGGCGAGCGTGTGGATCCTCGCCAGCGGAGTCAGGTCATGGCGCTTCAGGGCCTCTTCGCCGACAATCAGGACTCCCGAAGCCCCGTCGCAGATCTGGCTTGCATTGGCGGCGCTGATCCTTCCACCGTCCCGGAGCAGCTTGACCGATCCGATGGTCTCGAGGGTCGAATCATATCGAATGCCCTCATCCCGGGCGTGTAGGGTTACTTCACCCTTCTCATCGAGGACCGGAACGCCGACGATCTCGTCCCTGAACGCGCCCTCGCCGGTTGCCCGCGCGGCCTTGCGGTGGCTTTCGAGGGCGAAGGAATCCAGGTCTTCGCGGTTGAAGCCATATTTCTCGGCGATCATCTCGGCGCCTTCGAACTGGCTGAACATGGCTACTCCGAACCGGTCCTGGATCCGCTTCGAGAAGGGGCCGGTGCCGATGCCATGCTGCATTGGAAGAGTGAAGGGCAGGCCCATCGGAACCCGGCTCATCGATTCCACTCCAGCGGCAATGACGACGTCCTGGGTTCCGCTCATCACCGCCTGGGCAGCGAAATGGATAGACTGCTGGGACGAACCGCACTGGCGGTCGATCGAGACCGCCGGCACGCTCTGTGGAAGCCCGGAGGCAAGAACCGCGTTCCGGCCGATATGAAAGGCCTGCTCGCCCGCCTGGCCGACACAGCCCATGATGACATCTTCGATAGCGGCCGGGTCGATCCCGCTTCGATCGACAAGGGCGTCCAGCACTTCAGCCGCCAGATCCGCTGGGTGCCAGTCCTTCAGCGCGCCGCCTCGCTTCCCGCCCGCGGTACGAACGGCCTCGACAATGAAAGCTTCCGCCAAAATCGATTCTCCCGTTCCGTCCCCGCCAGCAGGCCCGTTTCACGCCCCGCTCTCTTCCACATTAGGTGGCGTCGAGCCAAGCGGGAACGAGTGTGCCCTTATCCGGACTTTCCCTTCCGGTTCAGCAACGATGCAGGCGGACAGCCGTTAAAAGCACGTCGCGCCCGGACGGGCGCCCGTGAATCTAGGAGTTCGAGATGATCAAGTTGTCACCCGCCGCGGCTTTGTTGTCGGCCGCCGCGCTCTCGCTCGCCATGCCGGCATCCGCTCAGCCGGTCCAGGTCCAGGCCGTTTCCGGGACTCGGCTCGACGTCGTTGCCACCGGCGAAGTCAACCGCGTTCCCGACGTCGTGAGGATCAATGCCGGGGTGATGACCCAGGCACCGACCGCGGCCGAGGCGATCCGCCAGAATGCCGAACGGATGCGGTCGCTTCGGGCCGCACTTCAGCGGGCAGGGGTTGCCGAGCGCGATATCCAGACCAGCTCGCTCAGTCTCCATCCGCAATGGCGCCATGTCGAGAACGAGCCTCAGCAATTCACCGGTTACCAGTCCCACAACATGGTCAATGTCCGCTTCCGCGACATTGCCAATGCAGGGCCGATCATCGATGCCCTGGTGGCTGCCGGCGCCAACCAGATCAATGGTCCGTCCTTCGAGATCAGTGAGCCGGAATCGGCGCTCGACGAGGCCCGGACGGATGCGATCCGGGTCGCTCGCGAGCGGGCCGACCTCTATGCCGGGGCGCTCGGCAAGAGAGTGGTCAGGGTGCTTTCGGTAAGCGAGGCCGGGGCCGCGACTCCGATGCCGGTCATGCAGCGGATGGGCGCGATGGACGCCGCCGAAACGCGTGTCGCGCCGGGCGAGACGACCCTGTCGGCAAGCGTCACGGTCAGTTTCGAGCTTCAGTGAGTCTTCATCCGCGGCCGCTATCGAGACGGGATCTGGAGGATCTGGCAACCAGCCGGATTAACTAAGCGCGTTCGGGCCGAGCTGGACTCCGGTCCGGCCGCGCACTCTGGAAAATCGGTTCTTCGCCAGGCTGGTCAAGGTGAAAGAGACCCGGCCCGATCTGAGCAATTTGTTAACCCATATGGTGGTAACTCCCCTGCGTTCAGGGGAGATCCAAGTGGGTTATTCGCGAAAGGTCGGTCCGCCAATTGTGTCTGCGGCGGTGGCGACCCTGATCATGACCAACTTCGCGACCGTGACCATCGTTCGCGATGCCGCGTGGGGCGTCGATCTGTTCAGCCTCATCTGGCCGATTGCACTGACTTCGGCGATCGCTGTCGTTCTCGTCATGTCGCTCCTCTATCGCTCCCTTGTCGAAGTCGTCCTGGAGCTTGAACAAAGGGAAGCATCGGCCCAGCACCAGGCGCTTCACGACCAGCTGACCGGCCTTGCCAATCGCGCCTTGCTCGAAGACCGCCTTTCCCAGGCCCTTACCCGCTATCGTCGAAGCGGTGAGCAGGTCGCGCTCCTGATGCTCGATCTCGACCGGTTCAAGCAGGTCAACGATACGCTCGGCCACAATGCCGGCGACCGGCTCGTCGCCGAAGTCGGTGAGCGCCTGCGCTCACTGGTTCGCGAAACCGACACCGTCGCCCGGATCGGGGGGGACGAATTCGCCATTGTCCAGATCAGCCCGAAAGGCGAAGCGGACATTCGCCGGC
>CAYOJN010000192.1:0-4068 GCA_964404245.1 uncultured Sphingosinicella sp. | reverse complement strand
GCTAGCCACAACGCGCTTGGATTTCCACGGTCAACTCGCCAAAAGACCTGCGTGAACGCCTTCCGACTGCCAACGGCCCTGATTCCGCTCCTCGTCGCCTGCCTTCTGGTCGGCGGCGCGGTGCTCCACGCGCAGCTGGACGGGGCTGACCGCGGAATTCCGCCAATCGACAGCACGAGCAATTTCGAAGTTCTCGGAATCGAGGTCGACGTGACTGGCGAGACCGCCGAACAGGCCAGGCTCGAAGGCTGGCGCAGGGCCCAGTCCGAGGGCTGGAAGAAGCTCTGGTCGCAGACCAATGAGCGGCCGATCGCCCAGGCTCCGAACCTGTCGGATTCGGTGCTCAACTCGATCGTAGCCGGGATCGTGATCGAACAGGAGCAGATCGGTCCTACTCGCTATGTCGCCCGGCTCGGCGTTCTTTTCGATCGTGCCAGGACCGGCGAGATGCTCGGCGTTCCGGGACTCGCCCGTCGATCTGCACCCTTGCTCGTTCTTCCGATCCTTCGGACGGGCTCGACCGGCTACAGTTTCGAGTTCCGGAACGAATGGCAGCGCGCCTGGGCACATTTCCGGACCGCGAACAGCCCGATCGACTATGTCCGGACCTCCGGAAGCGGGATCGATCCGCTGCTTCTGAACGTCAGCCAGAGCGGACGCCGGGGTCGCGGCTGGTGGCGGATGATCCTTGACCAATATGGGGCCGCGGATCTTGTCATTCCCGAGGTCGAGCTTCGCCGCGCCTTTCCCGGTGGCCCGACAATCGGAATCTTCACTGCCCGCTATGGCCCCGATTCGCAGCCGATCGGCCGCTTTCGCCTCCAGGTCCCGAACAGCGCCGCTATTCCGGGGATGATGGATGAAGGCGTCCGGCGGCTGGATGCCCTCTACGTAAGGGCTCTCGAGGCCGGGATCCTGGCCCCCGATCCAAGCCTGGTCATCATCGAGCCCGAGCTTCCGCCGGTCGAGGAGGAAGAGGTGAGCGAGGACCGGCTTGTCCCCGTCGAGACGCCGCCGCCTTTGCAGTCGGGTCCTGCCACCGCCTTCAACATCCTCGTCGAGACTCCGGATGCAGGCGCGGTCCAGCGCGCGGAACTGGCGGCAAGCCGGGTCAACGGAGTGACGTCCGCGATCACGACAAGCCTTGCACTGGGCGGCACGTCGATCATGCGGGTCACCTATGTCGGGGATTCGGCGGCTCTTGCAGCCGCGCTCCAGGCACAGGGATACCGGGTCGAGGTCACAGGTGGAAACTCGCTGAGGATGTCGCGCTGAGCGAAGGATGGTGAACCAGATTGCGCTTCCGTTCGACTGGCCGGTGGCCGACCGGGACGAAGACTTTCTGCTGTCCGAATCGAACCGCTCGGCCTTCGACCATCTCCGGCACTGGGCGCTGTGGCCGGTCATGGCGACGATCCTCGTCGGCCCCCGAAAATCGGGCCGTAGCCTGCTCGGCCGGATCTTCGTCCGAAAGACCGGCGGACGACTGTTCGACGATGCCGAAAATCATGACGAAGAGGAGCTTTTCCACGCCTGGAACCAAGCTCAGAACGAGCGGAAGCCGCTCCTGATCATCGCCGATTCGCCGCCACCGCGCTGGCAGGTTCGCCTGCCCGACCTTCGGTCGCGCCTTGCAGCGACTCCGGTGATCGAGATTGGCGGTCCGGACGACGAGCTGGTCGGCCAGTTGATCGTCAAGCTGCTTGGCGACCGGGGAATCGCGGCTCCCGAGCTTGGCAATTATCTGGCTCCAAGGATCGAGCGGAGCCATGTCGCGATCCAGTCGGTCGTCGACATATTGGACCGGGTGACCCTTTCGCATCACCGCCGGATGACGATCCCGCTTGCAAGGCAGGCCCTCAGTGAAGCCGGAATATTGGATCCAGCCCGGACTAGCCGCAGTTCAGCGATTCCACCCGGTTCTGCGAATCGAGGTTCACGTTGAGCCGGTCCTCGCGATAGTCCATCGTCACCGCATCCCCGGGGCGGATCCAGCGCAGCCGCTCGGCACCGGACCGCCGCATCGCCTCGGCGCCAAGCTCGCTGGTCGCCGCCCGGCCAATCAGGTCGTTCAGTCCATCGGTCCGGCACAGACCGCTTCCTTCCACCGGAACCGTTGCGCAGGCCGCCAACAGAATGAAGGTCGCGACAGCAAGGGGAGTCTTCATGATGCAATCTCCTGTTCGGTACGGGTCATGACCAGCTTGCCGTCCCGGATCGCAAAGGCAAGGCGGCCTTCGACCAGGTCGAGCGCGTCGCGGCCGAATTCTTCGAAACGCCAGCCTTCCAGGATCGATAGTCCCTCCCGCCGCCCTGCCGCGAGTAGTTCAAGCTCGTCGGAGCGAGCAACGAGGCGGGGCGCGACATTCGATTCGCGGGACCGGATCTTGAGCAGGAGCTTGAGCAGGTCGGCGACTAGGGCGCCTTCGCGTCCAAGCCCCGGGCCGCGATCGTCGCGAGGCGGCATTTCGGACGGCGGAAGCGGATCGGCGCTGGCGAGCGCCTCCATCAGCCGGGCACCGATATCGTTGGCCCGCCAGGCAGGGGAGAGGCCCCGGACCTTGCCCAGGGCGTCCTGGGCGGCGGGCGGATGAAGGGCGACGTCGGCGAGAGTCTCGTCCTTCATGATCCGGCCGCGAGGGAGATTTTTCGAACGCGCTTCGAGTTCCCGCCAGGCGGCCAGCGCCTTCAGGCGCCCGAGCACTTCGGGCTTTCGGCTCTGTATCTTGACCCGCTTCCAGGCGAGCACCGGATCGTTGAGATAATTGGCCGGGTCTGAGATCCGCTCCATTTCCTGGTCGAGCCAGTCGCCTCGCCCGGTCAGGCGAAGCCGCTCGAGCATTTTCGGGAAGAGTTCGGCGAGATGGGTGACGTCACCAATTGCATAATCGATCTGGCGCCGATCGAGCGGGCGCCGGGCCCAGTCGGTGAACCGGGCACCCTTGTCGAGACTCTGCCCGAGCAGCGCCTCGACGAGGTTCTGATAACCAACCTGCTCACCGAGCCCCAGCGCCATGGCTGCGATCTGGGTGTCGAACAGGGGATGAGGGGTCCCGCCAGTCAGGTTGAAGACGATCTCTATGTCCTGGCCACCCGCATGGAAGACCTTCAGCACATGCTCGTTATTGACCAGGAGGTTCAGGAGCGGAGAGAGGTCGATCCCTTCGGCCTTGGGGTCGATCGCGGCCGCTTCCTCGCTATTGGCGATCTGGAAAAGGCACAGATCAGGCCAATAGGTATTCTCGCGCATGAACTCGGTATCGACGGCGACGAAGTCGGATCGGGCGAGTCGTTCACAGAGCCTTTCGAGCGACTCGGTATCGGCTATCAGGGGATGGATATGCATTTGGCGGCCCTCATAGCGAGCCGTGCTGCCTTGACAAAGCGGCTTCGCTGACGCGAAGCGCCCGGTCTGTAGTCCAACCCAATTCCTTCGTCTTGAAAGCGATCCATCATGCACGCCTATCGCACCCACAGCTGCGGAGAACTTCGCGAAAGCCATGTCGGAGAGCGGGTCAAGCTGTCCGGCTGGATCCACCGCAAGCGCGATCATGGCAATCTGCTGTTCGTCGACCTTCGCGACCATTATGGGATTACCCAGATCGTCACCGACATCGCCGACGAGGCGTTCAGGATCCTCGAAGGCCTCCGGGTCGAATCCGTCGTCACCGTCGAAGGAGAGGTGGTCCGCCGGAGTGCCGAAGCGGCCAATCCCAATCTCTCCACTGGCCAGATCGAACTCCATGCCGACAGCGTCGAGGTTCAGTCCCACGCGCAGGAGCTTCCACTGCCGGTCTTCGGCGACCAGGAATATCCGGAGGAGATCCGGCTCCGTTATCGCTACCTCGATCTTCGCCGCGAGCGGCTCCACAACAATATCATTCTGCGTTCGAAGGTGATCAGCTCGATCCGGCGCCGGATGATCGACCAGGGTTTTATCGAGTTCCAGACCCCGATCCTCACCGCCTCGAGTCCCGAAGGTGCTCGCGACTATCTCGTTCCAAGCCGGGTTCATCCGGGCAAATTCTACGCGCTTCCCCAGGCGCCGCAGATGTTCAAGCAGCTGAT
>CAYOJN010000191.1:0-4075 GCA_964404245.1 uncultured Sphingosinicella sp. | reverse complement strand
CATTCTCGGATCGGTCGCCATTGGCTGCAGCCCAGGCGATCGTCTCGAGAAGCCTTGGCCGTTCGACCCCGAACAGGGCCTCATATTCCTCGCGCAGGCGGCGATAGCCGGCTGTAGTGATGTAGTTCGGCCGTTCGCTCATCTCGGCTCCGCGGGACCAAGCCCGGCTCAGTTCGGCTGTGGCTCGCCCAGATAGAAGGCCAGGCGGTTGCTCCCGGGCGGGCTTGCAGAGCGGCCGGGGTTGAGGAGGTCGTAGACCACCGCATTTTCAAGCACCCGCTGAACATAGTTGCGGGTCTCGAAAAAGGGGATGTCCTCGATCCAGTCGATCATCGCGATTCCAGCCGTCCTGGGATCGCCATTCTCGCGAAGCCAGCGATTCACGTTGCCGGGGCCGGCATTGTAGGCGGCGACGGCAAGCGGGTAGCTGCCTCGATAATTGTCCAGCATCCGGGCAAAATAAGTGGAGCCGAGAAGGACATTATATTCCGGATCGCGGGTCAGCCTCGCTTGTTCGTAGGGGACTCCAAGCCGGCCGGCGACTTCGCGGGCCGTTCCGGGCATCAGCTGCATCAGGCCCCGAGCGCCGGCCCGGCTGACCGCCTCGCGGTCGAACAGGCTTTCCTGGCGGGCGATGGCATGGGCCACGGTCCAGTGCCGCTGCTGGCTTGCGGGCATCTGGACTTGAGGGAAACCCCACCTTTTATAATCCATCGAACCATTGGTCCGGGCCTGGCGAGCAACCAGAACGCCCAGGTCGAGACGTCCGATCTCCTGGCCCAGTTCGACCGTGAGCAGCCTTTCGGTGTCGCTCTTCGCCTGCTGGGCGAGGGTTCGAACGAAGTCCGTCTGGTCCCGCCAGTTCCCGGTCCGGCCGAGATGGCGGACAGCAGCGACGATCGACCGGTTCCGGAAAGCCTGGCGTTCCGACGGGTCCGGAGGGGCAAGGTCGGGTGCTCCGGGCGCCGGAAGCACGAGGCCAAGCCGTTCCGCCGCAAGCTGGCCATAAAACTGGTCATAATGCTGCGCGGCTTCCTGAAGGAAGGTGCTGGATCTTTGAGTCTGCCCGGCCCGATGCGCCGCTCGGGCAGCCCAGTAGAGACCCTTCGTCCTGGTCTGAGGCGACTGGGCGGCACGGGCATAGCGTTCGAACAGTCCGACGGCGTCGGCTGGACGGGCCAGCTTCTGGAACGCAGTCGTTCCGGCAAGCCAGGTCAGGTTCGTATATTCATCGCGGTCGCCGAACGGTCGCTCGCTGACGTCGGTGCCGGACGGGAAGATATCGTCGACCTGGCTGGCGATCTGGAAAGCGGTGCCCCACTGGCGGTCCGAGGCGGCCGCCCGTGCCATGGTCACCATCGATTCCATGAATTTTTCGGCGTTGACCGGGTGGTGGCTCAGTCGTCGCTGCTGGGCGAGGAGACGCCGGGCACCGGCCGGATCACCATTGTTTCGAAGCCAGTTGGCGCGGTCGATCAGGAATCCGGGGTCGGCGAGCGCTGCGGAACCCAAGGCGGCCGCCTGAGCCGACGCGTTGCTGGAGCGGGTCTGAAGGGCAAGCCGGGCCTCGAAAAGCGGCCTCTTCGCGGCCGAGCTTCGGGTCAGGCTTCGCTGCGCGCTCTGGGTGTCGCCATTGCCGAGCAGGACTTCCATTCGGCGATCATGGTCTGCCGTCGTCAGCCACGAGCCGAAGGCGCCCACCAGCCGGGCTTCGACGGGCTGAGGAAGAACGCCGCCGGTCCAGGCTTCGCGTGCTGCGATTCGTGCCTCGTCGGGGCGGCCGCTCGCCATCAGTGCGAAGGCATGGCTTGCATGGCCTGCGGGCGTGAGCGGCGGGAACTGCGTGAAAAAACGGAGCACATCCGGCGAATTGGCCTCACTGGCGTTGCGCTCGGCGGTCCGGCGCATTGCGGTCTCGCCCGGCCAGCCCGGATGTTCGAGGAGGAAGGAAGCATAAGCCGAGAATGGAAGATTGTCGCTCTGCCTCAGGCTGTTCCAGCGGGCGATGCTGGAAACCACGTCGCCGCGCGCCGGCGCGGCCTGGGCAGCGACAAGGGCTGCAGCCGGCGCAGCCGCAATCACCTTGCTTGGCGCGGGTTCCGGGTTGACGGAGATCCGTCCGACCGTTGTCCCCGCAATTGCCGCTGCCGAGGCAGTGACGAGAAGAAATAGACCCGCTCTCTTGTGCATGCTGGACAGAATGACGCCGCGCTCCTTATCAGACCCTGAACAATCCCTCGATTGCCCCGCATGATCCCTAGGCCATGCGCCGCCGCGAGGTGAAGGAGGCTTTCATGTTCAAAGGGTCGATCCCGGCTCTGGTGACCCCATTTCGCGACGAAGCGTTTGCCGAAGACGCCTATCGATCGTTCGTGGAGTGGCAGATTTCTGAAGGAAGTCATGGACTTGTTCCATGCGGCACGACGGGCGAATCGGCCACTCTGCGCCCGTCGGAGCACGAACGCGTCATTTCGGTCTGCGTCGAGGTCGCTGCGAATCGCGTTCCGGTGATCGCCGGGTGCGGCTCCAACGATACCGAACAGGCCATTGCCCTGACACGGTCGGCCAAGGCGGCCGGCGCCGACGCGGCGCTTCATGTTCCGCCTTATTACAACCGGCCCAATCAGGAGGGGATCTACGCCCATTTCGAAGCCATAGCCGAGGCCGTCGATCTTCCGATCGTTCTCTACAACGTCCCGGCCCGGACGGTGACCGACATTTCCGTGGAGACGATGGGCAGGCTTGCCGGGATCGCCAATGTCGTCGCCGTCAAGGATGCGACCGGCAACCTCGCAAGGGTGTCGGCGCAGCGCTTGGCCTGCGGCGCCGACTTCGTCCAGCTGTCCGGAAATGACGACATGGCCCTGGGATTCAATGCGATGGGCGGCCGGGGCTGCATCTCGGTCACCGCCAATGTTGCGCCGCGACTGTGCGCCGAGTTCCAGGAGGCCTGCCTTTCCGGCGATTATAAGCGGGCGCTGGAACTTCAGGACCGCCTTTATCCCCTGCATTGCGCCTTGTTCAGCGATGCGTCACCTGGGCCGGTCAAATATGCCCTTCATCGTGTCCGTCCCGAAATCCCTTCCGATCTGCGCTTGCCGATGACTCCGCCCTCGAAGGCGAGTTGCAGCGCGGTCGAAACGGCGCTCGCTCATTCCGGCCTCCTCTGATGGCCCGTCCTCGCCACGCCCAGTTCGACAAGGTGAAGATCGTTGCCGAAAACCGGCGGGCCCGGTTCGATTATGCCATTGACGAAGTCTTCGAGGCGGGGATCGCACTGACCGGGACTGAGGTGAAATCGCTTCGCGCCGGCGAAGGGTCGATCGCCGAAAGCTATGCGGAGGTGAAGGATGGCGAAGTCATGCTCGTCAATGCCAACGTCCCGGAATTCAGCCACGGCAATCGCTTCAATCATGAGCCGAAGCGACCACGAAAATTGCTCTTGAAGGCTCGCGAGATCAACAAGCTGTTCGGTGCCGTCGCCCGCCAGGGAATGACTCTGGTGCCACTGTCCATCTATTTCAATTCGCAGGGGCGGGCGAAGGTCGAACTGGCGCTGGCTCGAGGGCGCAAGGCCCATGACAAGAGAGAGCATGAGAAAGAGAAAGACTGGAAGCGGGAGCAGGGGCGTCTGCTTCGGCAGCATAGTTGATCCTGATGGTTGAACGCATTGGCAGATGGATCGCGAAGAACGCGCCGAACCGTGAGGAGCTTGCAAGAAGCCGCTGGCTGAAGCTGTTCGGAGCCCGAATCCTGCACAGCGAATTCTGGCGTTTCACCCGCCGGTCGGTTCCTCGCGGAGTCGCCGTCGGGCTCTGGTTCGGAATCTTCGCCCTCATCCCCGGAGTCCAGATGATCGGCGCAGCGCTCCTTTCGCTTCCGGTCAGGGGCAACATCCCGGTCGCCGCGGCGATGACCTTTCTCTCCAACCCCTTCACGACGCCTTTCCTCCTTACCGCCTCCTATTTCCTGGGCACCAGCTTCGGCTTCGGCGGCAAGGCAAGCGTCCCCGGTCGCGGAGCCACTGTTGGCGAATGGATCAGCTGGCTTTTCTCCGATGCGGCGCTCGCCACGG
>CAYOJN010000190.1:0-4080 GCA_964404245.1 uncultured Sphingosinicella sp. | reverse complement strand
AGATCGCCTCCCGCGCGAAATCCACCACTGATGCGTTGGACTCTTCCGGCACGAAGGTCGGAAGCCCGCGCCCATAGCGCAAGAGTGGCGGCCGGGAAAGGGGGGATGGTGCGAAGAGGGCGAACCTCAGACGCTTCGGAAATTGAACAGGGCGTTGAGAACGAAAACGGTCAGCCCGGCGAAGACGGAGGCAATCACCCGGGCGACGAGATAATGAAGCCCGATCATCATGAAGAGCCAGAACAGGCTCAAGGTAAGCGCAAGGCCCACGGCCGCGTTCAGAAGGAAATAGAAATAGCCTGACCCGAGCGCCCGGCTCGTGCCCTTGAAGACCCAGGATCGGCAGAAGCCATAATGGACGGAGGTCGCGATCAGGAAAGCGATCGAGGCCGCCTCCATCTTTCCAAGGCCGCTTTGCTCAACGAAGACCCACAGCAGGATGAGGTCGAGAAGAAAGGTTGCGCAGCTGACGACGCTGTTGCGGACGAGCATCGCCGCCACACGGCCGTTGAGAAGGCGATCGAATAGTCCGGCTTCCCTTGCCCCGGAGGCCGCGATGGCGGCTTCGGCCGAGGCTGCGCTGGTGCTCATCTGAAGCTGAAATTCCTGGTTCGAGAACAACATCGAGAGCGACGCCAACGCCCGCAACGGGATTCGTGTCCGGCCGCGACGGCGAACGGTGCCGAAGAGGCTGCCAGTCGAAGCCGGAACGGGTCAGGGCCCGATCAGGCGGCCACGGCGACCGGCGACTCCTCCGTTTCTGCTTCCGGGACGAAGGCGGCGGCTTCATCGGGAAGCGGATCGGTGCCTGCAGCCGAAGCGGCAGCCCGGCGAGGCTCGGGGACCAGCAGCCGAAGGGCGAGGACGAAGATGGCGAGCCCGAAATAAGCGGCGACCGTCTGGACCGGGGCGACGAGCAATGGAACTGCGAAGGCAATCCTCAGATAATTGGGATTGAAGCCGAGATCCTCGCCGATGGCCTGGCAGGCGCCGAAGAAGGTGTCATCGCGTGCGAAGACGTTGGTGTCGGAAAAGGCCATGTCTGTGCTCCCTGAACGAAAGGCTGCGGGAATTTTCCGCTTCGAACCTTGTTCAGCACGAGCCGTGCCAGATTGGATGACTTGCCTGTTTTCAACGGCTTAAGGGAGTTTGTGGGAAAAGGGCCTCTGTTAGTTTGCCGATGATTGGGATATTTCGCCAAGTCGCGGTATCGCTGATGGCGCCGATCTGATCCCTGGCCAGCGCCTCGCCGCATATTGGCCGATGTCCCGGTGGAGATCGGGTGGAAGGACCAATGGTGAGCGGGCCTCATCGCCTGGGGTGACTCGATCATTCAGCCGATCCTCCCACTCATCGAGCCTGGAACGGTCGGGCCTGATCCGTCCTCCGACCAAGGCCAGATCGCCTTCCTTCTCGAGTTCGGCGAGGGCATGGTCCACCGTTGCGCCTTCGATGGACCAGAAGGCCCGGTAGGTGGGCTTGGCGCCGAACTGGGCAAGGCCCGGCCAGAGGTCGTCGCGGCGCAGGGTCTGGGCGGTCGAACGGAGGAGGAGGAATCGAAGGATGCACTTCCAGGCGTCGATCTTCGTCCTTTGGTAGAAGCTCTCGTCGCCGATGAGAAATCGGCTGAAAGCGGTCATGCTGACCCAGGCGTGGAACCAGCGGTCGGGCCGGCTGATCCAGTAATCCTTTTCCTCGATCGGCGGGAAAAAGTCGGCCACCTTGCCGTCGACGACGACGCCCCGCCATCCGATGGCCTCTTCCAATGCCCCCGGGACGACATATTCGCCAGGAAAGTCCAAATCGGGGTCAAGGCCGATCCGGGCATGGATCTGCAGATAGGCGTCGATGAAGGCGTGGATTCTCTCCAGGGTGAGCGGATCTGCAGGCAAAGGCTGATCGTCGGCGAGAACGAGGACGACGTCTATGTCGCTGCGGCCCTTTATGGCGCCTTCGTAGACATAGCTTCCGCTGAGCCAGGCGGCCTTGCAGCGGGGGCCGAAGATGTCCTGGACCGCGTGTCGGAACGCCTCGTCCGCATCGACCGCCCGTCCAGCCGCGCCGTCACGCATTGCGCCTCCTCGTCCCTTGCTTCGCGGCCGGGAAAAGCCGCAACGCAACGAACGGTCGAGAAACGGAAAAGTTTGATCGAGATCTTCCAGCAAAAAGGCCGGAGCTTTGCCCCGGCCTCCTTTGGTCCGACAGGATCGAGCCTTCCTATTTCACAAGCTCGACCTGTTCGAATTCGAGTTCGACCGGCGTTGCACGACCGAAGATGGAAACGCCCACCTTGACCCGGCCGCGATCGAAGTCGAGCTCTTCGACGATTCCGTTGAAGCTCGCGAACGGGCCGTCGAGCACCTTCACATTGTCGCCAATCTCGTAGTCGACACTGATCTTCTGCTTCGGCGCGGCGGCGGCAGCTTCATCCTTGGTGTTGAGGATCCGGGCGGCCTCGACATCGCTGATCGGCTGCGGCTTTCCGCTCGAGCCGAGGAAGCCGGTCACCTTGGGTGTATTCTTGACGAGGTGATAGACGTCGTCGCTCATGCTCAGCTTGGCGAGCACATAGCCGGGGAAGAATTTGCGGTCGGAGGTGACCTTCTTTCCACGACGTACCTCGGTGACCTTTTCGGTCGGGACTTCCACCGACTCGACGAGCTGCTCGAGACCGAGTCGCGAAGCTTCCGAAAGGATCGCATCGCGAACCTTGTTCTCGAAGCCGGAATAAGCGTGGATGATGTACCAGCGGGACATGTGTAGCCTTTACCCCTGAGATCCTGAACAGCCTAGGCGAGTAGCCCGAGAAGCGTCTGGACGATGGCGCTGAAGGCCGAATCGACGCCGAAGAAAAAGAGCGCGAGAAGGCTCGTCATGATCACGACCATCAGGCCCGTCATCAGGGTCTCACGGCGCGACGGCCAGACGATCTTTGCCGTCTCGGCACGAACCTGCCGCAGAAATTCACCGGGATTGACTCTCGCCACGCTCAATAACGTCCTTCATTCTTCATGCTGCGCCTGTGAAATAGGGGCGCACCGGGCCTTCGTCCAGCCGCGCCCCTTCCGGCCTCTCGTCGCTCGCTTCCCAAAGGCGGGACTGACCGCTCAGGCAAGGATGGCAGGAGTGGAGGGACTCGAACCCACGGCCCTCGGTTTTGGAGACCGATGCTCTACCAGCTGAGCTACACTCCTAAGAGCCAGAGGCGCCGGCCTTAACCGCGCGCTTGGACCAGTGCAAGCGATATGCTTCGCGATGGTCAGGCAGCGATATCGTAGGTCGGCATCTCTCCGGCAAGATAGAGGTTGCGGGCCTTGGCCCGGCTGAGCTTTCCGGAACTGGTTCGAGGCAGCGAACGGGGCGGAACCAGCTCGACGACGCAATTGATCCCGGTGATCGCCCGGACCCTCTCTCGGATCGCATCGCGAAGGCGCCCGCGCTCCTCGCCATCCGATGTCCGGCACTGGACCAGGACCGCCGGCGTTTCCTCCCCGCCCGGAGTGGTGATCGCAAAGGCCGCAATGTCCCCGGCCTTGAACCCGGGCAGCTGCTCCACGGCCCATTCGATATCCTGGGGCCAGTGATTCTTGCCGTTGATGATGATCATGTCCTTGGCCCGGCCGACGATGTAGAGATAGCCGTCCGAAAGATAGCCCATGTCGCCGGTGTCGAGCCAGCCGTCCTCGTCGAGACAGGCCGCAGTGGATTCCTCGTCCCGGAAATAGCCGATCATGACTGCGGGCCCGCGACAATGAACCCTGCCGATCTCGCGTTCGCCGAGCCGGCTGCCCTCGTCGCCGCGAATTTCGACCGCCATTTCGCGAACGGGCTTGCCGCAATTGACGACCGCCCGGTAGCGCTGGGGCCGGTCACGCTCGCCCGGGCCGCCACCGGCAAGAAGGGTTTCCTCGACCATCTCGACGACAATCCCCTCTCCGGGAGGCATGATCGTCACTGCAAGGGTAGCTTCGGCAAGACCGTAGCTGGGAAGGAAACTGGAGGCCTTGAAGCCGGCCGGGGCGAAAGTGTCGACAAAGGCCTGCATCACGTCGGGACGGATCATGTCGGCGCCATTGCCTG
>CAYOJN010000189.1:0-4112 GCA_964404245.1 uncultured Sphingosinicella sp. | reverse complement strand
GGCTCTGGGCATCGACGACGATCGCGCCGTTCGCGGCGATGACCGGCCCGGTCAGACCGGTCGCCACGACGACGGGTGTGAGCCACCGCGGTGGCCGCCCGGTCACCAGCACGACGTGTACTCCACGCTCGGCGTACTGCTGGAGCACCGCACGGGTGCGGGCGCTCACCGTGCCACCGTGCGGCAGGATCGTGCCGTCGATGTCGGTGGCCACCAGGCGGGGCACGAACTCAGGCCAGGGCTTCACGAATCTCCTCAGCTCGACAAGGGTTGCTGCCTCCACGCTACGTGGTCGCCTGAGGAAGACCGACCGAAGCGTCCGACGGCGAGCGGCGGCTCGCCGACCGGCCCGCGGGGACGGTCCTGATCGAGCCGTGCTGGCGCGCGGTGTGACGCGATGCACTCGCGCTGCGGCAGATCGTCCGTCGAAAGGTGGGGCGTAACTGGTACTAAAGGAGGAGAGTGGTCCTCGAACGTCGTAGGCGAGCGAGAGTCGCCACCGCCGAGCCGCGTCCCCGCCCGCCAGATCGAGATGTGCGTCCGAGCACGCGCCCTCAGGAGAACTCGCCATGTCCCTGCCCCAAGCCGCGACCCACCGGGCGCAGCATCCGCACCGCCTCCTCTCCTCGCATCAGCCTCGTCGCGGCTCCCGACCACCGGCATCGCAGGGACAAGGCGTTGGTCCGACCTTGTTCGCGAACTCGGTCACCGCCCCGGATCGGCGCCCGCGTTCGCGGGCTGCCAGCGTCGCCCTCCGGCTGCTCCTCCTCGTGGTTGCGGTCGCCCTGCTGTGGCCGATCGGCGCCGGCGGGATGTTCGGGGGCGTCGTCGTCTCAGGCCGCTCGATGGAGCCGACTCTTGCGTCCGGCGACCTCGCACTCGTCAAGCGCACCGACCACGTACAGCTGGGTGACGTCGTGGTCTACCAGCTGCCGGCCGACCCGAGTGCGAGCGTCGTCCGTCGTGTCGTCGGACAGGACGGCCCGGTGCTCAAGCTCCAGGGGGACCGCCAGGGTGGTGCCGATGCCTTTGCCGTCGTCCAGGACGACGTCGTCGGAACGGTCGTCGGACACGTCCCGCGGCTGGGCGGCTGGCTGACGCAGCTGCCCGAGCCGCGCGTGTGGGCCGCACTCCTGCTGATCGGGACGGTCTGGTGGTTGCTGCCCAGGCGGTCGAAGGTGGGCAGACGGTAGGTCGACGCCGCGCACAGTGCTGCTGCGCGGGCTCCCGCTGACGATGTCGGTCGCGGCGCGCATGATGGTGTCGGTGGCAGGCGGACGCATCCGCCGTATCGCCGCGCCGGCGGCACTGGCCCAGGCCTCTCCTCCTTCGGTAGGAGGTGCATTTCCTCCTAAGGCCAGGTCGCGCTCCGTCGGATGGAGGAAGCGCGCTCGCCCCGTCGCCTCCGATACTTGTGTAGAAGAGTCGACATCACGGGCGGTGTCGGCCATGAGGGTTGGGCGACCCATGAGAACTGGCATTGCGAACGTGCGGGCACCGATCACCGGAGCGGGATCGTGGCGAGACTTCCTGACGACGGAGTACGAGGCCGCTCAGGCGCGCCTCAAGCGCGTCATCGAGGCCGCTGACGCCGAGGAGTACGTCTGACGGCGTCCGACGGCGCGGGGTCGCCGCCCACACCGGCGAGGTGAGCGAAGCGGTGGCCTCGCCGTCGCGACATCGTCGTCGCCGAGCGGGCAACGGGTTCTTCTGTCTCGCCTCGAACGCACGAAACCTCGTCGCCGAGAATCTCCTCACGCGTGCTTTCCAGGGTGTGGCGCGCTAGCTGCTGTGCGGCTCGTCGTGCCGCTCCTACCTCTGCAGCGACGTCAGCGCTCTAGTGTGTCCGTCATGCAACGACGCCTCATCGCCCCGCCGGACTCCCTGAAGTCGCGGTGCTTGCCAGGTCACCCGGGTCATGGCAGCCGGAGGGCGCCGGGGCCCGCCCCCGAGGTCCCCGCCAGCTCTGAAGGACTCACCGTGCAAGGGGGCACCCGATGATCGACGTCCTCATCCTGGTCGCGCTCGTCGCGGCGATCGTCTACACGACGGCAAAGCTGAAGATCTCGCCGTTCATCGCCCTCATCGGGGCGGCGATCGTCGGTGGCTTCGCCTTTCGGCTGCCCACCGAGGAGATCGTGCCGACGATCCTCACGAGCTTCGGCAACACGATGGGGAACATCGGGCTCGTCATCCTCTTCGGGACGATGATCGGGTTGGTGCTCGAGCGGTCAGGGGGTGCCATCTCGATGGCGGACGCGCTCATCAAGGTGCTCGGGACCCGGTTCCCGAACCTCACGATGAGCGTCATCGGCTACATCGTCGCGATCCCGGTGTTCTGCGACTCCGGCTACATCATCCTCAACTCGCTGCGCAAGGCGATCGCGGTGCGCGCGAAGGTCTCGCCGGTGAGCATGGCGGTGGCGCTCATGACCGGCCTGTACGCGACGCACACGATCGTGCCGCCGACTCCCGGCCCGCTGGCCGCGGCCGGTGAGCTGGGCGTCATCGAGAACCTCGGGCTCGTCATCGGCCTCGGCCTGCCGATTGCCGCCGTCGCCGCCGGTGCGGCCCTCATCTACGCCAGCAGCCTGAGGAACAAGACCTTCGAGCTGCTGCCGAGGGCTGCCGGCGAGCCGGAGCTCGACCAGTCCTACGAGGAGCTGCGGGCCAGCTACGGGAAGCTCCCCTCGGCGACGCTGGCGTTCCTGCCGATCCTCGTGCCGATCGTCCTCATCTGCCTCGCCTCCTTCGGGAACCTGCCCAGCGCCCCGTTCGGCGAGGGAACCTTCCTCACCGCGCTGCGGTTCATCGGCTCCCCGTCGATCGCGCTCATCATCGGCTTCGCGCTCGGAGTCCTCCTCCTCAAGGGGCACGGCAAGCTCGAGCAGTTCAACGTCATCGTCACCGACTCGATCGTCGTCGCCGCCCCCATCCTCCTCATCACCGCCGCCGGTGCGGCCTTCGGTGGGGTGCTCGGCGCCAGCGAGCTCACCGGGTTCATCGCCGACAACCTCAGCACGCTCGGCCTGGGGATCTTCGTGCCGTTCATCATCGCCGCGGCACTCAAGACGGCGCAGGGTTCCTCGACGGTCGCGATCATCACGACGGCGGCCCTCGTCGCGCCGCTGCTCGAGAGCCTCGGCCTGGGCGAGACGATGGGCGCTGTACTCACCGTGTTCGCGATCGGTGCCGGCGCGATGGTGGTGTCCCATGCCAACGACTCCTACTTCTGGGTCGTCTCCCAGCTCAGCCGCATTCCGGTCGCCACCGCGTACCGCACCCTCACCCCTGCCACGGCCATCGAGGGCGTGGCCGCGATCCTGGCCACGTGGGTGATGAGTCTCATAGTGCTCTGACGACAAGAATCAGGCAGACTACAGGTGACGACGGTGCCATCTCGGGCGGGATGGTGCCGTCGGTTGTCTTTGCGGCACTGGTCGCCTCCCCGCCGCCGGTGGTGGTCAGCGGCGCGTCAGCCGAGTCTCTGCGTCGACGCGGGACGGAGCACCCTCAGCCGCGGGCCCGGACGGCGTCGCGCATGCTCTCCAACGCATGTCGGAGGATTGGCCGGGGCATGGCGAAGATGAGGCGGGCGAAGCCCCTGCCGGCTTCACCGCAGTGGCTACCGTTGGTCAGGGCGACGCCCGCTTCGCGGCGGAAGAACGCGGCTGGGCCGCCGGGGAGGTCGAGCTCGCGGCAGTCGAGCCAGGCGATGTAGGTGCCCTCGACCGGACTGAGCCTCATGGCGGGGATCTGGCCGAACGTCTCGACCAGCAGGTCGCGGTTGCCGCGCAGGTAGTCCACGACGTCGTCGAGCCAGTCGTGGCTCTCGTCGTAGGCGGCAGTGGCGGCGCGGGCACCCAGAAGCCCGACCGTGTCCCCGGCGTCGGTGGCGTACGGCGCGAAGGTGGCGGCGTCGTCGTCGTTGGTGAGGATCATCTGTCCGCACTTGAGGCCCGGGATGTTCCAGCCCTTGGAGGCGGCGACGGCGGTGATGGTGTGGCCGGCGGTGCGCGCGTCGAGGGAGGCGTAGGGGAGGTGGGGGAGGTCGTCGAGGACGAGCGGGGCGTGGATCTCGTCGGAGAAGACGCGGCCGCCGTGGCGGTCGA
>CAYOJN010000188.1:0-4172 GCA_964404245.1 uncultured Sphingosinicella sp. | reverse complement strand
TCGGGATCGTGGAACAGAATTTCGACTTCGACCTGCTTTCGCCGCAGGCGCTGATCCAGAAGGCGGTCGGCGAAACCATCACCCTGGTCCGGACCAATCCGGCGACCGGCGAAGAAGTCAGGGAAAGGGCTCGGGTGCTCGCTGCCAATGGCGGCGTTGTCCTGCAGATTGGAAGCCGGATCGAGGTCCTCCGGGACGATGGCCTTCCGGTCAGGGTGATCTTCGACCGGGTGCCGGCTAATCTTCGTGCCCGGCCGACCCTTTCGGTGACCTTGGAAAGCGAGCGTGGCGGACGGCGCCCGGTAACTCTGACCTATCTGACCCCGGGTCTCGGCTGGCAGGCCGATTATGTTGCCCTGTTCGACGAAGCTGCCGGCCGGATGGACGTCCAGGGCTGGATCACGCTCACCAACAATAGCGGCACCGAATATCGGGATGCCGACACGCTTCTGGTTGCCGGTTCAGTGGGCCAGAATAGCAATTATGGGCGGCCCTATTCGCCAGGACGACCGCCGCCGCCTCCCGGCCGGCCAATCCGGTCCGCCGGCACCGAAACTTCCGATCGCGAGCAGATCGGGGACTTCTATCTTTACCCGTTGCCGGAGCGGACAACGATCGCCAACCGTCAGCAAAAGCAGGTCAGCTTTCTTGACGTGGCCGCAACCCCGGCCCGGCGCGGTTATGAATATCGCAATGCCTGGCTGGGCACCCAGGATCAGCCGGCGAGCGCCAACAGCGTCCTTCGCTTTTCCAGTTCGAGGGCGCAGGGCCTGGGCGATGCGCTTCCGGCCGGAACCGTCCGGGTCTACCAGCGCGACGCCCGCGGTAACCCGCAATTCGTTGGCGAAAGCGCGATTGGCCATACGCCAATGGGCTCGGATCTCGGGCTGGTCACCGGCCAGGCCTTTGACGTCAAGGTGCAACCCGTCGTGGAAAGGCGCGAGCGGCTTTCGTCGAGCCGTTGGCGAACGACGATGCGCTATACGCTGACCAATGCCAGGCCGGTTCCGGTGACGGTGGACCTAGTCCAGTCTGGCCTTTGGGGCGATTCGCGGGTCGTGGAGGAAAGCGAAACCAGCCAGAGGCGCTCCGCTGACGAGCTCGTCTGGAGCGTTCCGGTTCCTGCCAATGGCGAGGCGACGGTCACTGTAACGATCGAATCCCGCTATTAAGGGTCCGGCGATGACGGGCCCGCGCGCACTCCTTCTCTGGCTCGCAGCCCTTGCCGCTCCGGCAAGCGCCCAAACCGTCGTCACGTCCTCCGGTCCCGATCAGGTCGCTGTCACCATCTACAGGGATCCCCAGCGGGGAGCCGGTGACCCGCTCAACCTCGACTGGCTTCAGGGTTTCGCCCTGGTCAGCGAGACAAGGCAGATTGCCCTGCCGGCTGGCGAGGTGGAAATACGGTTTGAAGGAGTCGCTGGCGGGATTCTGCCGCAGAGCGCCATCGTCACCGGCTTTCCGGACGGGATCGTTGAGCGTAACCGGGACGCCTTCCTGCTTTCACCGGGTACCTTGCTCGATCGCTCGCTCGGGCGCCGGGTCCATCTTCGACGGACCTCGCTTGCAACCGGAGACGTGCGCGAACAGGAAGCGGTTATCCGTTCCGGCGCCGCCGGCGCCGTCATTCTCCAGACCGCCGAGGGTTTCGAGGCCCTGCGCTGCACCGGGATCCGCGAAACCCTGGTCTACGATCAGGTACCGCCCGGGCTTTCGAGCCGTCCGACCCTTTCCGTCCGGACCCGAAATTCTCAGCCGGTCCACGCCGTCGTCACCTTGTCCTACATCGCCGGAGGGTTCGACTGGCAGGCCAATTATATCGCGGCTCTGGCGGCGGATGGGGGCCATGTCGAACTGTCGGCCTGGCTCACTCTGGCCAATGGCGACGAGACCAGCTTCGCGGAGGCCGACACCCAGGCCGTTGCCGGGCGGCTGAACCGCGAGCCGGCGAATGTGCCGCCGAGCGAGGCTTCGCCGGTGCGACTCCAATGCTGGCCGATGGGGACGACAAGCGACCTGCCGCTGACCAATCGGGCGCCTCCGCCCCCACCCCCGCCCGCGCCTCCGCCCGCGCCGTCGATGATGATGGCCCAAAGCGCCGAGGCGATCATGGTCACGGGCTCGCGAGTCATGGAAGCGAGGCAGGAAGACCTGGGCGATCTCAAGCTCTACCGGATCCCTGAACCGGTCACAGTCGCGGCCAACAGCCAGAAGCAGGTGGCCCTGCTCAACCGCCCGCGAGTGGAGGTCCGGTTCGCCTATCGAAGCCGCATCGATGCGGCCTCGACTGGAGGACCGCGCCCCGCCCGGCGCTTGCTGACGACCCGCAATCGCCAGTCTGAAGGGCTCGGCCTTCCGCTCCCAGCGGGCGGAATCACCCTGTTCACGCAGGCGCGCGGACGGCCGATCCTGATCGGGGAAGGTCATATCGGCGACAGCGCCATTGGCGAAGACGTCGAAATCGCGCTCGAGGAATCGGCGCAGGTGATGGTCGAGCTAGAGCTCGTCGCCGAGGGAGAGCGGCGAGATGACTATCTGGTCACCGTCACCAATGCTCTTCCGAGAGCGGTCCGGTTCGAGGCTGAATTCGAGGTCGATCCCGAGCAAGGGTTTCGGCCCGCAAGGCGGCTCGGTCGCCGCGACGGCCGCCCCTTGTGGGAAGCGCAAGTGCCGGCGAACGGGAGCGCGACTCTTCGCTATCGGCTCGAATCGCGGGAGTGACGGATCAGCCCGGCTGCCGAACCGGGCGCGGCCGGTGATTCTCATCCAGGGCAACGAAGGTGAACAGCCCTTCGGTGACCTTCACTTCCTTTTGTCCTCGCTCGCGCGACGCGAGAACCTCGATCCGAATGGCTATCGAGGTGCGGCCGATACGGTCGACTTGCGCATAGACCGAGATGATGTCGTGGAGCAGGATCGGCGCAAGGAAGGTCATTGCTTCGATGGCGACGGTCGCGACCGGCCCTTCGGCTTCGCGCGAGGCGACGATCCCGGCGGCAATATCCATCTGGCTGAGAACCCAGCCACCGAAGATGTGGCCGTTGGCGTTTATGTCGCCCGGCCGCGGGGCGACCCGAAGCACAGGATCATTCTTCATCCCGAGATCCATCCTTGGATTCCCCTCGCGCCGCATCATCGTCATGGCCGGTCCGGTTGCTCAGGAAGACGAGTCCCATCAGTGCGGTTCCAACCAGAACTGTCAGGCCCACACCGGCAATGGTCGCGACGACCATGTGAAGCCGGAGGGTCTCAGTTCGGGCAAGGTAGAGGAGCGCGAGCGCGGATGCGACGATCGACGCCAGCAGCATCCACTTCATCATCGATCGGAAGCGAACCCACTCGACGGCAGCATGTTCGTCGTTCAGGCGACGGCGCGGCGAGGGGTTTTGATCCGGCATGGCTTCCCTTTGCCGGTCGCTCATGGGATCATCAAGTGCCGAGTCGCGGCCTGCAGCCGCCCGAAGCCAGAGGAGTCGAGCCATGACGATCATCGCCATCCTTCAAAACAAGGGGTCCGAAGTGGTGACGGTCGAGGTCGGGACGAGCGTCCGGGATGCCGTCGCCAGACTCGCCGAACGGCGAATTGGCGCGATGCCGGTTTGCGATCGTGGACGGGTGGCGGGAATCGTGTCGGAACGGGACGTCATTCATCATCTTAGCAGCGAAGGCGCCGACATTCTCGATCGGCCGGTCGAGACCATCATGACGAGCCCGGCGATCATGGTTCCTCCGGACAAGGAGGTCATGGGGGCGTTGTCGCTGATGACCCAGCGTCGGGTGCGCCATCTCCCGGTGGTAGAGAATGAGTCGATTGTCGGGATCGTGTCGATCGGCGACCTGGTCAAATTTCGAATGGATCAGATCGAGCAGGAAGCCGAAGCCCTGCTGACCTACATCCAGACCGCCTGATTGGCCGGGCCGACTCGCAGCGAGCGAGCCGCGACTCGAAGCTGTGGGACCGGTGATTCGCCCTGGCGACGGGTATCGCGTTGACCAGTGTCCGTTTCATCGTCCTGGAAAAGCGCAGCGCTTCCAGGCAGTTGCAGGCGATCTGCAAAGCAGTGGCTTACTGGGCCTTGACGGCTGCGCCCGAGCCGACCATATGGCCGTTCCCGGTGACAGCGGCCTCGCGCCAAGTTGCTGGAATTCTTTGAAAATTGATGAGTTCGGAC
>CAYOJN010000187.1:0-4198 GCA_964404245.1 uncultured Sphingosinicella sp. | reverse complement strand
GGATCGACTATCCGGGGCTGGTCGGCGCGGTGATCGATTATGTCTCGAAGGCCGGAAGCGGCGAACGGGCGCGCGGGGGCTCGACGATCACCCAACAGGTCGCGAAGATCTTCTTTGTCGGCGACGAATATTCCGTCACCCGCAAGATCCGGGAAGGCTTCCTTGCAAGGCGGATCGAATCCGCGCTCAGCAAGGAACAGATCCTCGAACTCTACCTCAACCAGATCTTCCTGGGCCGAAACGCTTATGGCGTTCAGTCCGCTTCGCGCGCCTATTTCAACAAGGATGTGAGCGAGTTGACGATCGCCGAGGCGGCCTATCTTGCAGTGCTCCCGAAGGCGCCGTCCAATTATGATCCGATCCGCCGCCCCGAGCGGGCCCTGGAACGGCGCAACTGGGTGCTGGGCGAAATGCTCAGGAACGACTTCATCACTGCCGACCAGCATCGAGAGGCCCGGGCCAAACCGCTTGGAACGCTTCGAAGCAGCCCCGACAGCATCCAGAATGTCGGCGGCTATTTCATGGAGGAAGTGCGCAGGCAGCTGCTCGAGCGCTACGGCGAAACAGACGAAGACGGTCCCAACAGCGTCTATGCCGGCGGCCTGTGGATCAGAAGCTCCTATCATCCCATGATGCAGGCGGCGGCCGCGGAAGCCCTTCGCGACGGCCTCGTTCGCTTCGAATCGGGTCGCGGCTGGCGCGATCCGGGTCTCAGCATCGACATGGATCAGGACTGGCGGTCGCAACTGGCTCGGGCATCCTTCGGGGGCGGGTATGACGACTGGAGAACCGCCGTGCTCCTGTCCAAGGAGAACGGAAGCGCCACGATCGGCTTTACCGACGGCACGACCGGCACCCTTCCCGCTTCATTCGCGTCAATGCCCAAGCGCGGTACCGGAACAACGGCCTTCAACGCCCTTGCTCCGGGCGACATCATCGCCGTCGAGCAGGACGGCGATTCCTACAGGCTTCGTTCCATTCCCGAAGTTTCGGGCGGGTTCGTCGCGCAGGAAGTCGCCAGTGGTCGGGTGCTCGCGATGCAGGGTGGCTTCGATTCCCGGCTGTCCGACTTCAACCGAGCGACCCAGGCGATGAGGCAGCCCGGCTCCACTTTCAAACCCTTCGTCTATGCGGCGGCCCTCGACAATGGACTGACTCCGGCCTCGATCATCGTCGACGGCCCGTTCTGCGTGAACCAGGGCACCGCCCAGGCCAAATGCTTCCGAAACTTTTCCGGCGGCCATGCCGGCCCCCAGACCATGCGCTGGGGCCTCGAACAGTCCCGCAACCTGATGACGGTTAGAGCGGCCAACCAGACCGGGATGGACCAGGTGGTCCGAACAGCTCGACGAATGGGCGTTGGCGACTATCCGCCCTATCTCGCAATCTCCCTCGGAGCCGGCGATACCACCGTGCTCCAGATCACCAACGCCTTCGCGATCCTCGCCAATCAGGGGCGGGCCCTCACTCCAAGCCTGATCGACTATGTCCAGGATCGTAACGGCAAGGTGATCTTGCGGACCGACATGCGCCCCTGCGAAGGCTGCAACGCCCCCGACTGGGATGGTCGCCCGATGCCTCGACCGCCACTTCGAACCCGCCAGGTGATGGACCCGATGACTGCCTATCAGGTGGTCCACATGCTCGAGGGGGTCGTCGAACGCGGTACCGCAACCAATTTACGGGATCTGAACCGGCCGCTGTTCGGTAAGACCGGGACTACGAGCGGACCGACCAATGTCTGGTTCATCGGCGGCTCTGCCGACATCGTCGCCGGGGTTTATGTCGGCTATGACCAGCCCCGGCCAATGGGCCATTATGCTCAGGGCGGCCGGATCGCGGCTCCGATCTTCAGGCAGTTCGCACAAGTCGCCTTTCGCGACATGCCGGTGGTTCCGTTCCGGGCGCCGCAGGGCGTCAGGATGGTCCGGATCGATCGCCGGTCCGGCCGGCGCGTGTTCGGCAGCTGGCCCGGAAACGAGCCGAGGGCAGCCGTGATCTGGGAGGCGTTCAAGCCGGAGAGCGAGCCGCGCCGCTCCGTCGAAAGGAGCGATGCCAGGGCTTCGGTCAGGCAACCCGCCCGCCGCGCCGCCGTTCGAACCGATCGCCGCGACAGCGATTTCTTGCAAAGCCAGGGCGGGATTTACTAACCCTCCACTGCCTCTTTCGAAGGACCGTCCAATGCGCGCCGAAGCGCAAGCCCATATCGATCAGATACGTTCCGCACTCGATCTTCTGCGCCGCTTCCTTGACTGGGACCGGGCTCTGAAGCGGTTGGAGGAACTCAACCAGAAGGTCGAGGACCCGACCTTGTGGGACAATCCCAAGGGCGCGCAGGACTTGATGCGCGAACGGCGGCGGCTCGAACAGGCGATCGGTGCCACCCGGGCCATCGAAAGCGACCTCAAGGACACGGTCGAACTGATCGAGATGGCCGAGGCCGAAGGCGACGAGGGCCTTGTGGACGATGGCGTCAAGTCGCTCGCGGCGCTCGCCGAGAAAGCAGAAGCGGACAAGGTCGAAGCGCTTCTGGCCGGCGAAGCCGATTCCAATAACAGCTATATCGAGATCAATGCCGGAGCCGGCGGTACCGAAAGCCAGGATTGGGCCGAGATTCTCCAGCGCATGTATGCACGCTGGGCCGAGCGGCGCGGAATGAAGGTCGAACTGGTCGACCACCATGCCGGCGAGCAGGCCGGAATCAAGTCCGCCACCCTGCTTGTGAAGGGCGAGAATGCCTATGGCTATGCCAAGACCGAAAGCGGGGTCCACCGGTTGGTCCGGATCAGCCCCTATGACAGTTCGGCCCGCCGCCACACCAGTTTCGCAAGCGTCTGGGTCTATCCGGAAGTGGACGAGGATATCGACATCGACATCCAGGAAAAGGATCTGAAGATCGATACCTATCGCTCGTCCGGGGCCGGCGGACAGCATGTCAACACCACCGATTCGGCGGTCCGGATCACCCATGTTCCGACCGGGATCATCGTTGCCTGCCAGACCCAGCGGTCTCAGCACAAGAATCGGGCCGAGGCGATGAAGATGCTGAAGGCTCGGCTGTATGAATCGGAGCTTCAGCGTCGGGAAGCCGAGGCAAGCGCCCAGCACGCTGCAAAGACCGATATCGGGTGGGGCCACCAGATCCGGTCCTACGTCCTCCAGCCCTATCAGCTGGTCAAGGACCTGCGCACGGGAGTGACCTCCACCTCGCCCGATGATGTCCTCGATGGCGACCTCGACCGGTTCATGGCGGCGGCCCTGTCGCAGCGGGTGACTGGAGAAAAGGTCGAAGTGGAAGATGTCGACTAGGGCCGGGGCTGCCCTCCTCGGCCTCGCGCTCGCGATCGCGGGATGCCGCGAACAGGAGCCGTCGTCGTCATTTCCGGACCCTCATCGGCCGGTCGCTCCAATCGAATCCTCGCGCTATCTGAACGAGGACGCCCGCGACCGAAGCGGCGAGTTCGAGACGGTGACGAGGCTGGCCGGGGTCGAACCGGGGATGGTCGTTGCCGATATCGGCGCGGGCGAAGGCTATTATACGGTTCGACTGTCGCCGATGGTCGGCCAGCGCGGCCGGGTTCTCGCCCAGGACATCGTTCCGGAAACCCTTCGTGAGCTGGGGGGTCGAGTCCAGCGCGAACGGCTCGACAATGTCGCGCTCAAACTTGGTGAACCCAATGATCCGGAGCTTCCGCCCGCCTCCTTCGACCGGGTCTTCATGATCCACATGTATCATGAGATCCAGCGTCCCTCCGAATTCCTTTGGAACCTGCGCGGCGGCCTCAAGCGCGATGGCAGCGTCATCGTCGTCGATGCCGACCGGCCGACCGACCGCCATGGAACGCCGCCGCGACTGCTCCTCTGCGAGTTTTCCGCCGTC
This sequence comes from uncultured Sphingosinicella sp., assembly GCA_964404245.1. Taxonomy (GTDB): domain Bacteria; phylum Pseudomonadota; class Alphaproteobacteria; order Sphingomonadales; family Sphingomonadaceae; genus Allosphingosinicella. The sequence goes on along the minus strand of CAYOJN010000187.1, from coordinate 318 downwards.
GGCTATGAGATGACCAGGTTCGAGCGACTTGCGGATACCCAATCCTATTTTGCCCAGTTCCAGGCTCGGGACCCACGACCCGAGCCCGGCAATATCCCAACCTGCTCGATCTGAGCGGGCCTGGCAAAGAGTGGTGGAATGAGGCGCTTCAAGCCGGCATAGAGGGTTGCCATGCGTCCCTATCTCGATCTTCTTCAACTGATCCTGGACGAAGGCGTCGACCAGGCCGACCGAACCGGTGACGGCACCCGATCCATCTTCGGCCACCAGATGCGCATCGACCAGTCGAAGGGCTTACCGCGACTGACGACGAAGAAG
>CAYOJN010000186.1:475-4204 GCA_964404245.1 uncultured Sphingosinicella sp. | reverse complement strand
ACCGCCCTCGAAGACACCGTCGTCGACCCGGACGCCTTCCTGTTCCTCCGGTGGGCCGTATCGAACCAGCCGCCCGGTCGAAGGAAGAAATCCGCGATACGGATCTTCTGCATAGATCCGGCTCTCTATCGACCAGCCGGTAAGTTTTACCTCGTCCTGCCCGATCGGAAGCGCCTCTCCAGCAGCGATCCTGATCATCTGCTCGACCAGGTCGAGGCCGGTCACCTTCTCGGTCACCGGGTGTTCGACCTGAAGCCGGGTATTCATTTCGAGAAAATAGAAGCTGCGATCGGCGCCGGCGATGAACTCCACGGTGCCCGCGGAAAAATAGCCGACCGCACGAGCCAGGGCGACCGCCTGTTCCCCCATCGACTGGCGCATTTCCGGAGTCACGAACGGTGACGGGGCCTCCTCTATCACCTTCTGGTGACGACGCTGGATCGAGCATTCACGCTCACCCAGGTAGACAATGTTGCCCTCGCGGTCGCCAAGCAGCTGAATTTCGATATGGCGCGGATTCTCCACGAACTTCTCGATGAATATGCGATCGTCACCGAAACTCGCCTGGCCCTCGCGCCTTACGCTGTCGAAGGTCTCGCGGACGTCCTTCTCGCCGTATGCGAGGCGCATGCCCTTGCCGCCGCCACCGGCCGACGCCTTCATCATCACCGGATAGCCAATGCCATTGGCGATCTCGACGGCATGTTCGGTATCGCGGATCTCGCCGATGAACCCTGGGACGACGCTGACTCCCGCCGACCGGGCAAGCTTCTTCGATTCGATCTTGTCGCCCATCGCTGCAATCGCTTCGGGCGGCGGTCCGATGAAGGCGATGCCCGCATCGGCGAGCATCCTTGCGAAACTCTCGCGTTCGGACAGGAAGCCATATCCGGGGTGGACTGCCTCGGCGCCGGTCGCCCTGCAGGCTTCGATGATCAGATCGGCCTTGAGATAGGAATCGGAGGCCGGCGGCGGTCCCAGCCTGACGCTTTCATCCGCCATCCTCACGTGCGGCGACTGAGCGTCGGCATCGGAGTAGACGGCTACCGTGGCGATTCCCATCCGCTTTGCAGTACGGATGATCCGGCAGGCGATCTCGCCACGATTGGCAATCAGGATCTTTGAGAACATCGAACTTGCTATCCCTTCAGTCAGCCCGGGCCGGGCGGGAGGCCGGAGGCGATTTCATTCGGCCGAAGCCTGGATTGGAGACGTCGCCTTCATCACCTGCAGACCCAGTTTCTTGAACAAGGCCGAATCGGCCCCGGCACCGGCATTGCCGGTGGTGAGCAGCCGGTCCCCGGTGAAGATGCTGTTCGCCCCGGCTAGAAAGCAGAGAGCCTGGAGGCTGTCGTCCATGCTTTCCCGTCCGGCAGACAGGCGAACCATGGCTCTGGGCATGGTGATCCGGGCTGCAGCGACGGTGCGGACAAACTCGATCTCGTCGATCTTCGCCATCGGCGTGTCGGCGAGCATGTCACCAAGGACGGTGCCTTCGATCGGAACGAGAGCGTTGATCGGCACGCTGTCGGGGGGTTCCGGCAGGCTCGCCAGGGCATGGAGGAAGCCGATCCGGTCCTCCCGGCTTTCGCCCATGCCAAGGATTCCGCCGCAACACACGGCCATCCCGGCCGATCGGACGGCTTCCAGCGTGTCGAGCCTGTCCTGATAGGTCCGGGTCGATACCGTCGCCGGATAATATTCCGGGGAAGTGTCGAGATTGTGATTGTAGTAATCGAGGCCCGCAGCGGCGAGCCGATCCGCCTGTTGCGAGCTGAGCATTCCGAGGGTCATGCAGGTTTCGAGCCCCAGATCCTTCACCCCGCCGATCATCGCGCAAAGGGCATCCATGTCCCGCTCCTTGGGCTCGCGCCAGGCGGCTCCCATGCAGAAGCGCCCCGAGCCGGCCGCCTTTGCCTCGGCCGCGGCTGCGACGACCGACTGGACGTCCATCAGCTTTTCGGCCCTGAGACCGGTTCGCGCGGAGGCGGACTGACTGCAATAGCCGCAGTCTTCCGGGCAGCCCCCGGTCTTGATACTGAGCAGGGTCGAAAGCTGGACCTCGTTTGCCGGGTGCCAGCGCCGATGCACCTGCTGAGCGTCGAAGAGAAGGTCGAGCAGTGGCCGCTCGAATAGCGCCCGGATATCGTCACGGCTGGCCCCGCACTGCGCCCGATCTTCAGTCATCATTGCTGATCCTGACTTTGCAAAGACAGTTCGATCTGGTTCGGGCCGCGACGGACCCGGGCCAGACCGGGCTATTGTCCAGGAACGTCCAGGCCGTGCCCGAGTCCGCCTCGACGACCTCGGGCTCCTGGACCACCAGCCGCGAAAGCATCGCCGCAGCGGCCGATCCGAGTACCTGGTCATCAGTCGGCGATCGGGCCGGCAGGACCGGTTGCGCAAGAAGGCCCAGGGCAGTCGGCAGGCTCATTCGGCCGCCTCGTCGAGGGGAGGCATGTTGTGGCCAAGAAGCTTCAGGACCTCCCCCGCAGCGACGACCAGATTGGTTCCGGGGCCGAAGATCGCCTGGACTCCGGCCTCCCGAAGCATCTCATAATCCTGAACGGGAATCACACCACCGACGACGACCTTGATGTCCGAATGGCCGGACTCTCGGAGCTGATCGATCAACTCGGGAACCAGAGTCTTGTGACCGGCCGCAAGCGACGACACCCCGACGATATCGACTGCCTTTTCGGCCGCCAGGCGACTGGTTTCCGAGGGGGTCTGGAAGAGCGGGCCAGGGACCACTTCGAAACCGAGATCGGAGAAGGCTGAAGCGACGAGGTTGGCTCCGCGGTCATGGCCATCCTGTCCCATTTTGGCGACCAGGAGACGGGGCTTTCGCCCCAGCCGGCGCTCGATTGCACCGACCCCCTCCTGGGCCTGAGTCCATCTGGGATCTCCGGCATGGGCCTTGCCGTAGATTCCCCGAACCGGTTCGGGGGTCGTGCCGTAGCGTCCGAAAACCTCTTCCAGCGCCGAGGAAATCTCACCCAGCGTACAGCGGGCGCGCGCCGCCGCAACCGCAAGCTCCAGAAGATTGGAATTGCCGGCTGCACCTTCACGAAGGACCAGGAGCGCCGACTTCGACGCCTCTTCGTCCCGCTGATCGCGGACCTTGGCGATCCGGGCGACCTGATCGGCGCGGACTCTCGCATTGTCGATTTGAAGGATGTCGATCGGACTTTCCTCGGGGAGCCGGTAGCGGTTGACCCCGACAATCACCGTCTCACCGCGATCGACCCCGGCCGCACGAGCGGCAGCCGCTTCTTCGATGAGGCGCTTGGGCATGCCCTTCGCGACTGCACCGGTCATTCCGCCAAGGCTCTCGACTTCCTCGATCAACGCCCAGGCTCGATCGGCGAGTTCGCTGGTCAGGGACTCGACATAATAGGATCCACCGAGCGGATCAGCGACATTGGGAATCCCGCTCTCTTCGGCCAGGATCAGCTGGGTATTGCGGGCGATGCGCGCGGAAAAATCGGTCGGAAGGGCAATCGCCTCGTCAAAGCTGTTGGTATGAAGCGACTGGGTTCCCCCAAGCACTGCAGCCATCGCCTCGACGGTCGTTCGAACAATATTATTCCAGGGATCCTGCTCGGTCAGCGACACACCTGAAGTCTGGCAATGGGTTCGAAGCATCTTCGACTTGGGGTTGCGAGCGCCGAAATCTTCCATGATCCGGTGCCAAAGAAGCCTCGCCGCACGAAGCTTCGCCACCTC
>CAYOJN010000186.1:0-465 GCA_964404245.1 uncultured Sphingosinicella sp. | reverse complement strand
TTCCGATTCCGAAGAAGAAGCTCAGCCGGGGCGCAAACTGGTCGACATCCAGCCCCTTGGCTCTTGCTGCACGGACATATTCCATGCCGTCCGCAAGAGTGAAGGCAAGCTCCTGAACCGCCGTCGCACCGGCTTCATGCATGTGATAGCCGCTGATCGAGATCGAATTGAAACGGGGCATGTTGCCGGCACAATAGGCAATGATGTCGGCAACGATCCTCATCGAGGGTTCGGGCGGGTAGATATAGGTGTTGCGGACCGCAAACTCCTTCAGGATGTCGTTCTGGATCGTTCCGGTCAGGGCTTCCGCGGCAACGCCCTGCTCCTCGGCGGCGACGATATAGAAGGCCATTACCGGCAGGACCGCGCCGTTCATCGTCATGCTGACCGACATCTCGTCCAGGGGGATTCCGTCGAAAAGGATCTTCATGTCCTCGACGCTGTCGATGGCGACGCCCGCCTTGC
>CAYOJN010000185.1:0-4207 GCA_964404245.1 uncultured Sphingosinicella sp. | reverse complement strand
TCCTGGAATTCGGCATCCTCGAAATCCTCGAGATCGAGAGTCGCCGCATGCTCCATGAGCCGGATGCTCGAGGCATTGGTCACCCGCTCGGAAAGCAGGCTGTCCAGAAGCGACACGATCCGCCCGCTGATGTCGGCCGCAACCGCGAGCAGGAGCTCGACGAGCAGGAGGAGGCCGAGCCGGTTCAACAGCCCGCTTGCAAGCCAGGCCTCCAGCGTGTCGGGGTTTCCCGGCCGCTGAACCAGCAGCACCACTTCGTCGATGATGAGCTTGCCGACATACAGGGTGGCGATCGGAAGCAGCGCCCGGACCAGCCGAAGAAGGAGCGAGGAGGAAGTGAGGGCAGGGCTGGTTCGCCAGACGATGGCGAGGAACGGGCGCAGGTTCCTGAGCGCCCCGAACCGCTCCTTGAGCGACCTGGACGGCCCGGGCAGCGATCCGCTTCTTGTGGGTCTGGTGCCAGTCATGCCTTCGACCACTCTGTGCTCACCCTTCGTGCCCTTCGCAAGGCGGGAGTCGCGAGCCGTTCCGGCCAATGAAGCCGCTGCCCCTCGATCACGACCCGCCCCCATGTTTGCCAAATGGCATCGTAAAGCCTATTATCAGCCAGAAGGAGATGCTCATGTCGGCGCTTCAGCCTGTCGATACGCTTGGGGGGGATTTCCGGCCTGTTCCGATCAGCGCGCAGGAGGGGGCGGCCTTGTTCCGGGCCGTGGTCAACCTGTTCGGGAAATGGAAGCTGACCGACGAACAGGCCGCCACACTGCTCGACATGCCGCTTCGTTCCTATCGGCGCTGGAAGGCCGAGGGCCCCGGGCGGATCTCCCGCGACGGGCGGGCGCGCCTGTCCAATCTCGTCGGAATCCACAAGGCGCTCCGGATCCTCTTTTCGGAACGGCACCGCGGCTATGGCTGGATCAGGGCAGCGAACCAGGCCTTTGACGGATCGAGCGCGCTCGACATCATGCTCGGCGGCGAACTCACCGATCTCATGCGGGTACGCCGCTACCTCGATGCCGAGCGCGGCGGCTGGTGATCGAAAGCAGGGCCGATTTCCCACTCGCCCGGGTCGAATGGGATAAAGCGGTCAGGATCATCCGAAGCGCCTTTCCGCCGATCGACCTGTTCGACGACATTGCCGATCCGGCCGACTGGCCGCTCCTGATCTCGGCGGAGCAGAAGACCAATCCCAGGTTGATGGCGACGATCGGCAATCTCGACCTCGTCCCTCCGGAACGCCGAAGGGGAGGGGCGGGGGCAAGCCTCCTGATGGCGCCCTTCACCCATGTCAGCGCCGACCGTCCGAGCCGATTCACGGACGGGACCTTCGGCATTCTCTATGCCGGAAGCGATTTCGAAACGGCGCTGTTCGAGACGATCCACCATTTCGAACGATTCATGGCCTGGACCGCCGAGGCGCCGGGCTGGACGTCCCAGTTCCGGGAGGTCCTTCTGGCCATCGCCGCCGACCTCCATGACCTGAGGGGATCGGGCAAGGCCGGGCAGCTTTTCCTCGATCCCGGTGACTATCGACCCTCCCAGGCCCTTGCGGCGGCCCTGAAGGCTGAAGGGTCGGACGGGATCGTCTATCCCAGCCTTCGCCATCCCGGCGGCGAATGCGTCGCCCTTTTCTATCCCGACTGCGCAGCCGATCCGGTCCAGGGACGTCATCTCGATTATCACTGGGACGGGACAAGGGTCGATCTGGTCCGGGACGCCGGAAACGGCACCGTCTTCCGGGTTGTGGACCGGCCCTGATCGAAAAAAGGCCGCCCCGAAGGACGGCCTTTCTTGCGGATTGGCTTGCGGTGCGGGGTCTTGCCCCGTCCCGGATCAGTTGCCGTCACTCTCCGGCGGCGCCGGGACTGCGGCAGCCTGGAGCTCGGCCAGTGTGGCGCCGACGGCAAGGCCGTTCTGGCCTGCGACGACGGCCGCGCGCGGAAGCCGGACGATCCCTTCGCCGACCCGGACCGTGACCGCCTGATCGTCGAGCGCGGTGACCGGCCCGATCAGGGCCCCGTCGCGATCATGAACATTGCTTCCGACCGCAAAGGCCTGGCGGGCCTCGGCCTTCATCCGGTCGATGTCGGCATTGAGCTGGTCGCGGCTGACGGCGAACAGGACCTTGTCTTCGGTTGCGGTGAAGGAGGCGGTTGGAAGCCTCACTTCATGACGATCGGTTCGCAGGAGGACGGTGTCGCCCTCGACCGCGGTGATGGTCCCGACTTCGCCGCCCTGGGGATCGGTGACGACGGAACCGACCGAAACACTCTGGGCAGCGGCGGCGGACGCCAGCAAAAGGCCCGCGGAAACGGTGGAAGCGAGAAGGATTTTACGAACGCTCATTGTATCTCCTGAATTGGCTTTTCGTTTGTCCGACGATTGAAAACAGACAGAACAGAACCGCCGAATGCCGGACTCCGAATGACTGCCGACATGATGCCATGCCGCCCGTGAGTCTAAGCTGAACGACCCCCCGGCCGCTGGTTCCGCTGGCAGATTAGACGTCCCTTTCGTCGCACCGCAACCCCAAAGCGCCGTCTCAGGCGTCGCTTTTTTCCTTGGCGGGGATCACTCCGCGACGCATCTGGTCGCGTTCGATCGACTCGAACAGCGCCTTGAAATTGCCTTCGCCAAAGCCCTCATTGCCCTTGCGCTGGATGATCTCGAAGAAGATCGGGCCGACCATGTTCTCGGTGAAGATCTGGAGCAGAAGCCCCTCGCCGGTCTCCGGCGATCCGTCGATCAGGATCCGCCGCTCGCGCATCGCCTGGATATCGTGGGCGTGGCCGGGAATCCGCTTGTCGATCAGGTCGTAATAGGTGTCCGGGCTGTCCTGGAAACGGATCCCGTTGGCCTTGAGGGCATCGACGGTCTTGAAGATGTCGTTGGTCGCAAAGGCCAGGTGCTGGATTCCTTCGCCCTTATACTCCTTCAGATATTCGGCGATCTGGCTATAGTCGTCCCGGCTTTCGTTGAGCGGGATCCGGATCTTGTCGTCGGGTGCCGTCATCGCCCTCGAAAGAAGGCCGGTCTGCTGGCCCTCGATGTCGAAATAGCGGATTTCCCGGAAGTTGAAGACCCGCTCGTAAAAGCCCGCCCAATGGTCCATCCGGCCGCGATTCACATTGTGGGTGAGATGATCGAGCGTGTGAAGCCCGGCGCCCGGCCCGCATTCGGCGATGGTTTCGAAATCCTGCTCGTACAGCCTGTTCGCCGCTTCGCGATCGACGAGGTAGAGATAGGATCCGCCAATCCCTTCCAGCACGGGAAGGTCGAGGTCGCCCGTCGTCGCTACCGCGCCCCGCTCGACGGCGAGCGCAAGCGCCTTTTCGCCATTGTCCACCCGGAACGCCATCGCGCTCGCCGACGGACCGTGCGCCTTGTGGAACTGCTCGGCATGGCCGCCGCTTTCCATGTTGAGAAGGAAATGGACGTCGCCCTGGCAATAATGGCGGATCGCCTTCGCCTTGTGATTGGCGATATGGGTGAATCCCAGCCGTTCGAACAGTCCGGCCAGGGCCTCGGGATCGGGGCTCGTAAACTCGACGAATTCAAAGCCGTCCAGGCCGATCGGGTTGGGAAGGTTCGTCATGTCTAACCTCGTCGAAAAGCGGATTGGGGCGATTGTGCTGGCTTCTATCAGCGCTCTGTCGGCGCCGCAAATCGGCCATTGCGCCGATCCGGCCTCATCCCTAGGTCGAACCTCTCGCCAGGATTTCGGGGGATGGAAGGACAGGAATGGCCGCGACTCACTCAACGCGAATGTTGATCCTCGGCTCCGGGCCGGCGGGGCTCACGGCCGCGATCTACGCGGCTCGGGCCGGCCTTGCACCGATCGTCGTCCAGGGTATCCAGCCCGGCGGCCAGCTCACCATCACCACCGATGTCGAAAATTATCCGGGCTTTGCCGATGTCATCCAGGGCCCCTGGCTGATGGAGCAGATGCAGAAGCAGGCAAGCCATGTCGGCGCCCGGATGGAATGGGACCATATCGTCGAGGTCGACCTGTCCGGCCGTCCGTTCCGGATGGTCGGCGACAGCGGCACGGTCTATTTCGGGGATACTCTGGTCATCGCCACCGGCGCCCAGGCGAAATGGCTGAACCTGGCGTCCGAGGAACAGCTGAAGGGGAAGGGGGTTTCGGCCTGCGCCACCTGCGACGGCTTCTTCTATCGCGGCAAGAAGGTGATCGTCATCGGCGGCG
>CAYOJN010000184.1:0-4213 GCA_964404245.1 uncultured Sphingosinicella sp. | reverse complement strand
TCGGTATGTTCAACCGTCGCCATATAGCCCTTCAGCGATCTTGAAACGGACAAGCGAAACGCCGCCAGGAATCCGGCCCGAAGGCCAGCGGCGGCTCGCGGGGCCTGATAGCCGTGCAGGGCGGGATTTGCCAACAGCCATTTTGCGATCAGCGGTTCGCGAGGTCGCGCCGGGGTGACAATCGCCGTCCCGTCGCCCACAGGATGAAGGATGCGGCTTGCTCTCTATCAGCCGGACCAGGCCGGCAATGTCGGAACCATCCTTCGCCTCGCGGCCTGCCTTGGAGTGGCGGTGGACGTGATCGAACCTTGCGGATTTCCCTTTTCCGACCGGGCGCTGAAGCGGGCCGGAATGGATTATGCCGAACAGGCCGATCTCGCCCGGCATGACGGCTGGGCTTCGTTTGAAGCCGGCCTCGATTCACGGCTGATCCTGTTGACGACGGGCGGCTCCATCCGGCTTGACGAGATGCGCTTTGCCCGGTCCGATACGCTTCTCCTCGGCTCGGAAAGCCGGGGCGTTCCTCAGCCCGTCCACGACCGGTCCGACCAGAGGGTCAGAATAGCCCAGATACCCGGCACCCGATCCTTGAATATCGCCGTCGCCGCAGGCATCGCCCTTGCCGAAGCCTTGAGGCAGACCGGCCTGTGGCCGAAGGACTGATATCCGGCACCGCCGGCGGGAGACGGAAGATGGAAGAGCTGGACCAGGAGCAGCAGGCAGCCCGGACCTGGTTCGAATCGCTTCGTGACCGAATCTGTGCCGAGTTCGAGGCGATCGAGAGCGAGGCCGGATCGGAGGCCCGCTTCGATTTCCTGCCCTGGGACCGCGAGGATCCCGACGGAAGCCCGGGTGGCGGCGGGGTTCGCGGAGTGATGAAGGGGAAGGTCTTCGAGAAGGTCGGGGTCAATGTCTCCACTGTCGGCGGCCGGTTCAGTCCCGACTTCGCTGCAACAATCCACGGCGCAGCCGAGGATCCGCGATTCTTCGCCACCGGGATCAGCCTCGTTGCCCATATGGCCAATCCGCACGTCCCGGCGGTTCACATGAATACCCGCTTCCTGGTGACGACCAGGCGCTGGTTCGGAGGCGGCGCCGATCTCAACCCGCCCATTCCCGATGAACAGGACACGGCCGACTTCCATGCCCGGCTCCGGGCCGCCTGCGCCGCTCATGACCAGACCTATTATGAGCGTTTCTCGCGCTGGGCCGACGACTATTTCTACATCCCGCACCGGGGCGTCCATCGCGGGGTCGGAGGAATCTTCTACGACCATCTCGAATGCTCGGCGCCTGGCCAGGGCGCGACCTTCGCCGAGAATTTCGCTTTCACTCGCGACGTCGGCGAGGCCTTTCTCGATGTCTTTCCGATGATCGTCAGGCGGCGGATGAACAGGCCGTTCGATGGTGAGGATCGCGACCGTCAGCTGGAATGGCGCGGCCGCTATGCCGAATTCAACCTGATCTATGATCGAGGGACCCTGTTCGGGCTCCGCACCGGCGGCAATGTCGACGCGATCCTGATGAGCCTTCCACCACTGGCGACCTGGTCGTGAACCGGGTCTCGTCCACGCCCCTTCCAGGACGCCGGTGAACGGCGACCTTCGGCATTTGCCCCCGGGCCATGTCGGCGCGGTCGTCACCTATCTGGAAATGACCGATCGGCCGGCACCCTCGCTCTTGCCTTCGTCCCAATTGTCGCTCCGGCGCTGGGAAGAGGTGGATCCGGCCAGCTATCGCGAGCTGTTCCGACGGGTCGGGGGGCGCTGGCTGTGGTTTTCCCGGCTGGCGATGAGCGATTCGATGCTGCTGGCCCAGATCGGGGAGGTTCACGAAATTCTCGGTCCGTCAGGCAACAGCGCCGGAATGCTCGAACTGGATTTCGCCGAGCCCGGCTGCTGCCTGATCCGATTCCTCGGCCTGGTGCCCGAGCTTGCCGGGCAGGGCCATGGCCAATGGCTGTTCGGATCCACCCTCCGCCTCGCCTGGCGCGAAGGGGTGAAACGGCTTCGGGTCAACACCTGCTCGCTCGATCATCCGGCGGCGCTGCCCGCCTATCTGAAGGCCGGGTTCAGGGCCTATGACCGGGCTTTCGAATGCTTTCCGGATCCCCGGCTCCACGGCTTGCTGCCGGCCGACATCGCTCCGCAGATACCGCTGATCGCGAAGCGCGAAGACCGCTAGTCCCCTTGCCGGCAGGCGGTCAGGGCGCGGAGGGAGGCATTGAAGCCGGCGTCGACGACGCGTCCGACAATTGCGCATAGATCCGGCTGAGAAGAGTGATCAGCACTGCGCTGAAAACCGCCGACATCAGCGCCGACAGGATCGTCATCAGGATGAAGGACGTGCTTCCGGGGGCGATCGGTCCGGCCAGCATCACGACGAAAATGCCGATGATCGAAGTCAGGACGACGATGATGATCATGGCGACGATCGAGACCAGGAGAAGAAGTCCCAGGAGTTTCCAGAAATGCCCCCGGGTCAGCGCCCAGCTTCGCCGGAGAATGGCGATCGGACCCGAGCTCTCGACCGCTGCGACCGGAGTCATCAGCATCAGCCGGACCCAGAAGAACAGGCCGATGATCGTCCCGACGAGGATCAGCAGGGCCAAAGGTCCACTGGCCGCGGACAGATCCCCGCTGACCGCGGCGCCTCCAAGGAAGATCATCGCGAGCAGGATGAAAACGAGCAGTGCGACGAAACCGATCAGGAACGATGCGAGGAAAAGCGGAAGGAAGCGCCTCGCCCCGACCTGAAGGCCTTCGCCGACGCTCGACCCTGGACGAAGAGCAAGATAGCTGATCGCCAGGGTTCCGACGATGCTCGCAATGACCACCAGTGGAAGGAGAATCAGCCAGGCTCCGAATTCGGGCATCTGGCCGGGCCCCGGCGACACCGGCATGAAAAGCTGGAGGGCCGCGCTCGGGACGGCCAGCAGGAGCAAGGCGATCGGAAGGATCAGTCCTGCCTCGCGCTTGAAGAAGGCGGCCGTTTCGTTCCAGGCCGTTGTCGCCGACAATGCTGCCATTCCAATTCCCTCCCTTGGCTGCGGTCGTTATGCGCATGGTCAATGACGGACGCAACTCGCCCTTTTCCCGACCAGACCGAAAGCGTTTCGATAGGGACCCGCCTGGAATGGCGAGTCACCCCCGGGTTGACGCCCTACCCTGAAGCGCTCGCGGAAATGGAAGCCCGGGCACTGGCGATTCGGGAGCAAAGGGCAAGCGAACTCGCCTGGCTGCTCGAACATCCGCCGCTCTACACTTCGGGGACAAGCGCCGATCCGGCGGAATTGTTCAATCCGCAGGGATTCCCGGTCTTTGCCGCCGGTCGCGGCGGCCGCTACACCTATCATGGCCCGGGCCAGCGGGTCGGCTATGTGCTCCTTGATCTCGACAAGCGGGGCCGTGACGTCAGACGCTTCGTCCATTCGCTCGAAGGCTGGGTCATCCAGGCTCTGGCCGACCTCGGGATCGAGGCGCACCGGGCAGAGGGACGGATCGGAATCTGGGTCCACCGGGGCGGAACCGAAGCCAAGGTGGGGGCGATCGGGGTCCGGGTGAGGCGCTGGGTGACGATGCACGGCTTTGCGGTGAATCTCAGCCCGGAACTTTCCCACTTCTCAGGAATAGTGCCCTGCGGTATCGCGGACTATCCGGTGACGAGCCTGGACGAGATGGGGGTGATCGATGCCCGAAACCGTTTCGATCTGGCACTCCGGAAGAGGCTCGATCAGTTCCTCCTCTCTGTGGAGGGGGGATCAGGGGACACTTGAGGGCCTCCATCTTTCCGTATAAGTGTGCACACCGATTTGGACAAAAAAGGGGCCTACCCGACCAAATCATCAATCTAGGGAGACCTTTGAATGCGTAAGATCCTCACTTCTGCGATGGTTGCCGGTGCGGCCCTCATGGTTGCCGCCTGTGGCGGCGGCGATACCGAAGTCAACAACACCATGACCACCGACCTCGGCAACGATCTGTCCATGGACGCCAACATGACCGACATGGGCATGGACGCGAACATGACCGACATGAACATGACCACCGACGCCAACATGTCGATGGACGCCAACAGCCTGGACACGACCACCGACGCGAACCTCACCACCGACGCCAACGGTATGTGATCGCTCGAGGTCTTATCGAGGTTTTCGAAGGCCGCCGGGAAACCGGCGGCCTTCTCCTTCTCTGGACCAGGGGGGCCGCCGGGA
>CAYOJN010000183.1:0-4232 GCA_964404245.1 uncultured Sphingosinicella sp. | reverse complement strand
AGTCGCTCGTCATCGTTGCGTCACCGCGCACGTTGGGCGAGTTGAGGCGGCATTACCATCCAGAGCTCCAGAAGCGACTGATTGGCGAGGTGCCAAAGACTCTAACGAACGCCACGATTCCCGATATAGAGCGGATTGTGATCCAAGGCTGACCTCGGGTTTCAGACTAAGAGGAAGGGGACGGCCATGGGATATTTCGGTCACTATGAGACACCAGACGAACTTCTCGCCGACGGGGATCTGAGCAGGGACGAGAAGATCGCGCTGCTCGAGTCATGGCGAAGCGACAAGAGGGCCTATATGCGAGCCGCCGGAGAAGGGATGGAGGGTCCCAGCCCATCGGAAGCGCTTCGGCAGATTGAGCGGGCCCTGATCACTCTGCGCGCGAAGTAGCGCTCCGTCGGACATCGGTGAACAAGCGGCGACGGGCCGATCAGCCGCCGGGCGGGATCATTGTTCGGAATCGCCTCCACTCGTGATCCAGATCAATGTCGCTCGCGACGAAGAGAGGTAGCGGCTGCGTCGAAAACCCGAGGGCCATAGGTGAACGTGGGGGCCATGACCGAGTTTTTCCTCGCCCTTGCCCTGTTTTTCGCTAGCCACCTGATCCCGGCCCGGCCGGCACTTCGCCAGGCCCTGGCCGACCGGCTCGGAGAACGCCTCTACCAGATTCTCTACTCGGCGCTGTCGCTCGTCCTGCTCGTGTGGCTGATCAGCGCCGCGGCCCGAGCTTCCTACATTCCGCTATGGGATCTCGAGCTCTGGCAATATTGGGTGCCGATCGTGGCCATGGTGCCGGCCCTGATCCTCTTTGTCGGTGGAGCGATCTCTCCGAACCCGCTTTCAGTCAGCCTGAACCGCCGGCCCTTCGACCCGGATCGGCCGGGAGTCATCGCCATTACCCGCCATCCCATGCTCTGGGGCTTTGCCCTCTGGGCCCTGGCCCATGTCGTCCCCAATGGCGACCTGGTTTCCCTGATCATGTTCGGCGGCTTCGGGCTGTTCGCACTGGCCGGAATGGCGGCGATCGACCGGCGCAAGAAGAGGCAGATGGGCCATGATTGGGAAACGATCGGCCGGCGAACGGCGCTGATTCCCTTCGCGCCGCCAGAACAGGCGCGCCTGCCCTGGGACTGGCCACGTCTCCTGGTGGCCGTCCTCCTCGGACTGCTTCTCCATTCCGGCCTCCTTCACCTTCATTCCTGGCTGTTCGGGCCGGATCCGATGATCGCCTTCGCCGGATGAGAAGACCGCAGACCGCGGTTGGACGAGGGTCATTGGCGGCGGATCGCTTGACTGTCGGGGAGAAGTCGCGAAAGCGCGGTGATCGAGCACAAAAGTCGCCGGGTCATCCCGCTTGTCTTCAGGGCAGGGATCGACCGCAACGCCAGTTTCTGTACCGTCTCCCGCGGCGAACAGCCGCAAAGCCTGTTCGCCTATGGATGGAGGTAGACTTGAAAGACAACAGATGGCTGGTTCCAGCCGCGGCGATGATCGCGCTTGCAGCCTGTTCGGGCGATAATGGCGGCCAGGCGGCGCCCGAGGATGCTTCGCCTCACGGGAATCATTCACCTTCGGGCGTCGAGACAGCCACGGAGGCCGAAACCAGCGAATCGACCCGGGCCTTCCGCCGGGTGAACGATGAAATGCATCGCGAGATGGCGGTCGAATTTACCGGCGATGCCGACGTCGATTTCATGGCCGCGATGATCCCCCACCATGAAGGAGCGGTCGCCATGGCCCGGATCGCGATCGAACATGGCAAGGATCCCGAAGTTCGAGCGCTGGCGAACGCCGTGATCGAGGCCCAGGAGCGGGAGATTGCGCAGATGCGCGACTGGCTTCAGCGCCGCTCCGGGGCGTCGGGCGCCGCTCACCCTTGAAGGGCTCGGGCTCAGGCGAGCTGATGCTTCTGAATCTTGCCCGAAGACGTGCGCGGAAACTCGTCCACGAAATCGAATCGGCGCGGAATCTTGTAGGTCGCCAGCCGGTGACGGCACCAGGCAGCGATCGAATCGCCATCCAGGTCTGAAGGCGGCGCAAGCTGGATGAAGGCGTGTCCGACTTCACCCCAGCGCGGGTCGGGCTTTCCAACCACGGCCGCGTCGATGATGTCGGGGTGAGCGCAAAGTATCTTTTCGACCTCCGCCGGATAGACATTCTCCCCGCCGGAAATGAACATCTCCTTCCGTCGGCCGACGACATAGTGAAAGCCCGCTTCGTCGCAACGCATCAGGTCGCCCGAGCGGAGCCAGCCGTCGCTGGTGAACGCGGCTCTTGTGGCTTCCTCGTTGCGCCAGTAGCCGGGGGTGATGCCGGGTCCTGCGAACAGCAGTTCGCCGACCTCGCCGACCGGAACCTCGCGATCGTTCTGGTCGACGATCCGGACCGAGCTCAACAATTGCGGCCGCCCGACCGAGCCGATCCGGTCCCAGGCGTCGGCAGGATCCATCAGGAAAGCTGTCGGGCCGGTCTCCGTCATTCCCATCCCGTTGCAGATTCGAAGACCGAGCGGGCGATATTGCTCCACCAGCCGGTCTGGCAGAGGGGCGCCGCCACAGCCCCAATGCCGAACCGAGCCGAGCGGCGCCGAAGTGAAGCGATCGATCCCGATCAATTCCTGGTAAATGGTCGGGACAGCGAAGAAGGTATCGATCCGGCGCGCCTCGAACAGCGCGATCAGGGCATCGACGTCAAAGCCGTCAAGGATCGTCACCTGCCCTCCAGCAATGAGGGTCGGAAGGGCGTGGAGATTAATTCCGGCCGTATAGAAATTGGGCAGGAAGGCGACAGTCCGGTCGTTGGAGCCGAGTCCGATCGCCGAGCCGATGCTGACATGATTGGCGAGTGCCATTCGGAACGTATAGATGACGCCCTTGGGCCTTCCGGTCGTTCCCGACGTATAGAGCAGGTACCAGGTCGAATCCTCGGGCCATAAAGCGCGCCAGCTTCGCGGCGCGGCCTCATCGCGAAAAGCGGGATAGTCGCGGTCGAGGTCGATCGAAGGGGGCCGCGAGTCCAGGGCCTCGACGATTCCGGCCGCTGAAGAATCGTGAAACACCAGATTCGGTTCGCAGTCCGCGAACAGCCCGTCCAGCTCCGCCGCCGGCATTCGCCAGTTCATCGGCACCAGCACCGCGCCCAGTTTGGCGCAGGCGAAGAGAAGCTCGAAAAACTCGATCCGGTTGTGACAGAGCAAGGCGACCCGATCGCCTGCGCTGACCTGCCTCTGGGCCATCAGGGAAGCAGCCGCGCAGGCGCGCCGGTCGAGCTCGGCATAAGTGACCGACCGGCCTGACTCGGCTTCCTCGAGCGCGATCGAATGCGGCCCAAGCCTGGCTCTCCGGTCGATCAGGTCGGGGATCCGGCTGATCATGTCGAGCGCGTCCGGAGTCCTTCCGAAACGAGGTCGATCGCCATTTCCGCGATCTGGTCGGGCGGCAAGTCCTTCTCCCAGATGCCGTAACGCATTCCAAGGAACACACTCATTCCAATAAGTGCCCAGGCTCGAAGCTCGTCTGGACCTTCGCTTATCTCGCCGCGCGAGCGGGCCGAAGCCAGATTGCGCCGATAGCCGTCTGCGAAAGTCAGATAATGTTCGCGATAGACGTCCTCGGCGACGAACTGCGCTTCCTCGATGATCCGGTAAAGCTCGGGATGGCGCCGGGTGAAGGTGATGAAGGCGGCGAGCCCGATCCGCTCCGCCGCAAGCCGGTCGGGCGCATCCTTGACCGCCTCCGCCACATGGGCCCTCGTTGCACGGCTCATGTCGCGAACCAGCGCCCTGAACAGCTCCTCCTTGCTTTCGAAATAGGTGTAGAAGGTCCCGAGCGCGACTCCGGCGCGCGCGGTAATGCCGGTGATCGCCGCCTCGTGATAGCCGCGCTCCCCGAATTCCCCGGCGGCTGCCTCTAGAAGCTTGCGAACCGTTCGTCGCCCACGCTCGGTTCGCGGCGCCTTGTCCGCCGACACCGCCGCCTGACCCAGATCATTCATGGTGAACCTCCCAGGGCACAGTGATGCGGCTTTCCAACGAGCGCAAGCACTCAGACTTGAACATTGACTCAACTTTCAGCTATGGAGGTTTGGAAAAGCGGAGTCCTCGACGAAGGCGAGGCGGGGGAGGCAGAACTGAATTGGCATGTCGCCTCGGACGGGGCGCGGATCTTCTATCGGGACGAAGGCGCAGGAACGCCGCTCGTGCTCCTTCACGGGCTGATGGCGAATGGCGA
>CAYOJN010000182.1:0-4256 GCA_964404245.1 uncultured Sphingosinicella sp. | reverse complement strand
CGCTGAACCAGGTTTCCGACTGTTCGTCATTATAGACCTGGTAGACGACGAACAGGACCATCGCGTTCTTGAACAGATTGTCGTTGAACGCGCCCAGCAGCTGAGTGATGAACAGCGGCAGGAACCGCCTGGTCCTGAGCAGGTGAAGGGTATCGGTCATCGGTCGCTTTCGCGCTTCACGAAAAAGCGCGGCTCAATCCGCCTGGACCGGGACCGGACGGAAATCGCGAACGAAGCGGTCGAGAAGCCGAACGCCGAAGCCGACCAGGCCCTTGGGGCTGGTCGGACCGCTCGTTCGCCGCGAATCCACGCCCGCAATGTCGAGATGCGCCCAGGGCGTGCGATCGACGAAGGACCCGATGAAATGGGCGCCGAGGCCAGCGCCCGGCCCGCCGCCTTCGACCACGTTCTGGATGTCGGCGATGTCGGACTTCATGTCTTCGGCATAATTGGGGTGGAGCGGAAGTCGCCACAATTCCTCGCCAGTCGTCCGGCCGGCGGCCAGGAGCTGTTCGGCAAGGGCGTCGTTGCGGCTGAACAGGCCGGCATATTCGTCGCCCAGGGCAACGCCGACCGACCCGGTGAGGGTCGCGATGTCGACGATCGCGGCCGGCTCGAACCGTCGTTCCGCAAGAGCGACCGCGTCGGCCAGGACCATTCGGCCTTCGGCATCCGTGTTGAGGATCTCGATCGACTTGCCGGTCATCGCCCGGACGACGTCGCCCGGGCGGGTCGCATTCGGACCCGGCAGGTTTTCGGCCAGGGCGGCGATTGCGACGACATTCACCGGCGCCTGCGACCGGGCCAGGCTGAGGACGGTACCGACGACCGCCGCAGCGCCGGCCATGTCGCCTTTCATTGCCGACATGCCGCTTCCGGGTTTCAGGGAAATGCCTCCGGAATCGAAGGTGATTCCCTTTCCGGCAAGGGCGATCGGCGGGCCGTCGGAGCCGCGATAGTGAACGATCAGCATCACCGGTGGCCGGGCCGAGCCGCGCCCGACGCTGAGGATCGCGCCCATGCCCTGGCGCTCCATGGCTTCAACGTCCAGGGTCTCGATCGTGACTCCCCTCACGCCCCGGAAGGCCTGGCGGGTGCGCTCGGCGAAGCTTTCGGGATAGAGGATGTTGGCCGGCTCGCGGATCAGGTCGCGGGCGAAACTGGCTCCGGAAACGAGCGCCTCGCCCTGCCTTTGAAACTGTCGCCGGGCGGCCTCGGAATCGCGAGTGACGATCGTCAGCGGGGCCTCGCTGTCGCCGGACCCGGGTTGTTCGGGATCGGCCGACCGGTAGCGATCGAAGCTGTAGCTTCCCAGTTCGGCGCCGACTGCGACCTGGACGGCGGCCTCCGAGTCACCGAGCGCGGTCGCGATCAGTGCGACCGGGCCGGATTCCTTCGCCAGTTCCTGCGCAGCGCTTCCGCCGATGGCCTGGAGCCGAACCGTCGGCGAGGAGTCGCTCTGGGTGCCGACGATCAGGATCCGGGTCCAGGGACCGATCCCGCGAAGGCTGAGGCTGCTTTCGGCCCGGTACCGGAAATCTTCGGCCTGAAGCGCCCGGGAGATGGCGGCGCGCGAGTCGGGATCGAGCATCGATCCGGTCGACTGCAAGTCCTCGACGCTTCCGAGCGGGAGGATGAGGGCCCCGCCCGCCGGGGCCTGATCGGCGAACTGGATCGGCCTTGCGGCCTTTGCACCGGCAAAGGCGCTTGCAACGAGCAGGACGAAGATAGCGAAATGACGCACTTTTGTCTCCAAGCGAAGGAGCCGCTTCTTGGCCGACGCGGCCGGAGCGCACAAGACTCATATCGGCGCCTCTTGGGGTTCGGCTCCCGCTCACCCTGTTGTCGGCCGCTTTTGTCGAGCGTCTCCCATTCGGCGTTCAATGCCGCTAAGGCGAGCCGAGTCATGCTGACACTGCCCAACCTGCTGACCCTGTCGCGGATCTTCGCGGTGCCGATCCTGGTCTTCCTGCTGTGGATGCCCCGGCCGGTCGACTATGGGATCACCTTCGTCCTCTACTGCCTGGTCGGGATCACCGACTATTTCGACGGCTATCTTGCCCGAGCCCAGGGGACGGTTTCCAGGCTCGGCGTGTTTCTCGATCCGATCGCCGACAAGATCATGATCGCTGCGGTCATCGTCATGCTGATCGCAAGGCCGACCATGAGCGGCGATCCGATCATCGACGAATGGCACCTGATCCCGGCGCTGATCATCCTCCTTCGCGAGATCATCGTGTCGGGTCTTCGCGAATTCCTCGCCGGCCTCCAGGTTTCGGTCCCGGTCAGCCGGCTCGCCAAGTGGAAGACGGCGTTTCAGCTCGTCGCTCTTGGTGCCCTGATCCTCGCCGGCGCCGTTCCGTCCTGGCCCTGGGTCCATCTGGTCGGCCTCGCGAGCCTCTGGCTGGCGGCCGGCCTGACCATCGTCACCGGCTGGGATTATCTCCGGGTCGGGGTCCGGCACATGGACTGATCGCCGGGACGAGGCGGTCAGTCTTTCGGCGCTGGTTCGAGGCGCCTTGCCCGGCCGGACCTGGGCGTGCCGTCGGCGGCGATCCCCGGGACGAGCTCGCGCATGATCCGGCGAAGCGCCGAAGCGAGCAGCCGGAATTCGGTTTCGCGCGGGCTGGACCTGCGCCAGATCAGGGCGATCCTTCGAAAGCCGTTCGCTGACCGGAGCGGCTTTGCAGTGACGTCGGTTCCTTCCAGGATCCCGGCCTCGATCGCCATTGACGGGATGAAGGTGATCCCGAGGCCGTTGTCGACCATCTGGACCAGGGTATGGAGCGATGTTCCCATCATTTCCGCCTGCGCCCGAAGCTCGGGCCGATTGCAGGCGGCAAGCGCATGGTCCTTCAGGCAATGCCCGTCCTCCAGCAGCAGCATTCGGCGTTCGTCGATCGAACCGACGTCGATTGCGCGTCCTTCCGGTTCTTCGCCGCTCGGGAAAGCGACGAACAGGGGATCGTCGAACAGGAACTCGGTTTCGACGTCGCCGCAGGCATAAGGCAGCGCCAGAAGGACGCAGTCGAGCCGGCCGCGATGAAGAGCGTCGCAGGCGGCGTTGCTCGTCTCCTCGCGAAGATAGAGTTTGAGGCTTGGCCACTCGCTTCGAAGCCTTGGAAGCATGGCCGGAAGGAGGAAGGGGGCGATGGTCGGGATGACCCCCATCCTGAGGTCGCCGTGGAGAGGCTGGCCCTCGGCCCTGGCCATGTCGGCCAGCTCTTCCGCTTCCTGGAGGACACGGCTCGCCTTGGAAGCGATCTTTTCGCCCAGGGCCGTGAACCGGACGACCCGGCGGGTGCGTTCGACCAGGGTCACTCCAAGCAGGCCTTCAAGGTCCCTGATCCCCGCCGAAAGCGTCGACTGGGTGACGAAACAGGCTTCGGCCGCCCGCCCGAAATGGCCGCTTCGACGGAGGGCAACCAGATATTGGAGCTGCTTCAGGGTCGGGATGTGCACCGTCATTGATCGATAAATCCAATCAAAGTGAGCGCTATAATGGACTTGAACGATTAACGCCAGCGCCCTAGATGGTCGCTGCAACAGAGATTCACGACCACCGCAACAAACAGGAGACAGACATGCTCACCGTTGGTGACAAGCTTCCCGAATTCACGCTTCCGGTTCAGCAGGGCACTTCGGCCCTTCCGGACGGCGAGACGATCAACCTTGGCGAGACCAACGGCAAGTGGAAGATCCTTTTCTACTGGCCGAAGGACTTCACCTTCGTCTGCCCGACCGAGATCGTCGGCTATGGCGAACTGAAGCAGGAATTTGCGGATCGTGATGCAGTCCTGATCGGCGCTTCGACCGACACGGCTCATGTTCACTTCGCCTGGCGGCGTTCCGACGAGGAACTGGCCCAGGCCGACTTTCCGTGGATCGCCGACAATGGCCGTCAGCTTGCCGACGCCCTCGGAATCGTCGACCGCAACGAACATGTGGCCTTCCGGGCCACCTTCATCGTCGATCCCGACAATGTCATTCAGCATGTCACGGTGAACGGCCTCAACGTCGGCCGCAACCCGCAGGAAACCCTTCGGGTCCTGGACGCGCTCCAGACCGATGAGCTGTGCCCGTGCAACTGGACTGCCGGAGACGAGGTCCTTCAGCCCGAGGCGGCCTGATCGGCCGGCCATGTCCCCCCTGTCATGGCCTCGGACGATGAAAATCGTCCCCAACTGATCAGTCTGCGAGGCCCCGAACCGGGCTTTGAGGATCTCTACGGAAGGGGCGCGGCGGAGCGATCTGCC
>CAYOJN010000181.1:0-4272 GCA_964404245.1 uncultured Sphingosinicella sp. | reverse complement strand
CGATGCCGCCGAACCAGATGAGGTCGACCGGGCTCTTGAGGATCGCGCTGATAAGGGCGTTGGGTTCGATCTCCTCGCCGTCGATGGCGAGCAGCGAGCGGAGCTCCGGGCTGAGAGGGATCGACTTCTGGCTTCGCGGAAAGATTCCGCCGCCGCTGGAAATCAGGCTCCTGTCATAATCGTCCCAGGTCGAGCGGGGCAGGTCGAACAGGCGCTTGCGTTCTTCCCAGCTGGTCTGCGGATCGGGATCCGGATCGAGGAAGATGTGGCGATGGTCGAACGCCGCGACCAGCTTTATCGCCTTCGACAGCAGCATCCCGTTACCGAAAACGTCGCCTGACATGTCACCGACCCCGGCGACCCGAACCGGCTCGGTCTGTACGTCGATCCCCATTTCACGGAAATGGCGCTGAACCGAGACCCAGCCACCGCGGGCAGTGATTCCCATGGCCTTGTGATCATAGCCGTTGGAACCACCGCTTGCGAAAGCATCGCCAAGCCAGAAATTGCGGGACAAGGCGATTTCATTGGCAGTGTCGGAAAAGCTTGCAGTGCCCTTGTCGGCGGCGACGACGAAATAGGGATCCTCCCCGTCGCGGATCCGAACCCGCTCCGGATGGACCACCTGGCCCTCGATGATATTGTCGGTGATCGAAAGCAGCGATCGCATGAAGATCCGATAGGCTTCCTTGCCCTCGGCCAGCCAGGCCTCGCGGTTGCTGGCCGGCGGCAACTGCTTGGGATAGAAGCCGCCCTTCGCGCCGGTCGGAACGATCACTGCATTCTTGACCAGCTGAGCCTTCATCAGGCCCTGGATTTCCGTTCGGAAATCGTCGCGCCGGTCGGACCAGCGAAGGCCGCCGCGCGCGATCGGGCCGCCACGCAGGTGAACGCCTTCGATCCGTGGGCTGTAGACCCAGATCTCACGCCACGGCAGCGGAGCCGGGAGACCGGGAACGAGGGCGGAATCGAGCTTGAAGGCCAGTGCCTCGGCGCCGGCCGGAGCAAAGGCGTTGGTTCGCAGGACGGCCAGGATCACACCGCGAAGAAGCCGAAGAATTCGGTCGTCGTCGATCGCTGCAACGGCGGCAAGGCCGGTTTCTATGGTCGCCATCGCCGCCTGCTCGGCCTTTTCGGACGCTGCGGCCGGATCGTGGCGGGCATCGAACAGAGCAATGAGACCCTTGGAGATTTCGGGCGCTCGGCGGAGCGCATCCACCACAGTCTGCATCGAATAGGAAAGTCCGGTCTGGCGCAGATAGCGGAACCACGCGCGGAACAGGACGACATCGCGAGGCGCGAGGCCGGCCGAGACCAGCAACTGGTTGAAGACGTCGTTTTCGGCCCGTCCTTCGAGCACTGCGGCGACGGCAGCCTCGATCAGTTCGTGACGGGCCATGACCGGTTCGGCCGCCGACGCATCGTCGAGGGTGACGGCGAATTCGTGAATATGCGCTTCGCTATTCTCGAGCCGGGTCGGTGTTTCCTTGAGCACCCGGAAGCCGAAATATTCGAGCACAGGAACGACGTCGGACAAGGTGACAAGCCCGCCCAGGGCGTAGATCTTGAGCCGAAGCTGGCTCTCGGGGTCGATGGCGAGCCGGTAGAGCCGGACCGAACGCTGACTCTGATCGGACAGGGCGTCGAGCCGGATGATGTCGATCGCCGCGTCCTCGGCCGGGTAGCGGCCGCGATAAGCGGACGGGAAGAGCGGGGCGTAGCTGATTGCCAGCCGTGTAGCCCGGGTCAGGCCGACCCGTTCGGAGAGGCTGGCTTCGACCGCCGGCGCCCAGCCGCGAACCATGTCGTCGAGCTTGCGATCGAGTTCGACCGTGTCCGGTGTCGGCCGGTCATTGTCGATCGTGAAGGTGTAGCGGATCGAGGCAAGATCGCCATCGCCGAGCGCGACCGACCAGTTGGTCTGCTCGCCTCCGGCCGCCTTAGCGATCATCTTGCCGATGTCGAGCCGGCGCCGGGTCGAAAGCTCGTCGCGCGGAAGCCAGACGAAGGCAAAAAGATGGCCTTTGAGGATTGAGCGGAACAGCGTCAGGGTCGGTCTTGGCCGGTCCGCGAGCGACATTGCAGTCACGACCAGGTTTCGGACGGCATCCTTGCCGAGATTGATAAGAAGGTCGTGCGGAAGCGACATCATCGCGTGGCGGAGCGCCTTGCCGCTATGGCCGGCAGGGTCGAATCCGAACGTCTGTTCGAGCTCGGCAAGGCGATTGCGGAGCACGGGTACCTGCTCGACCGGCGTGTTCAATGCCTGGCTGGTCCACAGGCCGACATGGACTCCCACGCCGATGATCTTGTCATTCTCCCGAACCGGAACGACGACCAGGTCGAGCGGGACACCGCGATGGACGGTCGCCTTGCGGTCGGCCTTCGCCATCAAGGGGACCTCGCCCCCCTGTTCGAAATAGCGGATCGCGTCCATGCAGCCGCCTTCGTCGGTCGGTTCGCCTGGAAGGCGGAAGATCCCGAGCATATTGGTAGGCTGGCCGTCGGGCCGCTCGACATGATAGCCCAGCAGGGTCATCGCACCGTCGGCGAACCAGTTGAGAAGGGCCTTTCCCTCGGGATTCTCGATCGCCTCGGCATCGTCGCGCATCTGCGCCTGCATCGTGCGCCAATCGGCGACTGCGGCACGAACGTCGGCAAGGGCACGGTGGAGCTCCGCGACGAGCTCGGTGCGGGTTCGAGCATCGGCCCGGTCGATCTCGATATACATGATCGATTCGCGCCGATCGAGATCGTTGCACAAGGGCTCGACGGAATTCAGGCAATCCTGGGAATCGCGCTCGACGCAGACGACCGGGTGAAGAAGGCGATGGATGATCAGGCCGCGGGCGGCGATGGCCGCGGCGACCGAATCGACCAGGAAGGGCATGTCGTCGTTGACGATGCAAAGCCGCATCCGGCGCTCGCCGACCTTGGTTCCGAGCGGCTCGAGTCGGACAAGGGCGATCCCGGCCGGGCGCCGAGCGGCGCAGGTGGCGACGAACTCCGCCGCGGCGGCACAATCCTCGGCGCTGAAATTGTCGAGTTCACCCGGGATCGCGCCGTCGCACAGTGCGCCTCTCAGGCCCTGGAGCACTCGCTCCCGGGCGGCGGCCTGCTCGGCGTCGCTGCTGGCGCCGCTCGGCGCACAAGCGGCATCATCCCCAGCAACATTGTCCGAATTCATCACACTCTCCGGAACCAGCGCGGCAAAGGCAGCGCCATTCGCCGGGCCTATAGCCCCGCCCGCATCACCCGGGCAAGGCTCGAGCCTCGCTGCTGGGTCAGGACGAGCCGGAGCAGCGTCGGCATCGAAATTCGATGACTTCGCTGGTTCGGGATTTGAAGCCGACCGCTGAGGGGGCCGGCGGTTTCACCGGTCACATAATCCGTCCGGCCGTGGCCGGATCAGGCTGCGCTCTTGCGGATCGCCTGTTCGGTGAGTTTGGAATCGGCCACCGGGGCAACGACGGCGAACGCACCTCCGGCCTCCCGGCGAGCGACGAGCAGGACAAACTCGTCCTCGCCTTCCACCTCGACCTCGACATGGGCAAAGGCTGGAGCGCTTCGGAGGCGATCCCTTATCTCGATCGCCCGATCCGGTCGGGCCGCTGGGCGCCGGGCCGCGCGTTCGGCCCTGACGATGCCCTTGAGGCCGCCTTGGAACGCCTCGATCCGCACGGTCAGCCCGCCCGCCTCGATGCCTTCGCGCTTCGCCCAGGAAAGGGCGGCTGCAAATTCGGTCAGCCGGGTCTTGTCATAATTGGCACCGAAGACGAGCTTGACGATCGGAGTCATCGGCGCTCGCGCCTGACTCTTGAGCCCCGCATCGTCGAGCAGTTCGGCATATTCCTCTGGCTCGGATTCGGCTGCGATGGCGAAATCATGAGCATGGCCCAAGGCGCGGTACAGCGCTCCCCGGCTTCGATGGTCGGCCGAAACCGCGCGCTCCGCCCAGTCGCGGGCGAAACAGAGGCGGTCGGCAAGCCCGGCGTCCGCACCAGGGGACGACGACAGTTCCTCCTCGTCCGGCCACAGGCTGAGTTCCGCTTCACGATCCTGCACAGGGTCCTGCGGCGGTCGAGTCTCGAAATCGGCATGGGGACCGTCTGCCCAGACCGGGCAATCGGCCGCCGGTGGTGCGGCCGCGATGGCGCGATCGACCTGGGTGACGAGATCGACGGCGATATGGTCGTCGGCCAGTTCCTTCCAGTTGATCACGCCGTAGATGAAGTCGATCTCCTCGCCGTCGGAGGAAAGCGGCATCAGGAT
>CAYOJN010000180.1:0-4349 GCA_964404245.1 uncultured Sphingosinicella sp. | reverse complement strand
TGGCGGAGCGGGAGGGATTCGAACCCTCGATACGGTTTTGCCGTATACTCACTTTCCAGGCGAGCGCCTTCGACCACTCGGCCACCGCTCCGCATGCTCTGGAAGGGTTGCCCTCTAATGGGACGGATGCGTCAGAGCAAGCGGGGCGAAAAGGCTAATTTGCACCGTCCGGAAAGGCGGCGGCCGAAGCCTCGATGATCGCGGCGAGCTTTACGTCCTTGGCGGTGAGGCCGCCAGCGCTGTGGGTGGTGAGCAATATGTCGACCTTGTTCCAGCTGTTCGACCACTCCGGATGATGATCGGCCTTTTCGGAGGCGAGAGCGACTCGGGTCATGAAGGCAAAGGCGTCGCCGAAATTCCTGAATCGGAAGCCCCTGGAGATCCCCTGCCGGTCCTCGTTCCAGCGCCAGCCTGCAAGGGTCTTCAGGGCCGACACGCGCTCTTCGTCGCTCAACCGGCCCGGGTGTCTTTGCTCGTCCACCTCTTCCTCCGCTGACAAGGGGGCTCTATGTCCCCTCTGATGGTGAAGGGTCAAATTCGGGCGCCCGATGCGGCAGAGATCGAGCGGCTGGCGGACCAGGCGATTGCCGGCCTTCCTGAGCTGTTTCGCAGCCATCTTCGGGGCGTCGTCCTAAGGGTCGAGGAATTTGCCGACGAGGCCGTGCTTGCCGAACTCGGGATCGAGGACCCGTTCGAGCTGACCGGCCTCTATTCGGGTCGATCGATCGACCAGCAGAGCAGCTGGGTATCGGGCGAGTTGCCGCCAAGAATCCACCTCTATCGCCGGCCGCTGCTCGAAGAATGGATCGAAACCGGGGTCTGCCTGGAGGCCCTGATCACCCATGTCATCGTCCATGAAGCCGGCCACCATTTCGGGTTTTCCGACGCGCAGATGCACGCGATCGAGGAAATGGCCGAGTGAGCGAAAGGCTTCTGGCCCTGGAAGGCGTGGCTCTCGCCCGAGGCGGGAAGCTGCTGTTCGAAGCCCTCGATCTGGTTCTCGCCCCCGGCGACGCCGCCCTGGTCACCGGACCGAATGGAATCGGCAAATCAAGCCTCCTCAGGCTCGCGGCCGGCCTGTTGAAGCCCACCGCGGGAAGGGTCGCCCTTTCGTCGGCGGCCCTTGCCGACGATCAGCTTGCGCTCGATGAACGGCTTCCGCTTGCCCGGGCCCTGGGTTTCTGGGCGGCCTTCGACGGCGGCAATGCAATCACCGGGATGGAGAGGATGGGCCTGTTAGAGCTGGCCGATGTTCCTGTGCGCCTGCTCTCGACCGGGCAGCGCAGGCGAGCGAGCCTTGCTCGGGTGATCTCGAGCGATCGCCCGCTCTGGATTCTCGACGAACCGGCCAATGGCCTCGATCCAGACGGTCTCGACCGCCTCGCCGCGGTCCTTGCCGAAGCTCGGAGGTCGGGCCGGGCCATCCTTGCCGCGAGCCACCAGCCGATCGGCCTCGACGGCGGCCTTGAGGTCCGCCTGGGATGATTCGGCTCATCGGTCGCGAGCTTCGGTTGACCCTGGCCGGCGGCACCTTCTGGCTGCCCCTGCTCTTTTTCCTGCTGGTGGCGACCCTGTTCCCATTCGCGGTCGGCCCGGACACGCCTTTGCTTGCCCGTGCCGGCGGTGGCGCCCTCTGGATGGCGGCCTTGCTCGCGGCCCTGCTTCCTATCGACCGTCTCGTGGAACCTGACCGGGCCTCCGGAATGATCGACCAGCTCGTCCTTCGCGGCCTCAGCGAGGAAGTGATCTGCACGGCCAAGCTGGTCGCCCACTGGCTCAGCTTCGGCCCACCGTTGATGCTTGCGGCTCTACCCGGATCGGCCCTGTTGAAGCTGCCGCCCGAAATTCTTCTCCGGCTCGAACTGGGCCTGCTCGTCGCAACGCCCGGCCTGGCCGCCTTGTCGCTTGGAGTCGCTGCCCTGGTGTCCGGGCTCGGGCGAAGCGGCGCTCTTGCCGGCCTGCTGATGCTTCCGCTTGCGGTGCCGCTGCTGATCTTCGGGGCCGGACTGATCGAGCCGGGTGGACGGGAAGGGGCGATCCAGCTTCTGGCTGCCTTCTCGCTTCTGCTCGTGGCGGGGGCGCCCTTCGTCGCCGGTGCCGCCCTTCGCGCTGCGCGCGAATAGCTTCAACGGCTCCAGCGAGCGAAGATCGCGGTCGGAAGGAGCAGACCCCTCGCCTCTTCGCGAACGGCCATGTCGCCGCATTCGATCCTGCCCGGCAGATCGGCCAGGGCCTGGTTCAGAAGCTCCCCGATCGCCAGCGCAGACATCCGAACCGCATAGACGGTCAGCACCAGGAAGCGACTGTCGGAGTCGAGCAGATGTCGGCAATCGGCGATCAGTCCGGGAAGGCTTTCCTCAAGCTTCCAGACCTCGCCATTCGGGCCGCGCCCGTATTTGGGCGGATCGAGGATGATCCCGTCATAGCGGCGCTTGCGCCTCACCTCGCGGGCGGCGAACTTGGCGGCATCGTCGACGAGCCAGCGGATCGGCAGGTCGGACATGCCGGAAAGTTGGGCATTGGCCTTTCCCGCCTCGACTGACTTTTTCGACGCATCGACATGCGTCAGGCGAGCGCCCTGCGCCGCCAAGGCCAGGGTTCCGACGCCGGTATAGCCGAACAGGTTCAGCGCCTCGCAGCCCGAACCCAGCCTTTCGCGCATCCAGTCCCATTGCGGCGCCATGTCAGGAAAAAAGGCCAGGTGGCGGAACGGGGTGCACTGAGCGCGAAATCGCACGTCCTTCCAGGACAGGTCCCAGCCCTCCCTCGGGACGGGGCGATCAAAGCGCCAGCGCCCGCCTCCCTCCTCGTCGGAGCCGGGTACGAATTCGCCTTCGGCCTGCCAGTCTTCGGACGCCGGAGCCCAAAGTGCCTGCGGCTCCGGCCGAACGAACCGGTAGTTTCCGTAACGTTCGAGCTTGCGGCCATGGCCGCTGTCGACGAGGCCATGGTCACCCCAGGGTTCGGCGATGAGAGTCTGGAGCTTCACGCCGCGCGGACGGCGGGAACGCCGATCCGTGCCGACGCTCTCGGTCCCGAAACCAGGCTGCTTCCGACCCTGGAAAGCTGATCGAGATCGACCTTTTCAAGCGCCTGAACGATTTCCGAAGGCTCCACCAGCCGTCCGTGAACGGACAGCATCCGGGCAAGATAAGCGGTCTGGCCCCAGCTGGTTTCGAGCGACATGAGCAGGCCGGCCTTGGCCTGGGTCCGGGCCCGATCGAGTTCCCTCTGGGTCGGTGAGCGCGCAGCCTGCGCAACCACCTCGTCTATGAGCGCGGATGCAGCCGCCGCCTCGCGACGGGCCGTAGCCGCATAGACATGGAACAGGCCGCAATCGCGATAGGGGGCAAAGGAAGCCCAGACCGAATAAGCAAGGCCCCTGTCTTCCCGAACCGCCTGGAACAGGCGCGACGAGGCGCCGCCCCCGACAAGGTCGGCGAACAGGCGCGCCGCATGAGCATCGGGATCGAGCAATGCCGGCCCCGGCCAGGCTACGGCGAGATGGGCCTGATCGGCACGGGCGCGACCGACGCAGGTGCCGCCGACGAAGCCAGGGACGGGAGCTCGGTCGATCACGCCGTCGGGGAGGCCGCGGAAGCGATCTTCGGCAAGCTGGACCAGATCTTCATGATCGACCTTGCCGGCGGCGACCAGGGCAAGGCTACCGGCGCGGTACTGGCGGGTCCGCCAGTCGTCGAGGTCGCCGGCAGTGATTGCGGCGATGCTCGGTTCGGTACCGAGGATCGAGCGGCCGAGTGACTGATCGGGCCAGGCCACGCCCCACAGATCGTCGAAGATGATGTCCGACGGCGTATCGCGGGCCTCGCCCAATTCCTGGAGAACCACCTCTTTCTCGCGCTCGAGTTCGGACGGATGGAAGTGCGGGCGAAGCACGAGGTCGGAGAGAAGCTCGATTCCGAGTGGCAGGTGCTCGGCAAGAAGCGAGGCGGTGAAACTGGTGCCTTCCCTGTCCGTGCAGGCGTTGAGATCGCCGCCGACATCCTCGATCGCCTCACTGATCTCGAGCGCCGATCGGCCGCCGGCTCCCTTGAAGACCATATGTTCGAACAGATGGGCGATCCCGTTGAGTTCGGACGGTTCGTGAATCGAACCGGCTTCGGCATTCAGGCCGATGGCGACGGTTTCGACGCCTGGCATCGATCGGCTCGCGACCCGAAGGCCGTTGTCGAGGATTGAGAGCTTCATCATGAGCGGCTGGACTTAGGCCTTCACTGCCCGGGCGGCAACGGCTCGCCTGCCCGGTCCTGCTGCCGGCGACGAAGGGCCAGCCCATAAATGATGGCCGCAACGGCGGCGAAGAAGAACCATTGAAGTGCATAAGCGAA
>CAYOJN010000179.1:0-4378 GCA_964404245.1 uncultured Sphingosinicella sp. | reverse complement strand
CAACGTGACCCCGCTGGAACCCGGCTGGGAAGGTCATGTGACTCTGGAATTTTCGAACACGACTCCGCTGCCGGCCCGGATCTATGCCAATGAGGGGGCCTGCCAGTTCCTGTTCCTGCAGGGCAACGAACCGTGTGAGACCAGCTATGCCGATCGCGCCGGCAAATATATGGGGCAGCGCGGCGTGACCCTTCCGAAACTGTGAAGCGCGGCCTTCTTGTCGGCGCCCTGCTCGCTTCGGCAGGCTGCAATGTCGACAGGGAGCCGGTGCCCGCCGCCCAGGCAGCAGCGGGCTGGCGAAGCATCGCCACTGAAGATGACCGGGCCCGGCTACGCGGCTGGCGCTCGGCCTGGACGGAGGCGCTTCGGAAAGCTGGAGCGGGCGGCCATGGCGAAGCGATTGCGCGCGAAGGCGCGCTTCTCGATCCCGATTCAGCGCTCGACGGGTCGATCGCGCCTCCGGGTGACTATCGCTGCCGGACGATCAAGGTCGGAAGCCGGAGCGAAGGCGGCCTCGACTTCGTCGCCTACCAGCCCTTTCTTTGCCGGATCGTCGAGGACCAGGGCGTCGTCACCTTCACCAAGCTCAGCGGCTCGCAACGGCCGGTCGGCGTTCTCCTTCCCGACGGCGACCGGCGCCACATCTTTCTCGGCACGCTCGTGCTTGGCGACGAAAGCCGGGCCATCCAATATGGCCGCGACCGCGAGCGCGACATGATCGCCTTGCTTGAACGGATCGGCGACAGGCGCTGGCGGCTCGTCTTCCCGTCACCCCATTTCGAATCCCGGCTCGACGTGATGGAGCTGGTCCCTGCTCATTCTCCACAGGAAGGTTGGTGATGCGAATGAAATTGCTCGCGGCCATGCTATTGGCTGGCGTCATGACCAGTCCCGCTTCCGCTTCGGATCTTCGCCAATCGATTCGGCAGGACATGCCCGACCTGCTGGAAATCTATCGCGACCTCCATGCCCATCCGGAGCTCAGCCTGCAGGAGACCAGGAGCGCGTCGATCATGGCACGCGAAGCCCGCAAGCTCGGCTTCACCGTCACCGAGGGTGTTGGCGGAACCGGGCTGGTCGCCGTGCTTGAAAACGGACCAGGCCCGGTCGTTCTTCTTCGGGCCGACATGGACGCCCTTCCGGTCGAGGAAGAAACCGGCCTTCCTTATGCAAGCCGGGTCCGGGCAACCAGCCAGGCCGGAGTCGAAAGCGGCGTGATGCACGCCTGCGGCCACGACACCCACATGACGGCCTGGATCGGCACGGCCCGAAGGCTCGTCGATCTTCGCGACAAATGGTCGGGAACCCTGGTCATGATCGGCCAGCCCGGCGAGGAGATCGGGCTCGGTGCCAAGGCCATGCTCGACGATGGCCTGTTCACGCGCTTCCCGAAGCCCGGCCATGTCATCGCCTTTCACGACAGCGCCACACTCGCAGCGGGGACGATCGGCTACACGCCAGGACCGGCTCTTGCGAACGTCGACTCGGTCGATCTGGTCGTCCGCGGCCTCGGCGGTCACGGCGCTGCGCCCCATACAGCCCGCGATCCGATCGTCCTTGCAAGCCGGATCGTCGGTGCCCTCCAGACTTTGGTCAGCCGGGAGCTCGATCCGCTCGATTCCGCCGTCGTCACCGTCGGCAGCTTCCATGCCGGGACCAAGCACAACATCATTTCCGACGAAGCCAGGCTTCAACTGACCGTGCGCAGCTATACGCCCGAAATCCGACGCCAGCTGCTCGACGGGATCAGCCGTATTGCCCGCGGCGAGGCGATCGCGGCCGGCATTCCCGAAGACCGGATGCCGAAGATCAGCATCGAGGAGAATTATACGCCGGCCACCCTCAACACCGAGGCTCTGACCTCGAGCACGGCCGAGCGATTCAGGGCCCATTTCGGCGCCGATCGGGTTCAGGAAATGCGCCCGGTCATGGCGGGAGAGGATTTCAGCCAGTATCACCTTGCCGATCCGAAGATCGAAAGCCTGATCTTCTGGGTCGGAGGGGTGCCCCAGGCGCAATGGGAGGCCGCCAAGCGCGACGGCACCGCATTGCCTTCACTCCACAGTCCCTTCTGGGCCCCCGACCCCGACCCCACCATCTCAACCGCCATCGAGGCGATGGTCGTCGCCGCTTTGGGCGTCCTCGACGAACGCTGATCGACAGGAAGGCGAAAGGAAGGAAAAGGGGATGCCGGGACAGATCCCGGCACGGCGAAGATGGCCGTACCGGCCCGTCACCGTGGGCCTCGACCCGAGGTCCGTCGGCCTTTCCCGGACCATCGGGCGGCGGTAACGCCTTTCATTCCGACGAGGCGCTCAGCCGATCGATCTGGTCCTTGCTGAGATCCAGTTCGAGGACGCCCAGCAATTCTTCGAGCTGGGCAACGCTCGTTGCGCTGGCGATCGGGGTCACGCCCTCCTGTGCAGCGAGCCAGGCCAGAGCGACCTGGGCCGGAGTGGACCCGGTTTCGCCGGCAATCTCGTCAAGGGCAGCGAGCACCACCGGACCCCTGCCCTCCATATAGGCCCTGACGCGCTCGCCGCGGACACTTTTGCCGAGGTCTGACGGCTCTCGGTACTTGCCGGTGAGATAGCCATTGGCGAGGCCGTAATAGGCAAGCATTCCAAGCCCGTTGGAATGGACCACCTCCCGAAGCCGACCCTCATAACCGACCCGGTCGATGAGATTATACTCGCTCTGGAGCACGCTATAGCCGGTCAGGCCCTGGTCCCGGCTCACCTTCAGCGCTGTTTCGAGCCGATCGGCCCCGATCTGCGAGGCCCCGATCGCCCGCACCTTTCCGGCCTTCACCAGGGCGTCGAACGCCTCGAGCGTCTCCTCGAACGGAGTCTTGGGATCGTCCTTGTGCGAATAATAGAGATCGATCCGGTCGGTTCCGAGCCGCCTCAGGGATTCGTCGACCCCGTCCCCGATCACCGAGGCCGACAGGCCTGCATCCATTCCGACCTTGGTCGCGATCAGGACCTGGTCGCGTCGGCCACTTCGCTTCAGCCATTCCCCGATCAGACGTTCGGATTCGCCGCCCACATGGCCCGGCACCCATTTCGAATAGATATCGGCGGTATCGATCATTGCTCCGCCATGTTCGGTGAAGCGGTCGAGCAGCCGGTGTCCCTCTTCGCCGTCGACCGTCCAGCCAAACACGTTCCCGCCCAGGACCAGCCTGGAAATGCGAAGGCCCGATCCTCCCAGTTCACGAAGCTCAACCATGTTTTCATCCTCTTGCCTATGCCGGGTCCCGCTTCGGGGCTAGGGTGACGGCAGGCCCGAAGCAAATCCCGGGCGCCACCTTCACGCTTTCTTTGTCAATTTCTCCGACAGTGCGAACGTGTCGGAGAAGCTTACACTCGGCCTGGCGAAGGGGCGGCTCGGATGATCCGCATCTTCAAACATTATGTCCCCTATGCGGTGCTACTGCTGGGGGCGATCGACCTCGTGCTGATGATGATTGCAGCCGAGGCCGGATGGGTCATCCGGCTGTGGCAGCTGGAAGGCGAATTCGACCCGCAGCCGGCCAGGCTTCCGAACCTCATCGCCTTCAGCCTCACCCTCCAGGTCGCGATGGTGGCGGTGGGCGTCTATTCGATCCAGGCGCTCCAGTCGGTCCGATTCGCGATCGCTCGACTTCTGATCGCGCTCGTCCTCGGGATCATTCTGCTTTCGCTGATCTTCTTCCTGATCCCGCCGGTGAGTTTCTGGCGATCAAGCCTGCTCTATGCGACCCTGCTCGCCTTCGCAGCCTTGTCCCTGGCCCGCCTCTTGCTTCGCGAGGTGCTCGGCGGCGAACGCTTCAAGCGGCGGGTGATGGTCCTCGGAGCCGGTGAACGCGCGGCGCGGATCGAGGCGCTTGCAAGGCGCGGCAACAAGGGTTTCACCGTCGTCGGCTTCATCAGCATGAATGACGGACCGGTCGCCGTCTCGGCGGCGATCAATCGCTCCGACATCCCGAGCCTGCCCGATCACCTGATAAATCTGGGCGCCGGCGAAGTCGTGCTTGCGCTGGAAGAAAGGCGCAACGCCCTGCCCCTCAACGATCTGCTCAGGATCAAGACGACAGGCGTCCATGTCCATGACTTTTCCAGCTTTCTCGAGCGGGAGACCGGGCGGGTCGATCTCGACAGCCTCAACCCGTCCTGGCTGATCTTTTCGGATGGCTTTTCCGCCGGCCGGCGACTGTCGAGCCTTTCCAAGCGCGTATTCGACATCCTGGTCAGCTTCTTCATTCTCCTCCTGACCTGGCCGCTCATCCTCCTCACTGCCCTTGCAGTGAAGCTCGAGAGCCCCGGTCCCGCTTTCTACCGGCAGCGGCGGATCGGGCTTTACGGCCAGGCCTTCGACGTCCTCAAGATCAGGTCGA
>CAYOJN010000178.1:0-4379 GCA_964404245.1 uncultured Sphingosinicella sp. | reverse complement strand
CCAGTGAAAACCGCTTGTCGTTCCGCGATCGTTACGGCATCGTATGAAGATGACAGAGCAGCCGACCAAGCCGCTGACGGCTTCGCCCCGAAACGAGGTCACATCGGTCGCGGAGATCATGTCTCCGCCGGTCGGAGTCTTCCGCGCCGAGATGACGGTGAAGCAGACGATCGACCAGCTTCGCGACCTCACCAAGGCCGCCTTCATCACTTATGGCTATGTCACCGACGAGACGGGAGCGCTTCAGGGCGTCGTCGTCATGCGCGACATGCTGCTGGCGACTCCCGAAACGACCCTTGGCGAGATCATGCTCCGCGATCCCTTTTCGCTGGACGAGGCAATGCCGCTCGGAGACGCGCTCAAGGCCGCCTTGTCGAAACATTATCCGGTCTATCCGGTCACCGACTCGCAAGGCGCTCTGAAGGGCCTGGTTCGC
The DNA here is from genome assembly GCA_964404245.1 of uncultured Sphingosinicella sp. Taxonomy (GTDB): domain Bacteria; phylum Pseudomonadota; class Alphaproteobacteria; order Sphingomonadales; family Sphingomonadaceae; genus Allosphingosinicella. The sequence continues at coordinate 3,943 of CAYOJN010000178.1, read as the reverse complement.
GGCGAGGAACTGTTTGCCGAGCAACTGGTCGAAGTGACCGCCCAACCGGGACAGATGGTCGGTGTCGAGAAAGAGGAAAGGCTCGGAACGCCGCTCGGTCGAAGTCTCCTGCTTCGTCATCCCTGGCTCCAGATCAACCTGTTCACCGCCTTCATCGCTGCTGCCGTGGTCGGTGTGTTCGAGGACACCCTTGCCCAGCTCGTGATCCTGGCCGTGTTCCTCCCGGTCATGGCCGGGCAGACGGGCAATACGGGCTGCCAGGCGCTCGCGGTGACGTTGAGGGGAATGACCCTGGGCGAACTGAAGCCCGGACTGGTCAGCCGGCTGGTCGCCAAGGAAACCCTCCTTGGCCTGTGTAACGGAGCGATGGTGGGAGTGACGGCGGGCCTTGGAATGTTCTTCTACGCCTGGTCGCAGGGCGAGGCCCAGCCGGTGTTGATGGGGCTCGTGGTCGCCATCGCGATGATCCTGAGCTGCACGGTGGCCGGTCTTGCCGGTGCACTGATCCCGCTGGCTCTCAAGCGCCTCGGCGCCGATCCTGCGACCGCCTCGAGCATCTTCCTGACCACGGCCAGCGACATTGCAAGCATGGGCCTGTTCCTGACCCTGGCGACGATCTTCCTTCTCTGAAATACCGGACGGGTGCTCCCTTCCACGTTTTCGTGGAGGGGCTTGCGGTGGCGACTCAAGCCCTCGCTTGAGCAAGCCGCCCGCTGCGGCTAGTCCACGTCTCGATGGCCGACGCCCCCTTCCCCCACAAGCATCTGCTCGGGATCGAGCAGCTCTCCCGCTTGGATGTCGAGAGGGTCCTTGACGAAGCCGACCCCTGGATCGACTTCAACCGCAAGCCCCGAAAGGCCGACACTCGGCTTTCCGGCCTTACCCAGATCAATGCGTTTTTCGAGAACAGTACGAGGACCCTCTTCTCGTTCGAGATCGCCGGAAAGCGGCTCGGCGCCCAGGTCTCCAACTTCCATCCCGACGCCTCCAGCGTCCGAAAGGGCGAAAGCCTGATCGACACGGCGCTGACCCTCAACGCCATGCGCCCCGACCTGCTCGTGATAAGGCACTCGGCCGACGGCGCCGCCCGAGACGTTGCACAGGTGATGGGCTGCCCGGTCATCAATGCGGGCGACGGCCGCGGCGAGCATCCCACCCAGGCCCTTCTCGACGCGCTCACAATCCGCCGGCGTTTCGGAAGGCTGGACGGACTCAGGATCGCCATTTGCGGGGATATCCGCCACAGCCGGGTTGCCAGTTCCAACCTGCTTCTCCTCCCGATGCTCGGGGTCCGGCTTCGGGTCGTCGCCCCCGACCTCCTGATGCCGGATCGGCTCCCGGAGGGAGTCGAGGGCTTTTCGGAACTGGAACCGGGCATCGAAGGCGTCGACGTGGTGATGATGCTCCGGATCCAGCGCGAACGGATGGAGGAAGCGGTGTCGGGATCGCTCGGCGACTTCCACGCCCTGTACGGCCTCACTGCACAAAGGCTGGAGCGCTTCGCGCCCTCGGCCGTCGTCATGCATCCCGGGCCCATGAACCGCGGAGTCGAGATCGACGGCGAAGTCGCCGATGATCCGGACCGATCGCTGATCCTTGACCAGGTCGAGGCCGGAGTTGCCGTCAGGATGGCCTGCATGGACCTGCTGACCCGGAAGCCGGATTAGGTCCTGGTTCGACTCGGATTTGTTCGAAGAAGTTGGCGGTCAGCCTTGGCCTGCTGACCGCCTCCCAGTGGGAACTTGAGAAAGGACCGGAAAGGTCAGGCCTGCTGGCTTCTATCCGGTGAATAGCGAGCGGCCCAGCGGATCGCCGCGTCGCCGGCATTGACCCGGACGAAGCATTCACCGCCCCGCGAACGGATCACGCTGCAGAGCCGGCCGGCATCGATCGCGCTTGCAAAGCTTGAGACCGAAACCCGGTGGAGGGTCCGCTTGCCAATGTCGATGGTCGTCGTCGTCGGCTGATGACGGCCGAGGCCATAGCTTCGCTCGGCATTCTGCCAGGCGCGCTCGGCATTGGCTTCGTTGCTGAAGGCACCAAGCTGGACGACGAATCGGCCATCGGGCGCAGTTCGAACCTCAGCCGGCGCCTGGGCGCGGAAAACGGGTGCGATCGGACGAGCCTCGGAGGCGTTGGAGATCACCGCCCGGTGTGGGCGGGTGAGGGTTTCGGCAGCGGCTGCGAACCGCACTTCGACTTCGTCCCGGCCCACCGGACTGGCGGTCGGAACTTCCAGGCTCTCGCTCTGGTCGGCCTCGGCGAGAAGCGGGGCCGAGGAAGGCGCCGGCCACCAGGCCGGATCGTCCTGAGCCTCGCCCGGAGAAGACGCCGCCTGGGGCGGGGCGATGGTCCCGGAAGAGGCTTCGAAGACCGTGGAAGACGTCAGGGGCGCGGCCGAAGCAAAGGCTTCGCCGGTCACTGGTCCTGCCGGCGCCCGATCGGGGGCGACCAGGGTAAGTCGGACGGGCTGGCCGGGATCGGCCACCGGATTCACTCCGAGCAGGCTTGCGACCTGCGCCGACTGGGCGCCCGGCTTGGCAAGCGCGGCCCATTGTTCGAGCCTGCCGTTCACTTCGGCGGGCGAGATGTCCTGCGACGCCACCGCACGGGCCCGGGCCCATTGCCCGGCGAGGGCGTAGGACAAGGCCAGGTTCTGGCGAAGACGCGGCGTCGCATCATGCGATCGGGCCGCCGATTCCAGCAGCTCGACGGCTCGGTCGGGATAGCCGGCAAGAGCGAAGGCGAGACCGACATCGGCTGCGGGGGCACGGCCCGCAAGTGAATCGAGCTGGGCAACCGCCCCCTGGGGCCGACCGAGAGCGATCTGCATCAGGGCGTAGCGCAGTCCGGCTCGGACATGCGCCGGATCGAGTTCGATCACGTCGCCATAGGTCGCCCGGGCGGATTCGAAACGCCCGGTCTTCAGGTAGATGTCGGCGAGGAGAAGCCGGAAGCCGACGTCGCGCGGCGACAATTCGACCGCCCGCTCGATCGAGACCAGGGCCTCGGCGAACTGCCCCTGCTGGACCGACCGCAGCGCCTCGGATTGAAGCTTCATCGCCTCCTGGACCGGCCCTGACTGGCTTGCTCGCGAGTCCGGCCGGGCAAGCGCCGATCCGGACATGCACAGGGCCGTTCCAAGCCCCATGACCAGGGTGGAAGCGGCAATGTTGATCATGGTCCGGTTCATCGTCATGACTCCTGAAATCAGCTTCGCGACACGGTCGCTGGAACACGCTCTGCCATCACTTCGACCTCCGGCAGCGTCTGGAGAAGTTCATCCACCGCCTGGGTGACGAGCTGCTGGGCCGACCGGCCGGTGACGGCGCAGGCGAGCCGAAGCCGCAAATGGCGTTCGCTATCCAGCCGAAGGGTGAAGGCGGCCTTCTTTCCGACAGCGACTGAGCGGCGCTTTGGAAGGGTGACGACCTGGGCCTTGACCGGCCGCGGCTTGGGAAGCGGAACGGGCGCGTTCGCCTCGACCAGATCCCCGGTTTCGACCTCTGCGGCCTCTTCGGCCTCTTCGGAGTCGAAAGTCTCGGCAATTGCCCGCTGCTGGGTGACCACCGGCGGCTGTTCGGCCTCCGGCTGGCTGGTCCTGGGTGCGGGAGTCAGGGCTGCGATCGAGCTTGGCACATGTTCATGCTCGGTCTCGAACATCTCTTCCGGCTGCGGGCCGAAACCCATGTCGTTCCAGCCCAGATCCTCGATCGGCGCGAAGCTTTGCGGCCGCATGGCCGGCTTTGCGGCGCCCTTGCGGGCCAGAAGACCGGAGGAGAGCGAGGCGTATCTCGGTTCGTTCATCGCCATGTCTCCAGTCACTGGCCCATCACCCGCCGGCCGAAGCCGGGGGCGGGACGCTGAGCGAGCGGGTGCGGGATTGGGCCCCCGGGCGCTGAGAAGACGGTTCGGCGGAAATTCTTTTCGAGCCGGTCGGCGA
>CAYOJN010000177.1:0-4381 GCA_964404245.1 uncultured Sphingosinicella sp. | reverse complement strand
GTGGCGCATGCGGTCGATCGCCTCGTTTACCGAGCTTTCCTTCTCGATATAGGTGTCGGTGCGCGGAACATAGGCTTCCGGCTGGTAATAATCATAATAGCTGACGAAATATTCGACGGCATTATCCGGAAAGAAGCTCTTGAACTCCCCATAGAGCTGCGCCGCCAGGATCTTGTTGGGCGCAAGAACCAGCGCCGGCCGCTGAAGAGTTTCGATCACCTTGGCCATGGTGAAGGTCTTTCCCGACCCGGTGACTCCCAGAAGTACCTGAGTGGGCTCGCCCGCTTCGGCCTCGGCAACCAGTTCGGCAATCGCCTGAGGCTGGTCACCCGCCGGCTGATAGTCGGACACGATCCGGAATGCCTTGCCGCCTTCGGCTTTCTCGGGCCGCTTCGGCCGGTGGGGGACAAAGACCTCGCCGGTCTCCGGTTCCTCGAGGCTCGTTCGTATGGCGATGCTCATGATCTGGATATGGAGGGCCCGCCGTCCAGCCGCAACGCCGCGATGCTGGTTCGGCAGGAGGTCGAGTCCGCATTCGTCGCTTCGATATGGCCAAAGCGGCCGGTTGGGTTTAGCCTCACTCCAAACGATAAGGGGGGATGGGAAAATGCGCGCTTGGCTTGTGCTTCCACTGCTGCTGGTTTCGGCTTGCGGCTCCGAGGGCGAGGAAGCGCCCAAATCCGAGCGACCCGCGAGCCTGGCGGTCGGCCAGTGGGAGCTGACCGCCGAGGTGACCGGTCTGGAAAGCCAGGACGATGGCCAGCCCGCTATCGATACACCGGTAGGAACACGCCTGGTCGAGCGCTTCTGCGTGGGTGAACCGGAAGGGGTCCCGCTTACTCTGTTCTCAGGCGAGAACTATCAGTGTGAATTTGACAATCAATATGTCCGCAACGGCCGGATCAACAGCGTCCTGAGTTGCAAGCGCGAAGGGCTTCAGGGCGATATCGCGATGACGGTCGACGGCAATTTCGAAGACGATTCGCTGAACTTCACCCGGATCATCCGGACCTCCCTCGCTGCGGATGGCGACGTTCAGATCACCCAAGAGGTTACCGGGCGAATGACCGGCGACTGCACGCCTGGCGAAGAAGCGCCGGCGGCCGATTCGAAGGCTGGCGGCCAATGAGGGCGCGCCTGCTTGCATGTCTCGCCGCGTCCCTGGCTGTCGGTTGCAGCAGCGAGGCGCCCGAAGCCCGCAACATGACGGTGGATGAGGTGGCTAAGGAACTGTCCAGCGTCCAGATCACGCCTGGCCAGTGGGAGACCAGGAGCGAGGTGGTGAACGTCACCGCTCCAAACCTGCCGCGCGAGATTCTGAACCAGATGAAGCGCGCGCCGGTCACCAGCCGGCACTGCATCACCCCGGAGCAGGCGGCTCAGCCGCAGGCCAATTTCCTTGCCATGGAGGGAAGCGACTGCGCCTATCAGGACTTCACCATGCGCAATGGCCGAATGCAGGGAAAAATGACCTGCAGCGGCGGCGACGAGGTCACCGGTGAAGCGGTCGCCCAGTTCGAGGGCCAGTTCGGCCCTGAAAGCTACGATTCGCGGGTGACGATGGAAATCCAGGCACCAGCGGAAACGACCCTGACCATCGAGTCCCGGGTCGTCGGGCGCCGAATCGGGGATTGCCCGGAAGGTGAAGCCGGCGGCTGATCTCCTAGTCGGCGAGGGGAGGCACCGAAAATCCCAGCCCCGCTTCGACGGCGACAAAGCGTTCCTGTTCGATCAGGTGTCTCTCGCGAAGCTCGGCGAGACGCTCTGGTGGGTCGTTGATGGGCTCGAAGGTGAGCTGGAATGTGCCCCAGTGCATGCCGAGGGCGCGGACGGGGTTCAGCGCCTCGAAGATCCGGACCGCTTCCTCGGGGTCGATATGGTGGTTGCGCATGAAGTCCCGCGGTTCGTAGGCGCCGATCGGGATCAGTGCGAGCCGGAAGCGGCCCCGTCTTGCCGCATCGCCAACCCACGACCCGTCGCCCCATCCGGTATCGCCCGCGAAGAAGATGTTTCCGCCCGGGGTGACGATGGTGAAAGCCGACCATAAGGCCCGGTTTCGGTCTGTGAACCAGCGCGATCCCCAATGATGATTGCGCTCGACGATCACCTCGATACCGGGCCTGACCTGAAGCCGTTCGTCCCAGTCCAGCGCCCGTGAATCGATTCCGCGCTGCTCCAGGATGGTGTCGTTACCGAGACTGGTGACGATAGTCGGGCGGTCCCGCTCCCACAGGCGTTTCAGGGTCGGCAGGTCCATATGATCATAATGATTGTGACTGACGACAACGAGGTCGATCTTCGGCAGGTCTCCGAATCGGACCCCGGGCTGGCGCACCCGCCGCGGTCCGATGAACGGGAAGGGGGAGGCCCGATCGGACCAGATCGGATCGGTAAGGATGTTCAACCCCTGCGTCTGGACGAGAACGGTGGAATGACCGATCCAGGTCACCTGCATCTCATCGCCCTCGATCCGGGCAGGCGGTCGGGTCGGGGTGACTGGAACATGATCCGGCCATTGCGCCCGTTCGTTCGATCCCGCCCATCGGTTGAAGAAACTGGCTCCTCCTGAACGGGGCGGCGCCAGGTCCGGATTGAAGAAGCGCTCGCCGTCATAATGATCGCTGACCGGACCGTCATGGTAACGGCGGTCGAGGAAGGGCGGAATGATCGTGGGCGCGAAGCAGAGCGCCACCAGGCTGAAGAGGAGGAGGGTGGCGAGTCCTCGAACCGCCGTCCTGATGGCCGATTTCATGGCGAAAGGTCCGGCTCGTCCAGGATCAGGGGATCAGGCTGAAACCGGCAGGCGCACGGTTTTCGACATGCTCCGCATGATAGAAGTCGAACAGGAGCCGGCTGCCCGTGCCGCTGCAATCGACCGGATAGGAAACGACCACCGATCCGAATGCCCCTACCCCGGAATCGGCGCGTGGCCCGATCTGCGGTGCAGTCCCGTCAGTGCAGCGAAGCCTCGCCAGATAGGCGTGCGCGCCCTCAGGACCGCCGACCCGGACCGGATTTTCGAGGGTTCCGAGCGGATGCGCATCGGCGGCAGCGACAAGCCTTCGAAGTTCCTCGTCCGGCGAGGACCGGTCGAACTGCGCCACCATCGCCTCGGGCGAGGTGGTACGCTCGCCCAGGCGCTGGGCCTGAGCCGGGGCGGAGGCCGCGAGAACGGTGGCAAGGAGGCAGAAACGCAGGCGCATTCGGAAATTCCTTGAGAGACCGGCATCTAGGAGCCGGCTTGCTCCTTGCACAAGCCGGCTGTTCGTTGAAGCCCGGCATGCGCCAGTCATTCAGTGGAAATCCCGGGACTTGAGTCTCAGTCCACCGTCCCTCTTCATTGGCAAGGCCGGAGAGGGCGGCGAGCGATGCCGGGCATCGGGTCCGCTGTTTCGGGCGCCGTCCCCCGGTCCGGTCCGATGGGGAAAGTCGCGCTCGCCGACCTGGTGAAGAAGGGCGGTCAGATCTTCGATCGACTCCGCGATGATATGGACGACCTGCCCTTCGCGCTGCAGCCTTCCCTTGATGGCGATCATGGCCGCGGACAGGATGATCCGCCGATAGCGTTCGTGGAGGCTCTTCCAGATGATGATATTGGCAATCCCGCTTTCATCCTCGAGGGTGACGAAGGTGACATTGCCATTGCCCGGCCGCTGGCGGATGAGAACGATTCCCGCAACCGTGACTGGCGCACCGTCCCTTACCCGGTCGAGACACCCCGCTGCGATCGCTCCGCGCCGCTCCAGTTCGTTGCGCAGAAAAGCCAGGGGATGGTCGCGCAAGGACAATTGAACCGAACGATAATCCTCGACCACCTCGCGTCCCTCGGTCAGTGAGGAAAGTCTGACCGCCGGCTCATTGGCCGACGCCTCGGCGGCAGCGAACAGGGGCAAGGGCGCCTGGCCGAGACCGCGGATCCGCCACAGGGCCTGGCGACGATCGAGCCCAAGCGAATGGAAGGCGTCGGCATCGGCCAGCTTTTCCAGGGCAGACACCGGAACATTCGACCGGCGCCAGACATCCTCGACGCTGGTGAAGGGTGAATCGGCCGCAGCGGCAGCGATCCGGGCGCCATGATCATTGGCGAGCCCCTTTACCATCCGAAGACCGAGGCGCAGCGGAAGATAGTCTTTCCCGATCGGCGACGAGCCTTCGATCGTGCAGTCCCAGCGGCTGGCATTGATGCAGACCGGTCGAACCTCGACTCCATGGCTGCGGGCATCTCCGACAAGCTGGGCGGGGGCGTAGAATCCCATCGGCTGGGCGTTGAGCAAGGCCGCGCAGAAAATGTCGGGATGATGATATTTCATCCAGCAGGAGGCGTAGGCGATCTTGGCGAAACTGGCCGCATGGCTTTCCGGAAAGCCATAGCTTCCAAAGC
>CAYOJN010000176.1:2481-4383 GCA_964404245.1 uncultured Sphingosinicella sp. | reverse complement strand
CTCGGCCGATCCAGCCCGAAGACGCCTCAGCTCAGGAGCCTGCCACACCTTGCGAACTTCATCTCCGTTTACACGATCAGCCATTTTTAGCTCCCTTGTTTTTCTCGCTTCTCGCGAACTTCGCAGCGTTGTTAACCCTGCGCGCCGTGATCTGCTGCTTCCTCTATGGACGTTGAAATGCGATTTCAAGGCGAAAGTTGCATTGCCCGACACAACTCGCAATGTTAGCGGCCCCGGAACGAAGCCTGTGTGGCCTTCCTGCCACGTCTGAGCCACACGGGCCAGTGAAGGGCGCGTTGGCCAGATACAGGCAGGAAATCTCGAACCATGGTCTTTGCGGGTCGCCTCAGCGCTGAATTCGAGTTTCTTGCCGCATGTTGCCGCTGGCCCCATGAGGCTGCGACCCTCGGCAGGATCGAGGAACTGGCTTCGGCAAGCCTCGACTGGGACGAGGTGACGGGCCTTGCCGGCCGGCACCGGGTCGAAGGCCTGGTTCATCATGCACTGACCGCTACACGGGCCGACGTGCCCGACAAGGCAAGGGAGGCTTTCGCCGTCCGGGCAAGAGCGATTGCAGCCGAGAGTCTGGTCCAGACGGCCCTGGCGATTCGGCTCGACCAGTGGCTGAGCGAAGCCCGAATCGACTTTCTATTCGTCAAGGGCGCGACTCTCGCAATGCTCGCTTATGGCGACCTGTCGGTGAAACAGGCCCGGGACATCGACCTCCTGGTCGCGCCCGACCAGGCGCAGAAGGCCGCCTCGATCCTCAGGAGAGAAGGCTTCGCGCTCTTCTATCCCTCGCAGGCGCTCGACGAGGAAGGATTCGCGCTGTGGATGAACCATTGCAAGGAATCGTCCTGGACCAGGGGCGACACCCTGGTCGAACTGCATAGCGCGCTGGCCGACAATGATCGGCTCCTTGCCGGTCTCGATGCCGCAAGCGCGCGCCAGGACGTGCCGGTCGGTTCCGGGCGGACCCTCCCAACCCTGGAGCCCAACGGCCTCTTCGCCTATCTGTGCGTGCACGGCGCTATCCATGGCTGGTCGCGCCTGAAATGGCTTGCCGATCTCGCCGCCTTTGCAGGCCGGCAGGAAGAGCAGGCCCTGGAGGCGATGTATCGCCATGCGCAGGCGATCGGCGCCGGGCGAAGCGCCGCCCAGGCCCTCTTGCTATCGAACCAACTCCTGGCACTTCCGATTCCTTCGAAGCTTCTGTCGGAAATCCTTGGCGATCGGCGCAATCGCTGGCTGGCTTCCCTGGCGCTCCGGACCATGGCCGGGACCGGAACGCGCGAACTGGACGACCAGATGCTCGGAACCGTTGGGCTCAACCTGTCCCACTTCCTGCTCGGCCGCGGAATAAGCTACAAATTCAGCGAGGCAGGACGAAAGCTGAACGTCGCCGAGAATCGGGTCATCCTTCCGCTGCCGCGCGGCCTTTCCTTCCTCTACCCGGTCCTTGCGCTCCCGATGTGGATCATCCGGCGCTATCGGGCTGGCCGAAGCTGAGGGAGACCCAGCGTCCTTTCTCTAGCCCTTCGGGGTGCCCGATGATTGCGGGGCGCGGGGGGGACAGGTAAGGAAAAAGCGATGACGAGCCTTCGGGGCGCAGCCGGGAATATTGGGAAATGAACTGGGTTTCCGACCTGTCGAGCTTTCGCCGGCTGGATTGGAGCGATCGGCGGCTTCTGGTCGAAGCCGCTTACACTTTGGCGAGCGCTTCGATCGCGATCCGGCTGGTCCCGTTCCGGCGGCTGATGAGTTCGCTGCGCGCCCCGCCGGGGCCTGAAGCAAGCGGCTCCCGGGCCGAAGCCGAAATTGCCCGGGTTCAGTGGGCAGTCCACGCCTGTGCGCGGCGGCTGCCATGGCGGATCGTCTGCTTCCAGAAAGGCCTTGCCCTGT
>CAYOJN010000176.1:0-2381 GCA_964404245.1 uncultured Sphingosinicella sp. | reverse complement strand
GGTGACCGGGATGGAAGCCGCCGAGATCCTGATCGCCAACACCTATCGCGGCTTCTATCTGCCCGAACTGGGCGGCGTGGCCGAACATTTCAGAAGCTGCACCAGGCTCGCGGGCCAGGTGCCGATCTTTGCGGTCAAGAGGCGTTGGGGGATCCAGGTCTATGAGGAGCAGCTGGCCGCAATCGAGGCGCATGCCCGGGACGTGCTTGCGGGCCAACGCCCCTCCTGAACGGCCTCGCGGGCCGTCAGGCCCCCTCGACCTCGATCAGGGATTCCTCAGCCATCTCGCCAATCAGACGACTGACCTCGGACCGGCAGGTTTCCGGATCGACATCATAATCCCGGGTCAGCGCCGAGCAGATTTCGCCGGGGGTGGTCCAATCTTCGAGCAGCCGCCAGATGTGCGATCCGACACCGTTCAGGCCATAGCACATGCCCCGATCGATATTGAGAGCGACGACATCACCGTCGACCTCCGACTGAAGCATCGACCGGGCCTGGCGAAGGCGGGTCTGGGGCTGGATATCGAGAGCCAATCCAATCACTTTCGAACATGAATTGAGGAAGATCGGCGCTCTTACCGATCTTGCCGATGCAGGGCAACTAGAGTGCGATTGCACTCATCGCCGCAAGCCGGTCGATTTCGGACCGGTCGAAGCCGAGGCCCAGGAGTATGTCCCCGGTATCGGCGCCGGGCGATGGAAGAGTGGAGGGCGAGCCCGGCCGGGCGCCTCCCATCTCGATTGGAAGAGCCGGAAGACGGGCAAGGCTTCCATCGGTGAGAGTGACGGGCTCGAGACCGCCGGAAGCCTGGAGATGCGGATCGTCGAAGAGATCCTCGGGACGTCCGATCGGAGCGAAGGGGATTCCGGTGCCTTCGAGCCGCTCGACCAGCTCATCGCGACCATAGCCGCCAATGACCTTACGGACTTGCGGAAGGATCCGCTCGCGTTCGAGAACCCGCGCATTATTTTCGCGCAGGCTTTCATCGGCCCACAGATCGTCGAGCCCGAACAGGGCGCAGAATTTTTCCCACAAGGCGTCGGTCACGACCCCGATGAAGATCGCGCTATCATCGGCGGTCGCGAAGACATCGTAGATCGCCCAGGCCGAAACCCGGGCCGGCATCGGGCTCGCCGGTTTTCCGGTCACCGCCATCTGCGCCATGTGCTGGCCGACGAGATAGGCGGTCGTTTCGAAGAGGGCGCTTTGAACCTTCTGGCCAAGGCCCGTGCGATGCCGTTCCTCGACCGCGGCGAGGATTGCGATCACTCCGAACATCCCGCCGGCGACGTCGATCACGCTTGCGCCGGCCCGAAGCGGCCGTCCGGGCGGCCCGGTCATGTAGGCGAGACCGCCCATCATCTGAGCCACTTCGTCAAGCGCGGTCCGGCTTTCATAGGGACCGGGAAGGAACCCCTTTTGCGAGCAGTAGATGAGTCGCTTGTTGCGTCCGGAAAGCGCTTCATAGCCCAGGCCAAGCCGGTCCATCGCTCCCGGACGATAATTCTCGACCAATATATCGGCACCGTCGCAAAGCCTGAGCGCCACTTCGACGCCCTCCTTCTGCTTGAGATCAAGGCAGAGGCTGGCCTTGTGACGGTTGTACATCGGGAAATAGCCGGCGCCCGAGCCAAGAAGGCGCCGGGTCCGGTCGCCGCCGACCGGTTCGACCCTCACCACCTCGGCGCCGAGCCCGGCGAGGATCGCTCCGACGGCCGGGCCCATCACCATGTGCGTGAATTCGACGACCTTGAGCCCTTCGAGCGGGCGCGGCGCTGTCATTGTTTCTGCTCTCCGAAATTCAGTGGAAGACCGGCATCGGGGGTGAAGCCGTAAAGCGGCTCGCCGGGAAGCGCTTCGGCAAGGATCTCCCGGACGGCGATCAGCCGTTCGATGTCGATTCCGGTCGAAAGGCCCATGCTTTCGAGCATGAACACCAGGTCCTCGGTGACGATATTACCCGAGGCACCGGGAGCGAAGGGGCAGCCGCCAAGCCCGCCAAGCGAGGAATCGAAGGTCGTCACTCCCTCTTCGAGTCCGGCGACGACATTGGCGAGCCCGAGGCCGCGCGTATTGTGAAGGTGAAGCGTTCGCATCCGGTCGTCACCGACTGCCGCCTTGACCCTTCGAACGAGCCGGCGAACCTGGGCCGGATTGCCATAGCCGGTCGTATCGCTGAGGCCGACCTCGGCGGCACCGGCAGCGATCGCCGCCTCGGCAAGCTCCACCACCTTGTCCTCGCTTACCGGGCCCTCGATGGTGCAGCCGAAGGCGGTTGCGAGGCCAACCTCGAAATGCGGCCGGCTTTCCAGGGGCTGGCTTTCGACCAGTTTGGCAATGGCGGCGATTTCCGCCTTCATCGCCTGATGGTCCTTGCG